>PSRJ01000033.1 GCA_003175985.1 Terriglobia bacterium
GATGGCCGGCGAGCCGGCTTCGCGGAGCGCCATGGGCACGCCTGGTTACATGGCTCCCGAGCAGGTGGACGGCCGGGAGGCCGATCCGAGGACAGACATTTTTGCGTTCGGCCTTGTGCTGTATGAGATGACCACGGGTGAGCGGACGGCGGCAGGGGTCCGGCCTCAGCTCGATGCGCTGCCGGAAAAGCTGGCTCATGTGGTGGATCGCTGTATTGAGCCGGACCCGGAAAATCGGTGGCAGACCGCTCGGGATCTGAATGCGGAGATGGATTGGGCGGCTCAGCCGGCAGGCGCGGCTGCCAGCCCCGCACAAGATGGGTTTACTGCGACCAGAGGCCTGTCGCACATTTGGGGGCTTGCGGGGTGGCTGACCGCGGTGCTGGCTATCCTGGCGGCCGCGTTCTTGTATTTGCGGCACCCGGAGCCGGAGGCTCGCATAGTCCGCTCGACCATACTCCCACCGGAGAAGACAGACTTCGCGTTCGGTACGAATTACGGTTCCCTGGCGATGTCGCCGGATGGCCGGCGGTTGGTATTCGCGGCTACGGGCGAGGACGGAAAAAGCCAGTTATGGATTCGCTCGCTGGAGTCCTCGAAGGCGCTGCCGCTCGAAGGCACAGAGGGTGCCCGGCTTCCATTCTGGTCGCCGAACAGCCGGTGGGTAGGATTTTTCGCGGATTCCAAGTTGAAGAAGATCGACACAGAGGGGGGCCCTGCCATCGCTCTGGCCGATGCGCTGGATCCGACTGGCGGGTCATGGAGCGACAAGGACGGCGGCACCATTGTGTTCTCGCCCGTGGCCGCCTCGGGGCCGCTGCTGAAGATCTCGTCCGCCGGCGGCGCCACTACTCCCACCACGGCCGTAAACCCGGCTGAGGGAATTTCCGACCACTCACCTCGGTTCCTGCCCGATGGGGAACATTTCCTGTTCGCGACGGTGACAGCCGCGGGCCGTGGAGGACTCAGCTTGCGGGTGGGGTCCCTAAGCTCAACATCGAGCAAGGTCATAGGCCCCGTGGATTCGGATGCGGCATATGCGGAAGGGCGGCTGCTTTTCCTTCGGGGCGGAACTTTGGTGGCTCAGCCCTTCGACATGAAGGTGCTTTGGCCGACGGGCGAGGCCGTGCCCGTCGCCGAACGTGTGGAATCCCTGGTAAGGCCAGCGGGGATCGGTGTTTTCTCCGCTTCCACCACTGGAATGCTGGCTTATCGGATCGGCGCGCCCGCAAGCAGCAACTCTTGGCAATTGACCTGGTTCGATCGCTTGGGCAAGCAGACCGGTACCGTCGGAGAGCCCGGGCCGATCCGTCAAGTTCGCCTTTCCCCGGATCGCAAAACCCTGGCGGCAACGTTTATCTTCGGCGCGGGCAGATCGGACCTTTGGACCTATGACCTGGCGCGGGGATTGCCCACGCGCTTTACCTCGGGCACGGGCGTGAATCTCAACCCGGTCTGGTCTCCCGACGGCAAAACGATCGCCTTCACATCGCCTCGCGCCGGCCATTTCGACCTCTATCGAAAGCCTGCCAATGGCTCGGCCCCGGAGGAACTCCTGTACGCCGATGGAAAGACCAAGATCCCATACAGTTGGTCGCCTGACGGCAAGGCCTTGCTATTCGGCACAACCACTCCCGATGGCGATCTCTATGTTCTGCCTTTGACGCCGGAAACCCCCGGCGGCCCGCTCAAACCGGTACCTTTCCGCGAGAATAAGTTCTACGAATCGGCGGCGCAGTTTTCGCCCGACGGAAAATGGGTGGTATACGCCTCCAACGAAGCGCAGCAGGCAGAGATTCAAGACATTTACGTCGCGCCGCTGTCGCGGCCCGCGGAAAGGCGCCGGGTCTCGCCCAATGGCGGGAGGATACCGCGCTGGCGGAAGGACGGCAAGGAGATCTTCTTCGTCACGCCAGAAGGGAAGTTGATGGCGGCGGAGGTGCGAATCTCCGAAGGCGCGGTGGAAGTGAGCGTGGTGCGAATGCTCTTCGGAGGGATTCCGACGAGCAGCCCGCAGCCCTACGACGTGTCCGCAGACGGGCAGCGGTTTCTGGTCACGGTTCCCGTCGCGAGCCCCAAAACGTCCGAGCCGATCACGCTGGTGCAGAACTGGAGCTTCGCGCTGAGGAAGTGAGGCAAACCTGCATGTCCCCAGCCGGGCTGACATCACGCTCGCCTATTCCAGCTCCGATAACAGCCATGCGCGGGCGATCCGCCAGTCGCGAGCCACGGTTTCCGGGGAAACCTTGAGTACGGCGGCGGTTTCCTCCACGCTCAGGCCTCCGAAGTAGCGTAGCTCCACTACCTGAGATCTACGCGGATCGGCTTCGCTCAGACGGGTGAGGGCCTCATCTAAAGCTATCAATTCCCGGGCGCCGCGCCTGTCCAATTCAGCGATTCCCTCAAGTGTGACCCGCTCCCATCCACCTCCGCGTTTGGAAGTGGCGCGCCTGCGGGCGCCTTTCAGCAAGATCCGCCGCATGACCTGGGCGCAGACGGCGAAGAAGTGGGCGCGCTGCTCCCAATCTACGTTGTTCACTTCGACCAAACGCAGAAAAGCCTCGTGCACCAGGGCTGTCGCCTGGATGGTCCTGTCCGGCCGCTCGTGCCGCATAAAGTTGCGGGCGATGCGGTGCAGTTCGTCATAAACCCGCGGCGTCAGGCGATCCAGCGCGTTGCGGTCGCCACCCGCCCACGCGTGAAGAAGGCTGGTGGTTTCAGAGGCCGGCCCTTCCATAGTCTCCGGATTATACGCTCTATGACAGTTTTTCGGGGGATTTCGGACCTGCAACGGCGAGGAACTCCCAAGATGAAAACAACACTGCCAGTCCTGATCGCGCTAATGACCATCCCGGCGTGGCCGGCGAGTCACGCCCAAAGTTCGCGCCCAACCTTGGCCGAAAACGGGGGGAACCCCTTTGCCGGTGCAGTCGAGGCGATCAAGCGCTCTGTGGCCCCCTTGGTCTGCCTAGCGGTTAAGGGTGGAGAGACCACAGTCGTCTCACGCCCGGGAAGTGTCTTCTTCGTATCCGCAGGCGGGGATTTCTTGACTGCGGCACATGTGCTTCGGGAACAAATGAACGATCATCAGTGTCCCGTTTCGGCGATCACTTTGCCGCTTGAGGGCTGGCAACCCAAGGCGCTCGACGAACCCACGACCTGGTTTGCTTTCAAAATTACCAGTTGTGCGATTGATGAAATTTTGGATGTTGCCGTTTGCCGCCCCACTACGGATCTCCGGCAGATATCTAAGGTTAAGATCGCCCCGGTTCAGTTCGATTGGGATATCCCGGCGGACGGCACACCGGTCGCCTTCACCGGCTTTCCTCGAGCGCTCCGCGATCCGATGACATTCCAGGCCGGCGTGGCCGCCGATCGTCCCGTTTGGCGCGACGGGAAGGCAATCGACGAGGTCGTGTTGGATCGGAGCGCGCTGCCGGGTTTCAGCGGTTCCCCGGTGTTTCTGCCCAACGGACGGGTCGTCGGAATGCTGGTCTCTGGCGCTGCGGATGAAAGTAACACTCTAACGTTCCTGCGGCCGGCGGCGGCTTGGCGGGCGATGCTCGCCGAGGGAGTCAAGAAATAGCGTCCCTCCGGTCGCTCTCGGAAAAATGTCGCTTGGTTAACGCACTCCCAGGATAAGACCTGGACCAATGACTTGCCCCCCCTATCGATTGACTGGTCGGTGGCCCGGTGAAAGAATATTGAGGCATGACGACGTGGAGGTTGACGCCGGCTCTTCTCGTATTGATTGCGGCGGCCTTTGGACAGAGTTCAGCGACGCTCACAGGCAGAGTGCAAACCGGGTCCGAGGGCAGCCCGATCCCAAAAGCATCGATCCACGCCACGAACACCTCCAGCGGAGCGATGTTTTCCGCACAGAGCGCCGCCGACGGGAAGTATGAGTTCCGATCTCTTCCCGCCGGCCCTTATCAAATTACCGCCGAGTTTCCGCCGCTGTTTCTTCCATTTAAGCGCGAAAACGTGCAGCTCGAAGCGGGACAAACCTTCCGGCTCGATATTCCGTTGAACGACGAGCAACTGAACACTCTGGGAGACGGAGGCAGCTATTTTGTGTACCTGAGCTCTGAGCATCCGGCTCCCAAGGGGCGTACTCCCCGCACACGAGAAGGTCGGCCGGACCTCAATGGCGTTTGGCTGCCTGCGCTGCTCCAGACAATGGGTTCCAAGCCCGAGCCTCTGCCGTGGGCTGCGGAACTGGCCAAGAAGCGGAGCGACGGCTTCGGCAAAGATCCGCAGACTTACTGCCTGCCCGGAGGATTGACGTACTCCGGAATGTTTTTCGAGTACAGGTTGGTACAGACGCCGACGATGCTCGTCATCATTGACGCAGACAGTGGCAACCCTACGCGCCAAATATATCTTGATGGACGTGATCATCCCAGAGATCCAAATCCGTCTTTCATGGGACATTCGGTCGGGCACTGGGAAGGGGACGCACTGGTTGTGGACACGGTAGGCTTCAACGATCGGGTATGGCTCACTAACGATAATTATCCGCAGACCGAGAAAATGCACGTGACGGAGCGTTTTCGGCGTCCGGACCTGGGCCATTTGGAAATGGAAATAACCTTTGATGATCCAGGCGCCTTCCAGAAACCCTGGAAGATGAAGCGGGTCAGTTCTCTTGCTCCCAGGTACACGGAAGTTCTGGAATACGTGTGCACCGAAAATAATCGCGATATCGAACATCTCGTCGTCAAATAGAAGCGCGGCCCGTCCTCTGAATGTTGGGTGCGGTCGCAACCCGGGGGAGCCGAGAGAAATACGCGATCGTAATTGCAAAGGATGTACTAAGGAAGACGCGGAAGAAGCCGGGAAACGCGATCCAGTACGGCCGTGCCTGTCTTCCGCCCTACGGCAACGAAATCCCCGATCTGAAGCGGCGCGGAGAACAGGCCGAAGCTGGCGAGCCAGCGGGTCAAGAACTCGCGCGTCAGCAGATGATCGATCCGGACCGCGGAACCCGCTACATCGTGCAGAACGCCGTCGAGTGTGAAGAGCACTTTCCGAAACAAAAACAGGGACGCGGGGAAGCGGATGCCTTCCAGGGCGGCCTCGTCCAGCAACCGCATGGCATCCAAAACTCCAGCGCTATGGCCGGCGGCCAGTTGGTCGAAGAACCGATTCACAAGTTGAGCAATCCGGCGCATGGATGCGCGATGACCGCCCCGTCCGCGCCGGCTGAGTCCGTGGATGGCCTCGCAGACGCCGCTCCGGCTTCCCAGCAGCATCATGATCGCCAGCAGGATCAGATGACGGCGGGTTTCCGCGGTCAGCCGTTCCGCCAGGGCCCAGTCGAGAATGACCAGCTCACGATTGGGTTCGTCGTAGAGCAGGTTGCCCGCGTGGGGGTCGGCATGAAAAACGGCCGTTCTGTCCCGCGAGAACAACGGAATGGCGATCAGCCCCTCGATCAACTGCGCCGCAATGGCCTCGCGCCGGATGGGAAACCGGCGGAACGCCTCGGTCACTTTGACCCCGCTTTCCGCGCTCATGGCGGTAATCCCTTCGGTGCAGAGCGGCGTAATGACGCGGGGCACTCGGATGCCAAAACTGGAACGGTAGGCACGCTGCGCCTCCCGCAAGGTAGCCTGTTCCCGCACATAATCGAGCTCGTGCTCCAGCAGCAACCTGACTTCCGCCACCATCTCCTTCAAGTCCCGCGCCGCGAAACCGTAGGCCCGCTTCCGCGACGCCAGATAGTCTCCGAGCTTTTGCAGGAGCGTCATGTCCTCGGCGAAACATGCGGGGACGTAGGGTTTGAGCACCTTAAAAGCGCCGTGCTCGCGTTCCCGGCCCGGGAGGCACCATGAAAATCGCAGAATGGCGCTGGCACTGCCCTCCTTATATACGGAAGGTTCCAACTCCACACGGTAGACATCCAGGAGCCTTCCGAGCTGGCCGCGGATGAGAGCGTGCATCTCCTCTGCCGTCACGTCCGACATGCCGTTTTCGAGTTCGCAGAGAGCCTCCCGCAGAGAGGGTGTCAGGCGCCGGTTCCGCGCCATCACCTGGCCGAGCTTTTGCAAGCCCGGCATCTTGGAGATCAAGCGGATGAGCCGCGCTTCCGCCGCGGTGTTCGGCGGCAGTTCCATCTGCTCTGCGATTTTGGCCTGGAGGCGAGGCCCCGACAGAGAGGAGAAGACGAACCGGAAAGCGTCAGCCACCAGCGGCCGCCACATTCCCGGGACGTCCGGAAGCAGAGCTTCTACCGGGATCAGGCGCGTGATCCAGCCGTCATCCGGCACGGGGTCACCTGATTTCGCCCCCCAAGGGGGCGGCGGCCGGGTTGGACATCGACATTTCTTCCGGCCGGATCAAGGTGGGACGCAGTTCCCGCCGTAAAACCTTTCCCACCGGGTTCTTCGGCAAGTCCTGGCGGAATTCCACTACCTTGGGTACTTTGTAACTGGTCAAATGCTGGCGGCAGAAAGCCGTTACGACTTCGGGTGTGAGACTGGGATCGGCGACTACCAAAAAGGCCTTCACTATTTCCCCGGAAACATGGTCGGGAACGCCGACCACCGCGCTTTCGACAACTCCCGGGATCGCGCCAATGACCTCTTCGACTTCGTTGGGGTATACGTTGAAGCCCGATACGAGAATCACGTCTTTTTTGCGATCGGTGACGCGCACGTAGCCGCGCTCGTCCATCACCCCGATATCGCCTGTGCGCAGCCAGCCATCCGGGGTGAATATATTCAGTGTCTCATCCAGCTTCTGCCAGTAACCCTGCATCACCTGAGGGCCGCGCACGCAAATTTCTCCGACGCTGCCGAGCGGCAAATCGCGGTTGTCTTCGCGAATGGCTACTTCCGTGGAAGGAAATGGCAAACCGATCGCTCCCGAATACTCGCTATCCACCGGGTTACAGGCAACCAGGGGTGAGGCTTCGGTGAGACCATAGCCTTCGGTCAGAGGGTGGCCGGTAACGGCCCGCCAGCGTTCCGCTACGGCCCGGTGAATGGCGGCCCCGCCACCCAAGGCGACTTTGAGAGAGCTGAAATCCAGTTGCGCAAAACCGGGCGTATTCAACAAACCGTTGAACAGAGTGTTCACCCCGGAAATTGCGGTGAACCGCGTTTTCTTCAGTTCCTTGACAAAACCACGCATGTCGCGGGGGTTCGTAATTAGAACGTTCAGCCCGCCCAATTTCGTAAACAGCAGACAATTCACGGTGAGCGAAAAGATGTGGTACAGCGGCAGAGCAGTAACTACGATCTCACTCCCCTCTTGGAACTTGCCGTGCGCCCAGGCGGCTCCCTGCAACACATTGGCGACAAGGTTGCCGTGCGTCAGGATCGCCCCTTTAGCCGTTCCGGTCGTACCTCCGGTGTACTGCAGGAGGGCAATATGATCGCGTCCGGGGGAAGCCTCGTGCAGGCGGGCCTGGCGGCCCAGCGCAAGGGCGGCGCGGAAGCCGATGGCGCGGTCGAGATGCCACCGCGGCACCATTTTCTTCACACGCTTGACCGCGAAATTCACCAGCCAGCGATGCGGCGCCGAAACAAGATCGCCCACCTCGGTCGTGACGGTGTACTTGACGTTCGTGCGCGCGATGACCTTTTCCAGCACGTGGGCGAAGTTTTCCAGGATGACGATCGCTTCGGCTCCGGAATCCTTGAGCTGGTGTTCCAATTCGCGCGCGGTATACAGAGGATTGACGTTGACCACAATCATCCCAGCCCGAAGCACGCCGAAAAAGGCGATGGGGTACTGGAGAAGATTCGGAAGCATCAGAGCGACGCGCGATCCTTTTTGTAGCTCCGGCAGGCTTTGCAGCCACGCCGCAAATTCGCGGCTCCGGTTTTCGACTTCGGAATAGGAAAGCACCGTTCCCAGGTTCTGGAAGGCCGGATGGTTGGGAAATTTGCGGCAGGTACGCGCGAACATGTCGTTCACGGACGCGTACTCGTCGAGATTAATCTGAGGCTGCACGCCGGCCGGATAACTGTTCAGCCAAATGTGGTGCATACACAGCCTCCTGCCTGTCGGTTCACTCAGACCCGCCGAACTCGTGTTCTTCCTTAACCAATTTAAGTCCGTTTTCGATGCGGGGCAATCGTTTTAATACTCTGTGGTATGAAATTATGCCTTCTGCCGGGCGCGGCGACCGGAGACTTGGCCCTCCAATTCGGCCACCCGGCGGCGGAGTTGCTCCAGTTCCGCATCGGGCTCGGGAGCAACCGGGGCGCCGAACCACGATTTCATCAGGTTCAGCGGCGACAGCGCTGCCGAACGGACGTCGCCCAAACCGCTCTGCAGCGTCTCCTGCACTTTGTGGTAGGCGTCAAAAGCGGATTTGAGGTACCACATGATGAACTCCTGCCCGGCGCGGTCTGAGGCGATAATCAACTGGCGCAACAGGTCCAGCGGCAATCCGGCAGGCTGCCCCTTGGCATCTTCCACGATGATCTGTGTCAAAACCACACGGGTCAGATCTTCTCCCGTCTTGGCATCAACCACCTTTACTTCCGTGCCGCCGCGGATGAGGGCCGCCACATCCTCCAGGTTCACGTATTTCCTTTGCGATGTATCGTATAGGCGGCGATTGGGGTATTTGCGGATGACCACTGGGCCTTGCTGCATTGCGGCACCTCAACTTTATATTGACATAAAAAGACCTGAAGATCTATATTTAGATTGGATGCTGCATTGCAGCATCCAGGGAGTCAGAATATGGCAACAAAAGCGAGACCCCATCCCGGCACTTACGCCCGGAGTTCTTCTCCTTTTTCCCTGTTAACGGATTGGGTCCGCCAGGGCACGGAGAGCTTCTTCGCCACCCAGCGGATTCTATTAGACCTGGTAATGCGGCAGAATGCCAACACCATCCATGCCGTGCGGGAGCGGCTGGCGGCCGCCAGTTCCATTCCCGGCGCGGCCGTTACGGAAATGGCCGGCGAAGGCATTTCCAACTTCATTGCCGCGCAGCGTGTCCTCCTGAACCTGGCGCAGCGGCAGAATGAAATCGTCATGACCGGCGTGAAAGAGAGGACCGGCTCGGCGGCGCCAGTGGCAGCGTTTACGGAACTGGTGCGCCGGGGCCTCGACACCTTTATCGACATGCAGCAGCACTTCCTGACCTTAGCCGCCAAACAGACCGACGCCTGGATCGATGCCACCAAATCGGGTGAGGTATTTGCCGGGCGAGGTCTGGCAGAGCTGGCGCGGGAAGGTATGGAAAATTTCGTCAGAAGCCAGAAGAAGTTCCTCGACGTAATCGCGGAGGAGACTGCTCATGCTACTGGCTTCGGAGCAGATGGCAAAGCCGCGGCGAAGCGCACTGAAGTTGCGGAATTGGCCCGGCAAGCGGCTGAAGCCTTCATCGATGCGCAGAAAAAGCTGTTGGATGTGGCCACGCAGCAAATGAGCGTCAATGTGAAGACCGCGCAGCGGACTATCGATGCCATCAACCCCCTTCCACCCGCTGTGCTGACGGATCTGACGCGGCAAACCGTGGATACCTTTGTGGCCTCACAAAAAGCTCTCCTGGACCTGATGGCAAAGCCTGTCCGGTCAGCGGAGGCCGAAACCCGCTACAAAACGCCGCGGGCGAAGAGCAGTAAGCGGAAACGTGCTTCGCGTGTACACGCCGAGCCCGCGCCGCTGACAGCGTAAACTGAGTTGCTAAGCTGTCAGCCATCAGCATTCAGCGATCAGCTTTGGGCAGTCAAGCTGACCGCTGAAGGCTGATCGCGGAACGCTCTCTCCACAGAGATTTCAAGTATCCTTTACTAAGAACCAGGTATGTCCGAGAAAGTCGTAGTGTTTGACACGACCCTGCGCGATGGAGAACAAGCGGCCGGGACGCGCCTGGGAAGCCGGGAAAAACTCATGATCGCCCGGCAACTGGCGCAACTCCGGGTCGACGTGATCGAAGCGGGTTATCCGGCCTCTTCCCCGGAAGATGCGGCGGCGGTAAGACTCATCGCCGAGGAAGTGGAAGGGCCGGCGATCTGTGCGCTCTCTCGCGCCGTTCCGGTCGATATCGAAGCTTGCGGTCAGGCACTTTCTAAAGCCAGACGGCCGCGCATCCATACCGGTATTGGCTCATCCGATATCCACATCCTCGGTAAGTTCCAGGATGAGCGGTACGGCCGTACTCTCGCGGAAAAGAAGGTCAAGATCCTTCAGATGGCTGTGGATGCTGTTCGGCTTGCCCGGCAGTATACCGATGACGTCGAGTTTTACGCGGAAGATGCCGGGAGGGCCGACACTGCTTATCTTCTCGAAATGCTGGAGGCGGCGATCGACGCCGGGGCTACGGTGTTGAACATTCCCGATACGACGGGGTATACCGTTCCCGAGCAGTACGGTTGCCTGATCCGGACGATTCGCGAGCAAGTACCCAACATCGGACGCGCCACGATTAGCGTGCACTGCCATGACGACCTGGGGCTCGCCGTATCCAACACGCTGGCCGGCGTCCTCAACGGAGCACGCCAGGTGGAGGGCACGATCAACGGGATCGGAGAGCGGGCCGGCAACGCGGCGCTGGAAGAAGTGGTGATGGCCTTGCGGACGCGGCGGGATTATTTCGGGCTCGATACGGGCATCGATCCGCGCGAGTTTTACCGGACCAGCCGCCTGGTGTCCGATCTTCTCGGCATCAAAGTCCCACCCAACAAGGCGATCGTGGGGAGCAATGCTTTCTCTCACAGCTCGGGGATTCATGTCGACGGGTTTCTCAAAGAACGCGAAACCTATGAGATCATGCGGCCTGAGGACTTGGGAATCGACCAGAGCCGGGTTGTTCTGACGGCGCGCACCGGGCGCCACGGCCTGCGCGACCGTCTGCAAAAGCTCGGCTATACCCTCGCGCAGCCCGAACTGGACAAGGCGTACGAACGTTTCCTGGCCGTGGCGGACAAAAAGCAGGAGGTGTTCGACGAAGATCTCGTGGCCATCTTGCACGACGAAATTCACTCGCTGCCGGAAACGTACCAGCTCGATTATTTGCATATCTATAGCGGCACCTCCGCCATCCCTACCGCGACCGTCCGGCTGCGCATCAAAGGCGAGGCGCGGGAAGGCGCCGCCATTGGAGACGGCCCCGTGGACGCGGTGTGCAAGGCTCTCTCCGCCGTAACCCAAACCTCGGCCCGGCTGGTCACCTACGAAATTCGCGCTGTCACCAGTGGTACCGAGGCGATGGGAGAAGTGAGCGTCCAGCTTGAGGAGGCCGGGTTCAGGGTCCAGGGGCGAGGAGCTTCGACGGACGTGATCGAAGCCAGCGCCAAGGCCTACATCGATGGGCTGAACAAACTCGCCAGTCTCAGCCGGAAATCGAATGTTGACTCGGCGAGTGTACCGTAAGATACACTGAAGGCGCAATGGCATCACGCCAGGCAGGCGTTCGCAAGCCGTATGACTCGGCGCCATTACCGATCTGGCAGGAATTATTGGTCGGCGTCGAAATGGCTTACCTCAGGGTGTCACCGATCTATTGGGGTTTCGGGGTGCCACGCGGTGACGGGTCGGGTGTCGTGGTGGTGCCCGGCTTCCTCGGAACCGATCTCTACTTGACTGAATTTCGCGCCTGGCTGCGGCGTATCGGTTACCGGCCGTTCGATTCCAACATCGGGATCAACGCCGACTGTCCCAATCTGCTGATCAAGCATCGGCTTACTGCAACGGTCGAAAAGGCGTTTCAGACGGAAAAGCGGAAGGTCCATCTGATCGGACACAGCCTCGGGGGTGTGCTTGCCCGGGCCGTGGCGTCGCAAATGCCGGATCGTGTGGCTTCGGTAATGACTATGGGGGCGCCGTTCCGCGGCGTTACCGTTCATCCCTCGGTCTTGCAGGTTGCCGAGGTGGTTCGGAAACAGATATTGAACCGCCATGGGAAGGGTGTGCTACCCAATTGCTATACCGGGGGCTGCACGTGCCGGTTTCTCGAATCTCTAACGGTCCGGCTGCCCAGATCGGTCCGGCAGACGGCGATCTTTTCCAAAACGGATGGAATCGTGGACTGGCGCGTCTGCCGCACAGGCAAGCCAGCCAGTGATTTCGAGGTTTCCGCGACTCACATCGGAATGGTGTTCAACCCCATTGTGTTTAACATTGTGGCGCACCGGCTGGCCGGAAAACGGCCGCGCGCGTAATTTTCACCCCAACACGCGGATGTGCCGCAACAGCTTCACCAGCCGGGTCATCCAGCGCGCGTGGAATGAGGCGTCCATTCCCCGGGCGGGGCCGATTGGCATAAGCCTTTGGGCAGCTATGGTTTGGGTCTGCGTGAACTTGAGAATGCCCTCTGCGCCGTGCCGCGGCCGGAGGCCGGATTCCTTCATGCCGCCGATCGGCGCATCGACTGATCCCCATGTAGCGGCGTAGGCCTCGTTAACATTGACGCTCCCCGCGCGAATCTGCCGGGCGACACGGATGCCGCGGAGGGCGTTGCGGGTCCAGACACTCGCGTTCAACCCGTACCGGCTGCAATTGGCCGCTTCAATGGCCTCTGATTCTTTTGCAAAAGGGTAGACGGAAACCACGGGACCGAATGTCTCTTCCGCGTACGCCTTCATCCCTCCGCAAACGCCGGTGAGGATTGTCGGTTCGTAGAACAGCGGACCCAGATCGTGACGCCGGCGCCCGCCAGCCACCAGTTTGGCTCCTTTGGCAAGCGCGTCGGCGACATGTCCTTCCACCGTAGCCAACTGCCGTTCGGAGGTCAGTGAGCCCATGTCGGCGGAATAATCCAGCGCCGCGTTCAATCGGAGCGCGCAGGCGCGCGTTGCCAACCGGGCCACGAACTCTTCGTAGAGCGACTGGTGGACGTAGATCCGTTCGATGGAGACGCAGACCTGCCCGGCGCCGGCGAAGCAGCCCCGGATTGCGCCATCCACCGCATCTTCCAGGCGCGCATCTTCGAGCACGATCATAGGGTTCTTGCCGCCGAGTTCGAGCGAACAGCCGATCAGTCGCTCGGCCGCCTGGCGCGCCACCAGTCTCCCCGTCCGCGTGCTACCAGTGAACATCAAATAGTCGACGCGCTCGCCGAGCGCCGGCCCCAGTAGAGGCCCTTCACCCGTGACCACCGGAAAGACGCCGGCGGGCAGGCCGGCTTCCCGCAGGAGTGCTACGGCCCACAGCGCGGTAAAGCTGGTCTGCAGATCCGGCTTCAGCACGCCGGTGTTTCCCGCCAGCAGCGCCGGTATGGCATCGGTCATAGCCAGATTGAGCGGAAAATTCCAGGGAACAATGAATCCCACAACACCGACCGGCAGGTGCACTTCCCAGGTTCGGGTGAGCACCGGCAGGGCGCCCTTCCGCCGTCGGGGGCGTAGCAGCTTTTCCGACCGCCGGGCGTAATACCGGGATACCACCGCTGTATCGAGAATCTCTTCGAAAGCGTGCCTCCGCGCTTTGCCCGTTTCCAACTGGATGAGGTCCAGGACTTCGTTCTGACGCTGTAGCAGAAGATCGTGGAAGCGAAGGAAGACAGCGGCGCGGCTGGCGAAGGGGAGCGCGGCCCAGCCCGGCTGCGCGGCGCGGGCGCGATTGATAGACAGGTCGACGTCCGCTTCTTGCGCCAGCGGGATGTCGCCCAGCACCATACCGGTAAAGGGAATACGAACGGCAATCCACTCACGGCGGCCCGCGTCCAGCGTGACCTGCCGTGCAAGCTGGTCTAAACGTTCGCGTTTCAAAACTTGACTTCTCCTCCAAATCCATCCTACTCTACAAACAGAGTTTAAACTCTGAATTAATACTGGAAGAGGTGCAGCCATGGAATTACCTGGAACCCTCTGGTCCGAAGAGCCCACGGAACCGTCTGCCTGGGCGAGTCCTCCGCCTCCCAAACTGGAAAATCAGGAAATGGATGTCCTCGCGTTCGAGCTCTGGCAGCGAGGCAGCCGTCAGGATCTGGCGGCGCAACAAGATCGTTTGGATGAAGACGAGACCGTGGCATGCCACGCCAGCTGTCTGTAAAGAACCGCGCGGCCAAACAGAATAGCGTTCCCGGCCGGCTGCTTTCGGGGGCGGATGCCGCGTTCCTCTATCTGGAACGCCCGGAGATCCCGTTACACATCGCCTGTGTCTCGATCTTTGAGTCCGAGATACCGTTCGAAGAATTCATCGCCAGCATCGATTCCAAGTTGCATTTGATTCCGCGATACCGCCAGATCGCGGTGGCGCCGCCATTCGATATTGGGTATCCCACTTGGGAGTGGTATCCGCAATTCGATATCCGGCAGCATGTGTTCCGCGTGCGCCTGGAACCGCCGGGCAGCGAAGCGCAATTGGAGGCCCTCGCCGGGCGCATCCTCACTCAGGTGATGGACCGCAGCAGGCCGCTATGGGACATCCACGTGGTGGAAGGACTCAAAGGGGGCCGTGGCGCGCTCATCCCGCGAGTGCATCATGCGCTCGCCGATGGAGTCTCCGGCGCCGCTCTGCTGAAGATCATTCTGGATCCTACACCCGACGGGTCGCGTGCTATCCGCAAACCACGTTTCCGCCCTCCAAAGCCGAACCCGGCGGACAGGTCGCTGGCCGGAGCGTTGACCAATGCGTTTCGCAGCACCGTCGAAAACCTGCTCGCCTCCGAGGCATGCCTCCTCAACATGGCACAGGGTCTGTTTGCCGGGCGAATGCAGGGCAGCCTCGAAGGACTGATGGAATTGCTGCCCGAACTGGCAGCATCCGTCGAGCGGCTGCCCTTCAACAAACCGTGCACGGGTGAGCGCCGGTTCTGCTGGACGGAATTCAGTTTCGGAGAGGTGCAGATCATCAAGAGGGCGCTGGGAACGACCGTGAACGACGTCTTTCTTTCCGTTCTCGGCCGCGCCATTGCCCGGTATGTGAGGCTGCACGGCGAGCCGGTAGCGGGACGCTTTGTGCGCGTGGTCTGCCCCTTCAGCCTGCGGAGCGACGACCAGCGCGAGAGTCTGGGCAATCAGATCTCATTTTTCCCGGTGGCGCTGCCGCTGGATATCGAGGACCCGATCGCCATGCTGAAGGCAGTGGCGAAGAGAACGCAAATCATGAAGAGCGCCGGCGCAGCGCAACTGCTGTCGTTGACCGCCGCCTGGCTCGGGTCGGCTCCTCCACCGCTTCAGGCTCTGTTCTGGCGGACCATTCCCTCGCTCCCCCTTCCGGTGCCGCTGCTCAACATCATTTGCACCAATGTTCCCGGTTCTCCCACGCCGCTCTATTCGGTCGGCAAGCGCATGCTGGCGTCCTATCCGCAGGTTCCCACCGGGCATGAATTGGGGATCGGCTGTGCTGCCCAAACCTATGACGGAAAGGTGTTTTTCGGGCTTACCGCGGATAGCCATGCCGCTCCGGATTTCAAACGGATGAGGGACTTCATCCACGCCTCGTTCTCTGAGCTTTGCCGCGCCACCGGCCTCCGCAAAAAGAAGAAGTCAAGGCCGGTTGATCCCAGCCGGCCCGGACCCTCAAGCTCGATTCGCGCCGCAGTCGCCTGACGTTCCCGACGATGTTCGATCCAGCGTAAACCTGCACACAAATCAACCGGCGAAATTCGCTCCTGGCGGCGGAAGTCCCGTAAATTTTCGTAGTCCATTGCGTCATATTCAGGTATACTTATCTCGAAATCTCATTTAATTTTCCGCAAGCCAATCCCCGGCTTACCGCGCCGATGCGGTTAGCTCCACGCCTGGTCGAATTGTGCTTCCAAACCGCCGGACTTTGGGAGATCGGCGCGCAGCATCACATGGGTCTTCCGCGCAGTATCGATCGGGTGTCGGTGTGGCGCGCGCCCGATGGGAACGGCGGCCCATTTTTTGCCATCGTGACCGCCGGCTTCGGGGAAAACAGCTTCGATGTCGAGGTCGTGGATGCCAGCGGGAACCGTTATGTCTCCCTCAGCGGCTACCGTATGATCGAACTTCCCGACAGCGTGGATGCCGAACCGATCGAGGCGCTGGAGGCGGTGATGGCGTAGTAAACGTCGAGCCTGTACTCGAGATGTGTGTCTATTGGCTGGAACAGAAACAGGCCGATGTACCCGGGGAGTTGAACTGGCTGAGCCCGTTTGAGGCCGCGCGCCTGAATACTTTGCGCATCCCCAAAAGGCGGGGCGATTGGTTGCTGGGGCGTTGGACGGCAAAACGCGCCTTGGCGCGGCACTGGAACCTGCCCGCGGGACTCGATGCTCTCCGCAGTGTCGAAATTCGGCCGGCGCCTTCCGGCGCCCCCGAGGTATTCCGCGCCGACGGGCCAGGCGATGTTGCGATTTCCATCAGCCATCGCGACGGGGTCGCAGCCTGCGCGATCGGGCCGCGCGGCATGGCATTGGGCTGCGATCTGGAGATCGCGGAACCCCGCAGCGATACCTTTGTTATTGACTACTTTACAGAGGACGAGCGGAAGCTGATTGCGCAGGTGCCCGCCGCGAACCGGCAATGGCTGGTGGCGCTACTCTGGAGCGCTAAAGAGAGCCTATTCAAGGCATTGCATTCGGGCCTGCGACTGGACACGCGCAGCGCGCTCATCATACCTAGTTGGAACGGCACTTCTCCACAGTGGAGCGCGCTCCGTGCGCGCGCGGATAAAGGACAGATGTTTCCGGGTTGGTGGCAGCGCACGGACCGGCGCGTGCGGACTATAGTGACCGCTCCCGCAGCACCGCCTCCCGAGGTTTGGCACCTGGCCTAAGCCATCAATACTTCGAAAAGCCACTCTGCGCCGGCGGCGGTTTCCGGATCGCTCCCCTGTTTCCAGGGTTCGAAGGAAAGCATCTCGAGCTCGTTCGCCTCTACTGCCGCGGACGACAGACTCTGCTCTGCGAGAAGTTGCTCCAGCTCTTCGTCTAAACAGATTTCCAGGGTGGCCATAGCGGATTTCCTTTCCGGGGGACTAATACAAGAATAGATCAGTCAACAGGATCTGTAAATCTGATTTATTGGAATCCGCCGCCGCCGCAGTTAAACCCCGAACTGCCTGAGGTGGTGATCCATGTGCAGAAAACCCCACCGCAGCCACTCCCATTCGCGCATCGATCCGAATATCGGATGCGCGCTGCGCAGAAATCGGAATGGCGGTTCGGCGAACGTTTCCACCAGCCGGATCAGATCCGCGTGGTCCTGGCGGAAATCTTCGGGGAGTGTGCCGCCGTTGCCCTGCTCGACCTCCGGCCGTGTCCGGATTCCCTTAGGCCAGTGGAGGGGCACATAAAGCGCGGCCCATTTCATGATGCTGCGTTGCAGAACGCCTGTTGCCGGACTTGCGTAACGCTCCCCCATGGCCACGCGGAACGAATCCGCCAGGTGGCAAATCATTCCATGGGCGGTCATGCTGCCCCAGTGCGGCCGCATGGAGGGTCTCAGAGCGGTAAGCCGGTTGAGTAACTGGAGGCGCACCGCCGGTTGACCGAGGTGCTTCATACCAGCCTCTCTCTCGCGAGCCTGCAGCTCTACGGCGTTTCCGGTGTTGACTTTGGCGTAAAACGAGTCGCACGCAGGCGACTGTTGTTTCAAAAGCATTTCGAATTACCCAAAAAAGTAACGCGAAATAGCCCGGCCGCCCGGCTCAAAAAAAATGGATTTTGAGTCTCTACCGGCGTTGTCTTCGCTGTGCGATGACTCGTTGCGCTTCCTGGAACAGGGCTTGAGCCTTAGGTAAGCATTGGATGGCGTAGTTCACTTCCGCATCGCTGCGCATGGCTGCGCGGTCTGCGGTCTTCTTGCCCAGGGCCCGGCTGTAGAGCTCCCAGCGAAGCTGGTCGAGAATCCACTGGCGATTGGTGTTGAATTCCTCTTCAGTGTATGGAATCTCCTGGGCATCCAGGAAGTTGCGAAAGCCCTGCAATGTCTCGGCGTCCGGTGACCAGCCCTCGGCAACGACCGGTGTGTGGCCGCTGAAATACACCGACCCGAAGTGGAAGAACGCATTGCTTACCACCATGTGGCGCTGGAACAGGTTCCCCTTGGGAGGATCGAATTTTTCGTCTGGCGCGATTCCACCGCCGCCGTACACTTTGCGCCCGCTGTCGGTGGCCTTGACATCCTGCAGGTTCGGCCCATCGTTGCGCCCCGCATAGTAGTAGTCGAAGAATGACCGGTGCTGATAATCCCGCTGGATGAGCCGGCCGCTGGGAGTGTAGTAATGGGCAATGGTGAGCAGTAACGCGGCCCCTTCGGAGAGCGGAAATTGTCCCTGCACCAAGCCCTTTCCGAAAGTGGTCTCACCCAGGATCCAGGCCCGGTCGTGATCCTGCAAGGCGCCGGAAACGATTTCCGATGCCGAAGCAGACCGCCGGTCCACCAGAACAACGATCGGATAACGCTGGCCTAAGGACTGCGCCTTTGCGCGGAAGATCTGCTCCTGTTCGGCGCGGCCGCGATGCGAAACCACAGTCTGCCCATTGCGTAGATACCGGCCGGCCACGGCCACTGCCTCATTCAGCAATCCGCCGGGGTTGCCGCGGAGATCGAGCACCAGGCCTTGCACCTTATCCTCGCCTAAGGCCTGGATCGCTGTTTCCAGATCCTGCGAAACGTTCTCGGCTTCAAAGGTGGTGATACCGAGGTAAGCAATTCCCGGCTTCAGCCAGTAGGCATCTACCACACTGGTTTGGATTTCCCCGCGAATCACCTGGATGGTCATCGGTTCGGGTGCGCCAGGGCGTTCCACGGTAACCGAAACCGGAGTGCCGCGCGCCCCACGGAGCATGTTGGCAACATCTGCCGTGTCCATCCCCTTGGTCGAGCGGCCATCAACGGCGGCCACTGCGTCGCCGCGCCGCAAGCCGGCATTCCACGCGGGAGATCCCGGAAACGGCTGGAACACGACAATCTTTCCTTCATCCACGGCAATTTCCATGCCCACGCCGAAATACTGGGCGTGCTGCCGCCGCTGCATATCGCGAAACTCGGTCGGATCCAGGAAATTCGAATGCGGGTCGAGAGTGCGCAGCATCCCCGGAATGGCGCCTTCGTACATCGCCCGTTCGGAAGAGACCGGATCGGCAAAGTTCTGCTCCACCAGGGAGTAAGCTTCCGCGATGGCGCGCACTCCGCGCGACAGTTCGTCTTCCGAGCCTGTGGCCGCACGCACGTGCACCGTGGGAGCGTAGATCAATGCCAGCCCCAGCGAGCCGGCAGTAAACAGGGCAACGAGTAGGGTAATTCGAATTCTCATGAGCGCCGCTTCATTCAATAATAGACGATTCTTCCGCTCCCGGCAGCGAAGCGCGCTAACCGCGGCATCAAGTTTTCGGGAAGCTGCCGATTAGAGATAGTAGGGCGGGGACTGGTGTGAGCCTGGTCGCGTATGCAGGAGCAGCCACGGGAAGGATGGTCATCGATTGTGTCCAATCGCTGACCCGAAAGCCCGATTTCCCGGCTTTCTCGGATCAGATCAAAAAGATCCTGGCGGCCGCGGAGGATGAAGAGGGCTCCATCCGTGAGTTGACCAATCTGATTATTCGTGACTACAGTCTGACCCTCAAAGTGCTGCGGGCCGCCAATTGCCGAAACATGTCCGGGCGCCCCATCCATGGCGTCGCCCACGCCGTAATGATGCTGGGTACGGCCGCGGTCCGCCATTTGGCGGGCAGTCTGGTGATCTTCGAGTACTTCCACAACAAGACTGCGGGGGTTCGAGAGTTAATGATGCTCTCGATGTTGACGGCGAATCACGCATACCAGATCGCCAGGCGCGCGCCGGGCATCTCTCCGGAAGAAGCCTACCTCTGCGGAATGACTCGCAACCTCGGAGAGGTGCTTGCGGCGTATTATCTTCCGGCGCAGTACGCCAAAATCCTGGGATTGATGAAAAAGCGCGTGCCACGCTCCACCGCGTGCCTGCAAGTGTTGCGGTTCACATTCGACGATCTGGGCGCGGCCGTGGCGCGATATTGGGGTATGCCGGACCGCGTAACGGAATGTGTGATGAAGGAATTCTCACCCGGATCGCGCAACGCTCCCGAGAACCTTCTGCTGGCCGCTGTGTCGCTGGGGCACCAGATGACTACGGCCGTTTACCGGATAGGCCCCAAGAACGAATCGCGGTTGAAGATGTGTCTCGGGGAGTATAGTTCCGTCCTGCCGCAGGCGCAGACGGATGCCGAGGACATCCTGAAGAACGCGATTAAGGAGACCCAGGAATGTTTCGCCGCCTGCGGTATGGCAATTAACGAACTTCGGCTGGAGGCGCAGACGCGCCGAGCCGTCGAGGCCTACGCTCCTGTCACACCGGACGGGCGCGAGAAGCCCACTGGCCTGGAGGCGGCCGAGGCCGCGCCGGCGTTAGAGCGTTTGGCGCAAGAAACCATCACCCTGCTCTCTTCCAACTCCGATTTCGAGCTGAATACCCTAATCCTGATGGTACTGGAGGCGATACTTCGCGGCGGCCGCTTCGACCGCGCCCTGTTCGCGTTCCTCAATCCGGATCGGACACAGGTAGAGGGCCGCATCGGGCTGGGAGACGGCGTCGAAAGCCTCATCCGCAAGTTTCAATTTCAGTTCTCCACGGCCGGCGGACCGGTCGCGGCCGCTCTGCTTTGCAAACGCATTGTCGCGGGCGCGGGAGATGGGGAGCACCCGGAGGCCGCTAAGTTGTCTGCGATCTTCGGCAGTAGCTATCTGGGCCTTCTTCCAATCGTTGTAGCTCACCAGGCTGTGGGTTGCATTTACATGGAGAATACACATCCACGCCCCGGACTGAACGAGCGAGAACTCCACGTCCTGCAGGAATTGTGCGTTGCCTTGACCTCGGCGCTGGGGCGTCTGCGAAACGCTCAGGTGGCGCCCAATTCGCGCCGAGGCTTACTCACGTCGTAATAGGCTTACCTTCCTGCCCGCCAGAAAGATTCCTCGGCCTGATGCAGATCTCCTGCGTTCTGGGGTGCTGGTTTCATCATAGCCCGGCAGGCCGTCTATAATGATTCAAACCCCATAGGATTCGGCGATGCCTCGCGAACTGCTCATTCAAGGTCCGGACGGCCAGGTCAATACGATTCAGCTTAGTGGCGGCCGGCTTGCCGTGGGCAGGTCCAGCGCTGTCGAGTTGAGCTTTCCCGAGGATGCCGGCCTCTCACGCCAGCATTTTGCTTTCGAAGCTCAGGGTGACGATTGGACCGTCCAGGACCTAGGCAGCAAGAACGGGACCTTCGTCAATAACATCCCGCTGCGGGCGAAGCTCATTCTCAAGCCGAATGACCGCATCACGGCCGGCCACCTTACCATCGTCTATGCGCCCGATTCCAAGCAGGCCGATAAGGGCGTGGTAATTTTCGAGCGCGACGACGAGGATACCACCAGCCCCACTTCTTCGACCCTGGTCACCAGCCTCGAAGGGGCTCTCAGCAACCAGAGCATGATGCTGGAGCGCGGCGGCGCGAAGGCATCCGCTCCCTTGCAGGCGCTGCTGCGCGCGGGGCAGGAGCTTTCGGAAAACCGGCCGCTGAGCGAATTGTTTCCTGTCATCCTCGATCTTGCGATCCACGCCGTGAACGCGCAGCGGGGCGTGCTCCTGATCCTGGAAGGGGAAGAACTAGTTGCCAAGGCCCATAAAGGCGAGGGCTTTAGAATCTCGACAGCCGTGCGTGACCGCGTGATCCGGGAGAAATCTTCGATCCTGGTGAGGGATGCGCAGCTTGACGATGCCTTCAAAAGCCGCATGAGCATTGTGGAGCAGAAGGTGCATACGATGATGGCGGCGCCGCTGCAAACCAAGGACCGCATTATCGGCCTGATCTACCTGGACTCCCCGTTTGTTTTGCGCGAGTTCACCAAAGAGGATCTGAGCCTGCTCACCGTGATGGCCAACGTGGCCGCGATCCGCGTGGAAAGCGTGCGCCTGGCCGAAGTGGAACAGGCGGAGCGAATCTTGAAGCGCGACCTTTCGCAGGCCGCCGAGATCCAGCGGCGCATCCTGCCGGAAACGGCGCCGCAGGTCTCAGGGCTAGAACTGGCCGGCTTCAACGTGCCGTGCCGGACCGTGGGCGGAGATTACTACGGGTTCGTCACGTATCCCAGCGGGCGCGTCGGCCTGGCCCTGGGCGACGTTTCGGGCAAAGGCATGCCCGCGGCCTTGATGGTGATGCAGTTCGAAGCCCGCTTCCGGGCGCTTGTGGAGGAGACCGAGCAGCCCGCCAACCTGGTGATCCGGTTGAATAAGATCACGTGTGCCAATTGCCCGTCGAACCGGTTCATCACATTTTTCTTCGGTGTGCTCGATCCGCGCACCGGCCGGCTTTCGTTTGCCAACGCCGGGCACAACCCTCCCATTGTGGTCCGCACCTCGGGCGAGGTCGAGATGTTGGATGGCGGCGGCCCGGTGCTCGGCGTGCTCTCGATCGCGCCCTACAGCGAGCAGGAAACGCAGCTCGCCGCCGGCGATCTGCTGGTGGTGTATAGCGATGGCGTCACCGAGGCCGGCAATACTGTCGAAGAAGAGTATGGGGAACAGCGTTTGATCGAGGTATTGAGGAGCCGGCGCGCCGATTCCCCGAATGCCATTGTCAGCGCCGTGATGGAATCGCTCAACCGCTTCACCCTGGGGGCTCCCCAGGCCGACGATATCACTCTGGTGGTTGCGAAACGCGCTGCGCAGCCGTAAATCAGAGGCCGGTGCTAATCACCGCCCTCAATGCACCATCACTTCGCTTTGAGCGTTTGCTGTCCGATGCGGCTTGATGACCCAGCGCATCGCCACCATGGCCACCGAAGCGATCAGCGCCGGAACCGCAGCGCCAAGAAAAAGCTGGTTCGTCGTCCAGGTGCCGATCAACAAACCCGCAACTTGTGGCCCGACAATCGATCCGATGCGGCCGATTCCCAAACCCGCGCCGATCCCGGTAGAGCGCAAGTCCGTCGGATATAGCGTCGCCGCCAAAGCGTTGACCGTCGATTGGCCACCCACCACTCCGAAGCCTGCGACAAATACTACGACAAAAACCAGGCCCAAGGAAAAGCCGGGCTGGCCGATTAACGCAATGTTCGCGGAAGCAAAGAGGAATGCGGTCGCCAGCACAGGAACGAAGCCGAACCTCGCCACTAGCCAGCCCAGCGCGATCGCCCCAATGACTCCACCCATTTGTAACGTGCTCCCGAACAGCAGAGCATACGAATCCGGCACTCTAGCCGCCTTCACCAATGGCGTCAGCACGGTGGGCAGCCAACTGGAGAGGAAGTAGAGGTTGAGCAGGTTCATGAAGTAGACGGTCCAGAGCAGAATCGTTCCGGCAGCACGGCCCTGTTGAAACAGCTTGATCATGGGGACGCCCTTCTGCCTTTGCTCCCGCACAATGAACTGCGTATTGCGGCTTATGGTGACGTCCGGGTTTACGCGGTGAAGCCATCGCCCCAGACGTTCCGGATCCTTTCCATGCAGCGCCAGGTATTGCAGCGATTCCGGCAGCAGAAAGAACATGAGGAGGCCGATCAGCAACGGAACGGCGCCGCCAAAAACGAAAACGGACCGCCATCCGAAATTGGGAACCAGCCAGAAGGCCACAATCCCGCCGATCACGGCGCCGGCCGTAAACCCTGTCCCCACCACAACCATCATCGGCACCCTGAGCCGCTGCGGGCTGTATTCGCCCACCAGAGCCATGGCATTCGGCATGATGCTGCCCAAGCCTACGCCGGCAATGAAGCGGATCATCAGCAATTGAGGCACGGTCTGTACCAGGCTGGTGGCCAGCGTCACGGCAGAAAAGAACAGGCAGGCGCCGATCAGGACAGGGCGCCGGCCGATTTTATCGGCCAGCATGCTGAGGAAGATCGAGCCGAACAGAACGCCAACCAGTGCCGCACTGAGGACCGACCCCAGAACGGCCCCGGTGATTTTCCAATCCTTGCTGAGCGCCGGCGCCACGAACCCGATCGCCTGCACATCGAAGCCATCCATGATCAGGCACAGACCGCATAAAATGAACAATCCGATCTGGAAGGTCCCGATCCTGCTGTTGTCGATGATGTCGGAAACATTGATCTTGGCCGAAGATTGCATGGGATGCCGTTCCAGGTAGTATACAACCGGGGCGTTACGCGCCACCCGCCGGCACTTGTTCGCGCCACAAACCCAGAGCCTTTTGCGCGGGCCGGTCGGAGAAGCTGAAGAGCACCGACTCGCCTTCGGCCTCGTGTGACACCGGATACCAGGAAGGAACCACGAACACGTCATGCTCTCGCCAGGCGAAGGTCTCTTTTCCGACGTGGCTGCGGCCTGTCCCTTCGACGACGCAATAAACCGTGGCGTCGGTGGAGCGATAAGGCGCGCCGCGGAATCCCGGCGGAAACAATTGCAGGAAAGCGCCGATCGTGGGCAAGGGATAACCTCCGGTGGCCGGGTTCGTAAACTGCACTTTCACGCCGTGGCACTCATGGACCGGCCCATTGCGGTACAGGCGATCGAGCGTCTCGCGGCTGCGTGAGTAGGGATAGGTGAACAGAGGCGACGACATTCGAGGGGACTGATATTCGAGAGGCTGCAGACCGGCTCCGAATCGGACCAGCGAATCGCCTTCACTGCGAGTGACCGGCTGCGTCTCCTCCGGATGATGCTCGGCGAAGCTGGTCTCAAAAAAGTTCACAATGGGGATATCCAGGCCGTCCAGCCAGATTACTGGCGTCTCGCCCGGATTGCCATGGTCGTGATACGTCCAAGAGGGGGTAAGGATGAAATCTCCGGGACGCATAGTGGTGCGCTCCCCATCGACTGCGGTGTACCCGCCCTCGCTCTCGATCACGAACCGCAGCGCGGAAGCAACGTGTCGGTGGGTCGGAGCGGTCTCTCCGGGCAATACCAGTTGCAGGCCCGCATAAACGGTCTGCGTAATACGCGACATGCCGCGGGTTCCCGGGTTCTCCAGAATCAAGACACGCCGTTCTGCCTCCTTCGCAGTAATCCGCCTTCCGGCTTCCATCAGCAGCGGCCGCACTTCGTTATAACGCCAGATCGCCGGCAAACAAGCCGGACGCGGCTCGCGCGGCACGATTTCGGCCAGCACCTCCCACAACGCCGCCGTGCTTTTGCCTTCCAGCCGCTGGTAAAACTCCTGCCATTCGGCGGAAGTTTGTGGTTTGGCGTCTAGAGCCGATGTGTCCATAGTTGACCTCCGCTAGGACGCAGCCGATGCGGTCTGCGCGGCGCGCACCTTCACCTGCATCGTGCCGATCTTTTCGACCGTCGCGAGAATCACATCTCCCGGTGCAATCTGGCTGACGCCCTCGGGCGTTCCCGTCATGAAAATGTCTCCGGGATGCAGCGTGTAAAACGACGAAGCGAACTCGATGAGTTCCGCCACGCCCAAAATCATGTTGTTCGTATTGGAGCTTTGGCGTGTTTCACCGTTGACTGTGATGTTCAAGTCCAGATTGCCGGGGTCGGGAATTTCGTCTTTCGTAACGAGCCAGGGGCCGAGGATGGAATAGCTGTCGGGAGACTTGCGAAAACTCCGGTCTTCGGTACCGCGGATCGTGATATCGAGCCCGATACTGTATCCCGCCACATAATCAAGCGCTTCGGAACGTGGGATATTGTTCCCGGTCTTGCCGATTACGAACGCCAGCTCCACCTCGTGATCGTTGCGCCTTTCGAGTTTGCGCAGCCGGATATCCTCTCCCGGGCCCGCCAGCGAACTGGAAGCCTTCAGAAAGAGCCCGATCGTGTGGATGGATTGCATCAGTTGCGGGTTGTTATTATGCAGCGCGACATTGCCTTTGACTTCTTCCAGATGCTTCTTATAATTCACGGGAGCGGCAATAATCTTGCCGGGGTTGGCCACCGGACTCAGCAGCTTCAATCCATCGAGTGGCAGTGAAGGCGATTGGGCTGCGATGGCCCGAGCCCGTTCCGCGACGCGATCCAGGTTGGCGACGAGCACATCGTAAGTGGGCAGGGGATACCGGTAGCTGGGCAGCACCTCGAGAGCGGCCGTGACATCGCGCACGGCGGCGCCCTCCACCAGCCCCAGCCGGCCTTCCCCGAATCGGCAAAAACGCATGAAGTCTCCTCGTAATGGGCCATCATATCAAGCCAGGACTGGTATACTTCCTACGCACTTTCCTAGGAGGGATTGTATGACCGTTCTCCACACACCTCAGGAATTACTATCGGCTCTGGCTGGTTCGGTGTTCGCCGCGGATCCCATAGCCGATCTGGCGCACCGCGGATTTACAATGTCGCAGGGGTTGCATCATCAACTCCAACAGGGCTTGGCCGGACGAAAGCCTGTGCCTCCACCGCCGGGAGTCACTCCCGCAAGCATTAAGGGAAGCCTCACCTTTCAACAGGCGCCGCGCATCACTCCCTCGGCGCCGCCCCCCGATGGCAGCTACGATGTCGTCGCCGGGCTGACGATTGCTGCCGCCGATCTCGCGCTCGATGCCGTCTTCCAGAGTGGAACCATTCCCCACCAGTTTGCGCTTGACGAACTGCTCTCACCAGGGGACCTGAGCAGCCTGGAAAGCTTCTTCCGTGTGGACAAGCCGGGAGGCCATATCAGCCGTCTGCATTTCACGGGCCCTCCCACTCTTGCTCCGATTCCCGGCACTATCGGCAACAACTCCGTGGTCGCGCTGAAAATACCGTTCCGCCTCGACTGGAGCCAGTTACACGTGATCCTGGGCAGGCGAATCCACCAGCTCATCACCACCGCTAAGGGGACTCTGCAACTGACTATGAAGCTGGTGGCCGACATTCCCACTCCCCCCGGATCACCGATGACGATGGCGGTTCAGTTCGCCAGCGTAACCTCCGCTGCCGATAGTCCCAGGCTGACATTGGATAGCGACTCTCCGGTCAAGCTCGTCAATCCGCCGCCTGCAAATCAGCCGGACGCGCTCGCAGTGCAGATTCAGACTGCCGTTGCAAAGCAGCTCAAAAACAGCCTTTCCGTTGGGCCCGTAAGCCCGAAGCTCGCTTTGCCCATCGGAAATTTAACGGTGCGCCAGGCGGATGTCGTGACCGACGGGCAGGCTCTTCTGGCGGGCGTGCGCGTTTGGGGAGGACCCACGCAGAATGACGGCAAACCAGCTAATTTGCGGAACCTGCTCACCAGCCCAAATGACAACATTTTCATTCAGATGCAGGGCGGTGTTTTGGACGGGTTAATCCGGGACGCGCTGGCCAGCGGACTTCTGACCGCATACGCAAGACTCGATCAATCCAATGCGGTCGTCGATACCGCCAGCGGCTCCTTTCAAAATAACGGCTTCGCGGTGCAGTTCACGGGGCGGCTGGTGGACGAATGCCCTTTGAACATCGACCTGGGTTTTACCGGCACTACCACTGTAACGATTACACCGAAGGGCGACTGCGTCGACATCGACCGGCATAATGATTACAGCGTCAGCGACTTGAGCAACTGGCCGTGTCTGCTGGCAACCCTCGGGATCATGGAACTGTGGCAACTCGGAGCCGCCCTTTACGATGGCTCGATACTCCACATCGCGCCGGCCATCTTAGGTGTCCTCTCGATGCAAGTGGGAAGGTTGGCCGTCGATCAGATACTTTCAGGGCGTAACGGCTC
>PSRJ01000138.1 GCA_003175985.1 Terriglobia bacterium
CCCTGTCCGCCGTCGATCATCATTTGCGCGAAGCGCGCCAGGTCGTCGGCGGTCGAGAAGACGCCTGCATGCCCCGCCACTCCGCCCATGTTCCGTGCCGTGGGGTCGTGAACCACACCCCGCAGCGGCGCACCGGTTGGGTTTAACCGCTCCGTGGGAGCGATGCGCGGCACAAGCGAGGCCGGCGGTTGAAACATCGTCTCTTTCATCCCCAGCGGCGCAAACACATTCTGTCGCGCGTAATCGGACACCATCTGGCCGCTGAGGCGATGCACCAGTTCGCCGAGCAGGATGAAATTGATGTCGCTGTATACATAGCGGGCGCCCGGCGGGCCTTCCGGCCGCGTGGTGGCGGCGAGGCGAATGCCGGTGGCGTATCCCGTCCAGGGGGAGTTCAGCGGAACATCCGGCGCGAGGCCGGAGAAATGCGTGAAGAGGTTGCGAATGGTGATGTCGCTTTTGCCGCCCTGGAATTCCGGGATGTACTCGGTGATTTTGTCGTTGAGCCGGAACTTGCCCTGCTCAAACAGCTTCATGAGCGACGAAGTTGTGGCCACTACTTTCGTCAGGGAGGCGACATCAAAAATCGTATCGGCCGTCATGGCCTCGGGCGCCGGAACCAGCGCCCGCTTGCCGTAAGCCTTGCGATAGACGACCTGGCCGTTATGCCCGATCACGAGAACGGCGCCGGGGAGACGCCCTTGCTCAATTGCCAGGTTGATGGCCTCATCCAGCGCGGCCGATCCGGAAAAGGTCTGCGCCGATAAGGCGGTGGCCGCGGCAAACGCGGCGCACCAGAGGACCTTCATTCCTACATCATAACGGCAGAATTACTTAACGCCACCAACCTCGGCGATAACCCCGGTAGTAACGCGGCCCGATCACAACGCCAAAGCGGGGTCCCCAATACGGATACGGGTAGGCGTAAGCGTAAGGGTACGGATACGCCGGCGCGTAGTATGGGTAAGGAGCCGCGCCGGGAGGAGGCGGAGCCACGCGTGTCTGCAAAGGCGGCTGTTCCCGATACTCGTTCGGATCCACGTAGCGGAAGGCCTGCGGCGCGCGTTCCGTGGAAACATTGACCGGAGCTTCGATCCGGAAACTGAGCAGCGTCTCGGGATAAATCACAGCAGGCGCACCGCGCGAAAGCAGCACCCCCGCGATTCCCAGGGCCGCGCCCGCTCCGGCGCCGATGGCTGCGCCCCTGCCCGCATCCCACGTAGAGGCCGCGCCGATCGCCGCACCCGCCGCGGTAGTGCCGCCGATGATCGCGGCATCGCGGCCTTCGGTAGAAGGTCCCCGCCGGCCGATGAATTGCGTCTGGATCGGCAACTGCTGGCCATCCACCGCCGTCAATTCGGTCAACTGGACGCCGAGCCGCGAAACTCCCTTCACCCTTCCGCCCCTGTCCACCTCGGAGACGCGCCCGGAAAGCGTTTGGCCGGTTTGTGCGACCACGACGCCATCCACCACCACCGGCTCCGCCAGTGTCGCCGTGAAGAAGTCTCCCACCTGGCTGTGGTCTGAGCTCAGGGGCTGATTCACGCGAACTGTAATGAATTTACCGGCCGGAATCGTAAGGCGAGCGGAAACCCCACCGGCCTGGGCAGGGCCGGCTGGCGGCGCCCCTTCCTGATCGAGGCGCTCCACCGGTGTGGATGGATCGGCCGACGCGTTGGGGCCCGGCTCGTCGGCACGGCGCCAGCCTCCTGTCTGAGCGAAACCGATCGCCGTAGAAAAAAGCAAACCTGCGAACAGGTACCGGGCATGAGAGCGGAGGGTGTTTCGGAGCATCATAGCGGTTGCCTTTCGCCAGGCTCCTTGCATCCGTGTGACCAACTTCAAGTAACTGAAAAACCAAAAGGTTGCAAGGGCGGGCGTTGGCCCGTTAGCACCAGGGTTGGTGGATTTGGGCCAGTGGAGCCTTACTTGGCCAGCACCACCCGAGTCGCGCCCGGTTCGGGCGCCCTGGTGTCCGTGCGGACGCGCTCGATCACCGCCAGCGCGGCGACGTAAAGCAGCCCGCCGATAATCAACGTCTGCACCAGCCCCAGGTAAATGGAACAGACCAGCGCACCGACCGACCCGAGCACGCTCGCCGCCGCGTTCAATGACCAAGCCCAGCGGACCGAAGGCGCGTGCCATTCTTCCAGGCGTTGCAGGCCGGACGGAAACGGCATTCCCATCACGAACCCGAGTGGGGCAATCAGTAGGATCGTAAACGCGATCTTCAGCCACAAGGGCAGCCCGACCAGCGGCGTGAGCAATGTGGAAACCAGCAGGCCCAACAGCGCGGCGCCCAGAGCGACGCACCCCAGCACCTGGATCAGGCGCGCCTCGCGCTTTCCGACAACATGCCGGCTCGCGTAGCTGCCCAAACCGCTCGACACCAGCATGGAGAAGATTACGACCGTAAGCGCATAGACGGGATGCCCCAGAAACAGAACGAACTTCTGGATGAGGGCCATCTCGATCAGAATGTAGCCGCACCCGACAAACAGGAAGTACAACAGGAAACCCGGAACGCCGGGCTCGCGGGGAAGCCGCGTGCCCAGCAGCAGCGGGGGCAATAGCACCGTCAGGACTGTGGCCAGCATGCTGATACCCATCAACGCGAATAAGAGGGGCACCGCGCGGTTGATTTTGAAATCGGCGCTGTTTCGCGAGGCCGAAACCCAGAACGACCACAGATCGCGCGGTTGCACCGTATAGAAGAAAAAGGGCCGGTTGTCGCTCACCGGCGTGATATCGAAAGTGTAGCCGCGCTCGTACTGCTCCGGGTTTGGGCTGCGAAGAAGGCCTTGAAACTCGTTTCGGACATCCAACCCCGGGGCATAGACAGTCTGCATATTCGCGCGCGTCATCATGGCGCGGGCGCGCTCCACGTCTTCCGCCGGAAAAGGCTTGCGGGCGATCAGCACCGTATCCTGCGCGCCCCAGCCTTGGACCGATCCGGAGCGGCCCACGATGACGTGCCGCCACGCTTCGTTTTCTCCGAGCTGAGCAAGCGCTTCGATCGCGAGCGATACCAGTCGCAGGGATTCGCGCGGCGGTTCAAAGCCCCAGCGCGTGAATGCCGCGAGACCATCGCCTGTGAGGTGCTCGAGATAATCGCGAAAAGCGTCGGTGGTGTAGAGGTTGTTCTCAGAGAGGGCGAAGGCGCCCGCGGCGGTAGAAGCCCATGTGTCGACCAGCGTCGCCTGCAAGACCTGGAAACGATCGGGGCTGCGGCGTACGAAGCTCCGGCCGTCTTCGACGACGATATGCACATCGGGACGCGCATACAGGCCCCCGCTGAGACCGGTGAAGCGCTGGCGCATGATCGTGGTGGCGATAATCGGGTTGATCTCCACGGCGGTGATGTCATGGCTTCCGGAAGCGAGAGCGCGTGCGACATCCCATCCCCCGCCCGGCCCGATGATCAGTGTCTTCGCCGCGGGACGAATGACGTATGGCAGCGCCGGCCCTTGTTCGAGCAAATCATGCTTTTCCCGGGCGCTAAGACGGTCGAAATCGAAATGCGCGATAGCGGTGGAAGCATCCGCATCAATGAAGATAGTCGGTGTGCCGCTGCCTTTTTCGGGTGCAATGGCGATGCGCGAGAAGCTGTTCCACTTCTCGAAAATCTCGCCTTCGAGTTTCTGCCCCTTGGCATAGTGGATGCCAAGAATATGCGCGGAGGTATTGTAGGTGAGGAATGCGACCAGCGCGAGGGCCAGAGCGGCGCTACCCGCGCGGCCGGCGATGGAGCCGGCAAGGCTATGCCAGATCGCCGCCGCCACGGCGAACAGAACGGCCGCCGCCATCACCGCATTCAGCCCGCCCAACAAGCCGAGCAGCGGCAACAGCAACAGACAACCCGCGGCAGCTCCCAACAAGTCGAAAAAGTAGACGCGGTGAACGCGGTCGATCGTTTCCGACACGGCCAGAGATACAATCGAACCCGAAACAAAAAAAGGAAGCGCCGTGGGAAAGTAAATGAGCGCAAGATTCCAACCGGTAGGGTCGCTCTTTTGGGCGAGAATGATGGCCAGCGCCAGGATTACGAACAGGCTGTTCACTGCGCTTAACCTGCCGAGCTTCGTAAAAAGCGGCGCCCGCCATCCGGCCACAACGTAAGAGAAGACCCCGCCCGCGCCCAATCCGAACAGAGCGATGGAGATCGCCAGAAACGCGAAGTGGTAATAGAACACCACAGAAAAGATTCGGGTCAGCGACAGTTCCAGGAGGAGATTTGCCATCGTGGTCAGAGCCACGCAAAGATACAACTGCGACCAGGAAGCAGGTGAGGAGCGCACGAGAGTCAAGTTTTATCGTAGCGGAAGTTGGCCCCGCTAAAGATGTTATGCTGTGGTCAGCGCGATGAGCCCCGAGGAACGTTTCGAACGCATTGAGCAATCTATGCAGCGTGCGCAGGAACGCTGGGAGCTGAGCGAGCGCATCTCGCAGGAACGTTTCGCGCGGATTGAGCACAACCTGGAAATGTGTATTCAAATTGGCATGCGAACGGATGCACGCCTCGATCACGCCATTCGTCTCGCCGTCCGGGAAGCGCGGGCGGAGCGGCGCAAGCGCCGGGAGATGGATGCCCGGCTGGACCGTCTTGCGGCGAACGTACAAGCTTTAGTAGACTCGACGAAGCCGCGTGGAAACGGGCAGCCATAGTCCCTGGTTCACTGCACCTTCATTTGATCAGAACAGCCCCAATAACTGGGGGCTCGCGCGTTTCTGACGATTCGTTTCTAACGACAAGCGGCGGCCGTCGCTGCGGATAGTGATCAGGCCATCCTGGTCTGTGCGAAGGATGGCGGCGTGGTGCTCTCGCAGCCGTGCAACCACATCGGGATGCGGATGGCCATAGCTGTTTTCCGGGCCCACCGAGATCAGCGCAAAGGCAGGCTGGAGCATACTCAGAAATTCCTCGGTGCTGGAGGTCTTGCTTCCGTGGTGCGCCACCTTGAGGACGTCGGCGCGCGTGATTTCCTGTTCTTCGAGCATGCGCCGCTCGATAGGGCGCTCCACATCGCCGGCCAGCACCAAATTGTGGCGCCCATAGGTCAGGCGCAAGACGAGGGAGTCATTATTTCTTGGCGTATCGGCCGGTACGTAGCCGGCAGTGGGCGCGAGCACTACGATGTTAGCGCCGCCGAACGCGAAGCGGCGTCCCTCGCTGAGAGGAACGAGCTTGACGCCGTTGCTTGTGGCTTTGGCGCACAGCAGCCGCCAGGAGGCGCTGTCCGGAGTGGCGCCGGTCCACAACTCCGCGGGATGGAAATCATCGACCAGGGCCGGGAGTCCTCCGATGTGGTCTTCATGCGCGTGGGAGAGGGCGATCACGTCGATTTTGCGGATCGAACGGTTCCAGAGATATGGCGCTACCACGTCCTCGCCGATATCGAGCTGGGTGCGCGAGGCGTGGCCGAACGAAGGAATGCCGCCGCCATCCATGAGCATGCGCTTGCCGTCGGGGAAGGTGACGAGCAGGCTATCGCCTTGCCCTACGTCAATAGCCGTCAATTCGAGCTCACCACGGTGCATCTGGGGAGCGAAAGGATGCCAGAGGAGCAGCGCCAGAAGCGCGGCGGTAGCGCTGCCCGCGGCAAGGCGCCACCACCCGCGCGTCACGGCGGTAACTATCAGGGCTGCCGAAAGCGTGGCTGCCAGCCACAGCGGCGGAGTTGGAATGCGCCAATGAGGTTCGATGGAGGCGTGCCAGTTCACGGCCAGTTGTGAAAGCGACAACAGTCCGGCCGCGAGACTCGCCACCCAACTCCATCCGGTAAGCACGGCGACAAACCCGATCGGCACGATCAGCCCCATCAGCGGCACCACGAAGGCATTGGCCGACAAGCCGGAGAAACCGACCCGATGAAAGTAGACGACCATCGGCAAGGCCAGGCCAAATTGCACGACCGCCGAGGTAACCACTACGTCATAGAAAAACAGGACGGCGCGCGCGGGCAGCGCAACGGCGGCTGCGGCGGCGCGCAATGGCAGGCGCGTAGTGAGATGCAGGGTTTCGGCGAGCAGCCGCATCTCCACGCGAAATTGAGAGACGCGCGGCGGCAGGTAGATGTCGCGGGCGGCATCGGCGAGATCGGAGAGACCGCGCGCCAGCGGCCCTGAAGTGGATTGAATCAGCGGAACTGCGAACGCACCGAGAAATCCGACGGCCAAGAAAGTGAGCTGAAAACTGGCGTCGAAGAGCTGTTCGGGATCGAGCACCAGAAAACCGAGCGCGACCGCGGCCAGCAGGTTCATGATGCGGCGCTGGCGGTAGAAATACCCGCCGATCATGAACAGCGTGAGGCCCGCCGCGGAGCGCGCGCAGGGGGCCTGCCACCCCGTGACGAGCGCATAGAGCCATGCGGCCAAGACCGTGATCAACAGCGCCACGCTTTCCGGCACAAAACAGATGCGCAGTAAGAAAAGAAAGAATGCGGCCAGCACAGCCACGTGTGTCCCGGAAATGACGAGCGCGTGAAAAGTTCCTGTCGAGCGGTATTGCTCGGTCCAGATCTTCTGAAGCTGGAATGACTGGCCAATGAGAATCGCTTGCATCATGCCGGTCTGATAGGCGTCGCCGCGATACAGGCG
>PSRJ01000316.1 GCA_003175985.1 Terriglobia bacterium
GTAGTTGTTCTTGATCATCATGACCTTCGCCTGATTCGTGGTAATCGCGGCTTTCTCACTACGCAGCCGGCGGGGCGGATTCCTGACTGCCGTACCTCCCCAAAGTCCTTCCGCACGGCGGCGGAGGGCAGTCACCAGCCGTTGATACCCATCCGGCTCGAAAAGGCTGGTCCACTGCCAGCGGCTCAGACGCTGCGGAATATCGCATTCTTCCAGTTTCACGGGGATCAGGAAAATGGTTCCTTCCGGCTTCTCTTCCACGGCATCCAGCGCATACTTGACTTCTCTCTGGAGGTATCCTTCCTTGCTGACGGACGCGCGCGAGAGACAGATGACTACGGCATGAGCCTGGTGAATCGCGTTTACGATCTCATTGCTCCAGTCCTGGCCGGGCAGTAATTGCTGCTCGTCCAGCCAGGGATCGAAGCCATCGGCCGCCAGCTTCCGGCACAAATCGCGCACCGGCGGCTTGTCGCCCGACGAGTGGCAGAGGAAAACGCGCAATCGGGGAGCAGGCTCTGGCATCACGTTAATGGGTATGCCGTTCGGCGCCGCTCACGCCGGTCAGGTCAAACTTCTCCGAACGCTCTTCTACAGCCAGGTAAATCACCGGCAGCAGGATCAGGGTCAAAGTGGTCGCCGAAATCAGGCCGCCGATGATGACTGTGGCCAGAGGCCTTTGCACCTCCGATCCGATGCCATGCGAGAGCGCCATCGGCAGTAATCCGAGCATCGCAAGCAGCGAGGTCATCAGCACCGTTCGCAGGCGGACGATTGCGCCATCCCGCACGGCATCATACGGTGAGCGGCCCTGTCCGCGCAGTTCGTTGAAGTAACTCACCATGACGACGCCGTTCAAAACGGCCTGGCCAAACAGCGCGATGAAGCCGATGGCGGCCGACACGCTGAGATGGATTCCCGTGACCAGCAGCGCCACGATCCCCCCAATCAGCGCGAAAGGAACATTCATCAGGATCAATACGGCGCTGCGCACCGAACCGAAGGCTTCGAAGAGCAGAATGAAAATCAATAGCACGCTGATCGGGACGATGATAGTGAGCCGCCGCATGGCACGCTGCTGGTTTTCGAACTCGCCGCCCCATGTCACCAGGGAGCCCGCCGGAAGTTGAATATTCCGGTTCACTCTATCTTGCATATCGCTCACCACGCTGCCCATATCGCGGCCCCGGATAAACACTCCGACAGAAGCCACGCGCTGGCCGAGCTCGCGCGCGATGTTCATACTTCCTTCGCTCACCGCAATCGTGGCCACCTGATCCAATGGCACCCGCGAGCCGTCGGGTGCGTCGATTGGAAGGCGGCGGAGTTCATCCGGATTGTTGCGTTGCTGCTCGGGCAGCCGCACCACGACACTGAACTTCTTTTCTCCCTCCCAGATCTGCGTGGCTTCCTTGCCGCCCATCGAGGTTTCGATCATGTCTTCGATATCCGCGACGTTGAGGCCGTAGCGCGCGGCCCGTTCGCGGTCGATTTCGATCTGCAACTGCGGCACTTGGCCGGCGCGATCGATAAACGCCCGCGCGACTCCCGGAACCGTCGAAACTTCGCGCAAAATATCCTGACTCTTGCCGCGCAACACTTCCGGTTCGTTGCTGAACAGCTTCACCACGATCTGACCGTCGATCTGCGAAATGCTCTCCAGCACGTTGTCGCGGATAGGCTGAGAAAACGAAGGCGCGATGCCCGGGAGTTTTTCCAGCTCCCTCTCCATATCTACGATCAGCGCCTCTTTCGAGGTTTTGCGCAGCCATTCCGATTGGGGTTTCAGATCGACAAACAATTCGGCCATATTGATCGGTTTAGGGTCCGTGCCATCTTCCGGCCGCCCGGCCTGGCTGATTACGGCATTGACCTCAGGGAAGCTGCGCAATGTGGAACGCACGCGATGCAAGGTCCGGGAAACCTCGGTGAGCGAAATGCCCGGCGGGAGCATGAGGTTTACCCAGATGGCGCCCTCGTTCAGCTCGGGGAGGAATTCGCTGCCCAACCGTGGGACCACCGCCAGACTGGCTGCCAGCACCAACAGGGCGCACGCTACCACTATCGCCCTTCGGCGCAGCGCGGCTTCCAACACGGGTCTGTAAAGACGTTTGGCAAAAACGATGACTGGATTCTCGTGCTCGGGAAGGCCGCCGCGCAGCATCGCATAGCAGAGCAGGGGAACCAGTGTCAGGGAGAACAGCAGCGAGCCCACCAGCGCCGACACCACGGTATAAGCCATCGGCGCAAAAATGCGGCCTTCGTGCCTCTGCAAGGTAAATATCGGGATGTGCGCGATGATGATGATCAGCATCGAGAAGAAGGTCGGGCGGCCCACTTGCAACGCGGCCGCCTCGATGGCCTGCTTCACGCGGAGAGAATCTCCGGGCATGCGCTCGGAGAGGCGGCGGAAGACATTCTCTACTACGATTACGGCGCCATCTACGATGATTCCGAAATCCATGGCGCCCAGCGATAAAAGGTTTGCCGGAATGCCGCGCAGCTTCAGACCGATAAACGTCGAGAGCAGCGCCAGCGGGATGATCCCCGCGACTATTGCCGCAGAGCGCAAATGGCCGAGGAAGAGATACAAAACCAGCACCACCAGCACCGCGCCTTCCAACAGGTTTTTGAAAACCGTTGCCAGGGTCGTATCGATAAGCCAGGTGCGGTCATAGTAGGGCACCAGGGTGACGCCTTTGGGAAGCGTTCTCTGATTAAGCTCGGCCACTTTTTGCTTTACCCCTGCCAGCACCTCCGATGGGTTTTCGCCGCGGCGCATCAGCACGATGCCGGTGACCACGTCGTCCGTGTTGTCCATCCCCACCAGGCCCTGGCGCGGAACCGATCCCGTATTGACGGTTGCCACATCGTGCACCAGGATGGGCACGCCGGAACGCTCTGCCAGCACGATATTGCCGATATCGGCGGACGAGCGCAGCAGACCCACTCCACGGATGAGGTATTGCTGTTCACCCTGCTCGATGGAGCCGCCTCCGGCATTGGCGTTACCGCGCTGGAGGGCGGTGAACAGTTGCGGCATTGTCAGGCTATACGACTTCATCCGCGTCAGGTCGGGCACGATCTGGTATTGCTTAATGAAGCCGCCGCGGCTGACCACGTCGGCTACGCCGGGAACCGTTTTGAGCTGCCGCTCCACGGTCCAGTCTTCAATGCTGCGCAGACTGGTGGCATCGGCCGTCTCGCTCTTCAAATAAAAGCGGAAGATCTCTCCCACGGGACTGGCCAGCGGCGCCAGAGAGGGCTTTACGCCGCCGGGAAGATCGGCATTCTGCATCCGCTCGAGAACCTGTTGCCGCGCGAAATAGTCATTTACAGCATCGTCGAAGGTGAGATAGATGAACGAGAGCCCGAACTGCGTGTGGGAAAACATGCGGACCGCGTGGGGCAGTCCGCTCAGTTCGATTTCCAGGGGAATGGTGACCTGTTTTTCCACTTCTTCCGGCGCATGGCCCGCGAACAGTGTAATCACGGCAACCTGCACGTCGGTGACATCCGGAAAAGCTTCGATGGGAAGAGAACGGAAGGCCGCTACACCGGCCCCGATGAAAAGCAATAAGAGCAGACTAAGAAACAAGGGCTGATGGATCGCAAAGGATACGATTCTGCGGATCATTGCGGAATACCGTTTGATTATATCCGGCTGTTGCGATTAGGATGAATTCGATGCGTTTCTGGTGCCTGGTTCTGCCCGCGGCCGCCGTGCTTGCCGCGACGCTACACGCCCAAGCTTCGGCGGTGAAGGACAATCCCGCGGATTGGCCGATGTACACGCGCGATCTCGCGGGTACGCGCTATTCTCCGCTTGCGCAAATCAACACGGGCAATGTCTCGAAGTTAGCCCCGGCCTGGAGCTATCGTTTGCGCCCGAGCGGCGCGCCGGCCGCGGCTCCGGATTTCCCGCCTCCCGAGCCGGGCGCCGCGGCGGAGGGCAGTGGAGGCCGCGGGGGGCGCGGCGGCGCGGGAGGCGGCGCCAACCCCGAAGCCACCCCGATCGTCGTCAACGGCATGATGTACTTGCCCGCGGGCAATCGCATTCTCGCGCTTGAGCCGGAGACCGGCAAAGAGATCTGGAGCGCCCCGCTGGAAACGAACACCACAGCGCGTGGCGTCGCTTACTGGCCCGGCGACCGCGATAATCCGCCCCGAATCCTCTTCACCGCGGGACGTTACCTGAACGCGCTGAACGCCGCTACGGGTAAGGTCGACCCCGGCTTCGGAAAGGAAGGCAAGGTGGATATCGCCGTGCCTTGGAACGGGGTTCCGGCTATCTTTAGAAACGCCGTGATGCTGGGGGCCACCGTGGGAGAGATTCCGCATGGGGCGCCCGGCGACTCTCGCGCCTACGATGCCCGCACGGGTGCCAAGCTGTGGGAATTTCATTCCGTGCCGCGGCCCGGTGAGCCGGGATTCGGCACTTGGGAGGGCGATAGCTGGGAAGGCTATTCAGGGGTCAACGTGTGGGGCTGGTATTTGACTGCGGATGAGCAGCGCGGCATCGTTTATATGCCGTTCGGCAGTCCCGCCGGCAACTACTATGGCGGCGACCGGCCCGGCAACAACCTCTTCGGTAATTCCATCGTCGCGGTGGACGCCAACACCGGAAAATATCTCTGGCATTTCCAGACTGTGCATCATGACCTTTGGGACGCCGACCTGCCGCCCGCGCCGAGCCTGGTGGATATCACGGTCAAAGGTAAGAAAATTCCCGCGCTGGCCCAAATCGGTAAGACCGGCTGGATGTTCATTCTCGATCGCGTCACCGGCAAGCCGGTATTCGGTGTTGAAGAGCGCTCTGTGCCGAAAGGCGACGTGCCCGGCGAGTGGTATTCGCCGACACAGCCTTTTCCGCTGAAACCTCCGCCCCTGGTTCGCACGAGCTTCAAGAAGGAAGAGATGGTTACGGCTGACGATACAACTGCCGAGCACGCCAAGGCCTGCCAGGACCTGTGGGATCGCAGCGGCGGCTTCTACAACGCGGGGCCCTTCACGCCATTCCTCTATCACCAGACAGGCACGCCGCCCAGGAGCACGCTCATCTTTCCGGGCAACGGCGGAGCCAATTGGGGCGGCACGGCGGCCGATCCCAAGACCGGTTACGTTTACGTGCAGACGCACGACACGGCACTGATCGGCTGGATGGAACGCAAGAGTCCCGGGGGGAACTATGGCAGCGGCAACGGATCTCCACAGCTCTTAGATCGCGGTTCAGTGGACGGCCCCGGGCCTTATCACGGTTTCAGTGCTCCGGCCAAGGATGCGAATGGCCGCACTCTCGGAAATTGGCCTTGCCAGAAGCCGCCATGGGGACGCCTGTTTGCCGTGAACGCGAATACGGGGGATATTGCGTGGCAAGTCCCGTTGGGGATCACCGAAGCGCTGGGCCCGGCCCGGCAGAACACCGGTGGTTCCGGCAGCGCTGGACCCATTGTCACTGCCGGTGGGCTGGTGCTCATCGGCGCAACCAACGATGCTCGCTTCCGGGCATTCGATTCCAAGACCGGTCAGGAGCTCTGGTCCGCGAAGCTCGAGCGCGCAGCCAATGCCAACCCCCTCACATACCAGGGCAAGAATGGCAAGCAGTATGTGGCTGTGATTGCGACCGATTCAGTGGTCGCGTTCGCGTTGCCGTAGTCCGCTTCGGCTTACCGGAGCTCCCGCATGATGCCGGGCATGCTCCATTGCATCTGGAGACTGTTGGGAGCCCAATTGTACTCCGCAGTCATTACTTTGGCGACATCGTCCTGGCTCTTGCCTTCGCGAATCAGGCTGGTGGCGCGGTTGCGCAGCTTCTCTACATTGTCGCGATAGGTCTTGAGGCCGGCCTTGGTAGTCACAGCTCCATGCCCGGGAATTACGGTGTCGAAGTCCCAGTCGTTCATTACCGCGTCAAGCGTCTTGGTCCATTCGACCACGCTGCCGCCGCCGGGATAATCGATCAGCGGAGTATTGCCGGCCATGAGGTCGCCCGTGTGTATGGTGCGGAGCGCCGGGAAGTATATGATGGCGTCGCCGTTCGTGTGGCCGCGGCCGAAATGGTGAGCGCGCACTTCCTTGCCTCCAAGAAATACCGAAGTCTCCGAGGTGAAGACAACCCTGGCCGGCTGCACGTCGCCGGCGCGGTTCGACTGCACCTTGTTTACGATATTGGTCCGCGCATTAGCCGTCGAGATGATTTCGGCCGTGGGAAGGAATTTACCGTTCCCGCCACTATGGTCTTCGTGGTAGTGGGTACTGAAGATGTACTTCACCGGCTGGTTCGAAAAACTCTTGATCTGCGTCACGATGGCTTCGTGGTCGCGATCGAATTTGTCATCCACCAGGATCAGACCTTCGCTGGTGATGTAGACGGCGACATTGCCGCCATCTCCCTCGATCTCGTAGAGGTCCTCTTTGACCTTATTCACCTTCAACTGCGGCGGCTGGGCTGGGTTCTGGGTGAAGGCCATCCAGGCGCCGAGCAGGAACAAGACTCCGGCGGAAACGCGTAACAACGCAGTGCGGCTCATGCCGGACAATATATATCAAATTCACCCTATGGGCAAGGCGAAATCCGAAGCTGATTCCGCCGATCAGCAGGCGGCGCAACCGACGGTAGAGACCAGCGGAGCGCAAGCAAAACGGCGATCGGGATTGCTCCCGATCGCCGTGAGTTGTGAAGGTTCTTACCGCTTACTGCGGAGTATTCGGTAGCGTGCCCGCTACGAACTCCGCGTTCCAGTTGCGGCTGCGATCCTGCCGCAGGATGCGGAAGGCCACGGCATCGCCCGGCTTCAGCGTACCCTGGATCTTTCTTACATCGTCGACGCTGTTCACCGGCTGCCGGTTGATGGACAGCAGGATGTCCTTGGCCAACAGTCCGATATCGTCCGCGAACGAACTGGGCTCGATAGACGAGATCTGGACGCCGCCTTTTTCCTTAATGCCCATATTCTGCCGTTGCGAATCGGTCAGATTTTGGATCGTCATTCCGAATTTGGCTTGGGTGCCCTCAGCCTTATTCGGCTCATCGGTCTTGGGGCCGCCAAACCGGTCGGGGAAGATCTGGGTCAAATCTCCGACAACGACCTTATAATTTTCGCGTTTGCCCTCGCGTAGGACCGTAATGTTGACCGCTGTCCCGATGGGTGTCGCCGTTACGGTGTTCACCAGGTCGTTTCCTTGGCGAACCGGCTTGCCGTTGACGCCAACGATGATATCGCCATCCTTTAAGCCAGCCTTTTCCGCGGGGCCACCCGGAGCAACACTTTGGATGAAGACGCCTTCGGTGGCTCCATTAGCCTTCAGCAGCGCTCGCGCACGGTCGGTGTCGGACGGTGTGAACGATACACCGATCGATCCCCGCGTCACGTGTCCCGTCTTGATGATGTCGTTATAAACTTCCGCCGCAGTGTTGATCGGCAGCGCGAAGCCGATGCCCTGATAACCACCGGAGCGGGAAGCGATGGCGGTGTTAATCCCAATCAGTTCCCCGCGGATATTCAGGAGCGGTCCGCCGCTGTTGCCGGGATTGATGGCGGCGTCGGTCTGGAGGAAATGCTGGAACTGCGTGCTGTCGCCTGGAATATCGCGCTCTTTAGCGCTGATGATTCCTGCGGTAACGGTGGCCTGGAATCCGAACGGAGATCCGATCGCCACGCACCAATCGCCCACCTGCACGGCTTCCGAATTGCCGATTTTCGCCGGCGCCAGGTTCCGCTTGCCTTCCACGCGAATCACCGCAAGATCGGTCAAAGAATCGGTTCCGACCACTTTTGCGTCATATTCGGTCGGGTCACCCATGAACTTGACCTGTATGCGGTCGGCCTTATCGACCACGTGATTGTTGGTGAGAATGTAGCCTGCCGGGTCAACCACTACACCTGATCCGAGCGCCTGGCCTCGCCGCTGCGAGAGATCTGGCGAGCCGTCGCCGAAGGGGTTGCCGCCAAAGAACCGGAACAGGAAGTTATTCTCGTCGCCCTGATCATCCTCATCGGGCGGCGTCAGTTGCCGGCGGTTGCCTTGGGCCCGAGTGGGCGCCTTCGGAAGGTAGGTCGTGGAAATGTTCACGACCGAAGGCTCGACCATTTTTGCAATTTGCGTAAACGTGTTCGATAGCTCTACCGGGCTCGGAATGGTTAACGGCGTCGCTCCCGGCGCCACGGCTGTATCTTTGGCTGCTTTTACGCCAGAGTTAATCAGCGTACCGATCACGATGCCGATCGATAGCGTGAACAGGATCAACGTAAACGAAAGCAACTTCTGCGTGCGCAATTTGTCAAAGAAACTCATGGGGTTTTCTAACTCCTCCGCGGAATGCAGATGCTATCCATTATAGCCCTGCAAGCCTGCTATTTCGATGGATGTAACTTCAGATTCAAGGGTTTCAACTCAACCAGAAGCACACCGCCCATAATGAGGGCTGCCCCCGCGGCCGCCCGCCGCGAAAGGCCCTCTCCTACCAGCCAGTAAGACGTAATCCAGGCGAACACGGGTTCCAGTGTATAGATCAAAGCCGTTCTTGTCGAGGTGGTATACCGCTGCGCCCAAGCCTGGACCGTAAACGCGGCCGCCGTTGCCAGAAATCCCGTAATCAATACAGCATAAATTACAGCCGGCTGCCAGGCCAGCCGGGGCGGTTCGACCCAGGCGAAAAGTGCCAGTGCCAGGGCCGCCGATGTTACCACCTGCAGGATCGACAACACTTCAAAGCGCATTTCTTCCGAATAATGTCCTAACGTTACGATATGGGCCGCGAATGCCAGGGCACATCCGACGGTCAGCAGGTCGCCCCGGTTGATCGCTGTCACTGGCCCTTCCAGTGTCATCAGACCCAAACCGACGGTCGCCACCAGAACTCCCAGCAGTTCGGAAACCTGTGGCCTGTTTCTGTAGACGGCCATCGCGAGCAAAGGTACCATAACAGACCCCAACCCGGTTAGGAATGCGGACTTCGGGGCTGACGTAAGTCGTAAGCCCAATGTTTGTAGCAGATACCCGGAAAATAGAAAGCAACCGATGAGAATTCCCGCGCGCACTTCTGCACCCTTTAGGGCGATTCTCAAGCCTCGCCCGAACAAGGCCACCAGAATAAGGCTGGCGAGCGAAAACCGTAGCGCCAGAAAGAGGAGCGGCGAGACGTTGGCCAGCGCCGATTTGACCAGAACAAACGTGGAGCCCCAGACGATGGTGTTTCCGGCGAGTGCCGCCTCCGCCACCCGGCGGCTCACTTACGGCTCCCACCTGCATCGCGCATCAAAAGAAGTGCCAGCAGAAAGATTCGCTTGAGCCCGAGGTCTCTCCCTTCGGGCCGGAACCATTCCTGGGTGGTATGGGCTCCGCCGCCGATGCCGCCAGCCCCGATCGCAATCGCGGGAATACCCATCGAGATGGGAATATTGGCGTCGGTGGAGGAGCAATCGAGATGAGAGCGGATACCCAGGTGCGCGTCCACCGCGCGGATATAGTGCAGAATGGCGGAATCGTCCGGCAGGCTGGCGGCGGGGCGGGAGCCGATCTCCTTCATTTTGAAGGATACTTTGCCGGCAGTGGCTCTCTGATTCTCGAGATCGCGGGCGCGCTCTACGGCTGCCGATAACAGGTCAACCAGCTCGTCGATCTTCTCGTTGCTTTCCGAGCGGATATCCACTTTGGCGCGCGCCGTTTGCGCTATGGCGTTGACGCTGGAACCACCTTCTATGAGCCCTACGTTCACGGCGGATTTGGGACTTCCATTGAGCCGCGTCTCGGAAAACAATGCTACGGCGCGGCAAAGGGCATGGACTGGATTTCCGAGACCGTAATCGCTCCAGCTATGGCCGCCAGGCCCGGTGAAGGCGACCTCAAAGCGCCGGCTCCCCAGGGCACGCATGGTGATGTGGTCCGTATTGGCGCCATCGATCACGACAAACGCGGCGATCTTTCGTCCGAGATTCGATGGTTTGGCGAGATGGCGCATGCCCACCAGGTTGCCTTCGCCTTCTTCGCCGACATTGGCCACCAGCATCAGGCCGGTCCGCAACTCCGGAATTTTCGCGCAGGTTTTCCAGGCGCGGGCAAGGGCCAGGAGAGCGGCCAAGCCGGCTCCATTATCGGACACCCCAGGTCCGCGAAAACGGCCGTCGGCCTCGATAGCGATCTCGTCTTTATTTCGCGGCGCCAGCACGGTATCGAGGTGCGCGGTAAGCGCGACGTAGGGCGCCTCACCGGATGTAGCGATTACGTTGCCCGCACGGTCGGCCGAGGCCTCCCAACCCAGGCTGCGGAACTGCTCCAGGAACCACGCCGCGCGCTCGCCTTCCAGAAAAGTGGGCGCGGGAATCCGGCAAAGCTGGAGATGCATCTCGTTGATCCAGTGCTTCTCGCGTGTAAACCACTGGAGGCAATCGCGCACCTCGCGCGCTTCCACCATCTCACTTAAGTTGACTCCCGTCAGCGCGGCGTTGGCAGCCATCTTCTGCCAGTGTAGCAACGGCACCGCAGAAATTTGGCAAGCCAGACTCTAAACAGCCCTGCAGCGCGCCGCGAGGAGGCCTGTCGCCGCGTCGAGGTCGACGTCTGCGATGAGTAGTCCTTCTTTGCCGTATGGCTGATAGCAGAGTAGCGTCCCATCTGGCCGGACAATCGCCGAAGTCGTTGGCGATCCAACACTGGCGGCATTTACACTGGCGAAATAGCAGGTGTTCTCAGCTGCGCGGCACAAGAGCGCTTTCTCATGGAACGAGTTTGCGGGATCGGCAAAAGTGGAGGGCACGTAACTGCCTGGCTCGGCCACATGAAAATGAGGGTGGAATACGATCTGAGCGCCGTGGCGGACTGCCCAGCGGACAGTCTCGGGATAGCGCCATCCCTCGTGGCAGATTGCAATACCAAATGTGACCGGGCCGGCTTGGAAAACGCGTCTTCCTGAGCCGAACGTATAAGTGCCTTCTTCGGAAGGGTCGAGTTGGACTTTGTCCTGGAAGCCGGCGATCGTTCCATCTCGATTGATTACCAGTGCGCTTGGCAGCAGGCCATTGTCGACAACGCGTTCGGTGCCGAGAATCACGGCGAGATCTGCCCGCGCGGCGGCCGCTCGAATCGCGGACCATGCGCGTTCCAGGAACGCTTGGTCCGGCGGCGGGACTATCTTGCCCAGTCCCCGGTATCCGGGAACGTAACACTCTGGAAAACAGATGATACCCGCGCGCTCCATACCGGCAGTTGCGATTGCCTCTTCGGCGAGCGTCACCGAATCCTCGGGAGTCGATGGATAGCGGATATTGGCGAGTGCGATCCGAAACGTCTTCATCGGCTTTTTTCCGATTCTATCGAATCAGGCTTACACAGTTCACTTCAATTGGCTTCCGCACATAGAATTGTAGAAGCGTGCGATCGGAAGAATACAGCAGGCTGGCGCGGGGCTTTGCGCTCGCCACCGTTTCCGTCACCGTAGCGGTTCTGGTAACGGTATCTCTCAAGAATCCGGTATTCCCCACGCCGCTATTCTTCGCTGCGATCGTCATCAGCACCTGGTATGGGGGCGGAATCCCCGGCCTGTTCGCCGTAGTGGTAGCGTCCCTGTCACTCGATTATTACTTCATAGCTCCGGCCGGCAGCCTCGCCCTAAACAAGCCGGAAATGCCGTACCTTTTCGAATTTGCCTTGCCGGCGCTGCTTACATGCTGGTTTGTCAAAAAGCGACGACTCACGGAAACCTCTCTGCGCCGGGCTCGGGATGAGCTGGAATCCAGAGTGCAGCAGCGGCAGGCCGAGTTGTCGCACGTCACCCGTATGATGACTATCGGCGAAATGGGAGTTTCGGTGGCTCACGAAGTGAACCAGCCGCTGGCGGCTGTGGTGCTTAACGGCGACGCCTGTCTCCGATGGCTGGATGCGCACCCGCCAAACCTGGACCAGGCACGCCAGGCGGTGAACCGCATCATCGACGAAGGGAACCGCGCCGCTGAAATCGTACGCCGTATCCGTGCCCTTTCGAAGAAAACGGCTCCTCAAAAGCTGCCGGTGAACCTGCGAGAGGTTATCGAGGAAGTGGCATCGCTGCTCGACCGGGAGCTTACGCGCAACCAGATTTCGCTCAAGACGGAATTCGCCAAACCGTTGCCCCCCGTGTTGGGAGACCGCGTGCAATTGCAGCAGGTAATCTTGAATCTGATGGTCAATAGCATCGAGGCGATGAGCGGCGACGCGAAACGCGCTCGCGAACTGCTGATCCGGACCGAAGTGCGCGGCCCGGACAATCTGGACGTTACCGTGGCGGATTCCGGTCCGGGCCTTCCCGTGGAAGATCCCGAACAGATGTTCACTGCTTTTTTCACCACCAAACCTCAGGGCCTGGGGATGGGGTTATCCATCAGCCGGACTATCGTCGAAGCGCATGGCGGGCGGCTGTGGGCCACTAATCCCGGCCACGGCGCGGAATTCCATTTCCGGCTTCCGATTCATGGCTGAAGAAGAACCGATTGTCTTCGTCGTGGACGACGATGCCGCAGCCCGGTCTGCCATCCAGAGCCTGCTCCATTCGGTAGGATTGCATGTCGAGACCTTCGGATCCGCGGCCGAGTTCCTGGAAAGGCGCCCCGCCGCGGGCCCCTGCTGCCTTGTGCTCGATGTGCGCCTGCCGGGAATGAGCGGGCTGGAGTTTCAGCGGTATCTCAGCGTGCGGAACATCGCCATGCCCATTATTTTCATCACAGGTCATGGCGATATACCGATGTCCGTGGAAGCCATGAAGGCCGGCGCCATGGAGTTCCTCACGAAACCGTTCCGCGGACAGATCCTGCTTGACGCCATTCAGAAGGCCATCGAACAGGACCGCAACACGAAACAGGAGTTGAAGCGATTGGCCGAGCTGCGGCGGCGCCTGGATTCATTGACCCCGCGGGAGCGCGAGGTCATGCAGGGCGTCATTGCGGGATTGTTGAACAAGCAGATCGCGGCCGAGCTGGGCACGAGCGAGCGCACCGTTAAGATTCATCGGGGCAACCTGATGAGAAAAATGGGTGCAGAGTCTCTGCCCGACCTGGTACGGATGGCCGAGAAGCTCGCTGCCGCCGACCCTTCCCTAAAGTACTAATCGCTTGCCCTACGGCCCAATCGACTCCACGGCTTGGAACCCGTATGTTTGGTTGTGGGCTCGATTTGCGAGGAAAGGGATGCTCAAAAATAACCTCTGGCTGGCTTACGTTCTTCTTGTCGGACTACCGCTGCTGATGTTGATAGGAGTGCTGCAAGCAGGCCACGGCTTAACTGCGCCTCCTCCTTCGGCTTCAAAGACTTCGCAGATTGTCTCTGCGCTCGCACCACTGGACCTGCTCAAGCTGGTGCTGCAAATCGCTGTAATTCTGCTGGTCTCGCGCATCACCGGGATGTTGTTTAAGAAGATCAGGCAGCCGCAAGTGATCGGCGAAATGGTGGCCGGCATCCTGCTGGGCCCCTCGCTTCTGGGCTGGGTGGCGCCCGCGCTTTCGCATACGCTCTTTCCGGCTTCCAGCTTGGGTTATCTGAACGCCCTCAGCCAAGTGGGGTTGGTGTTGTTCATGTTTCTGGTGGGCCTCTCCTTGAATCCGAAGGAATTGCACGGCCACGGCCACGCGGCGGTACTCACCAGCCATGTGAGCATCGTGACGCCGTTCTGCCTGGGGAGCATAGTCGCACTGGTGCTTTATCCGCAGCTCTCGAGCAGCAACATCACCTTCATGAGCTTTGCTCTATTTATGGGCTCGGCCATGAGCATCACCGCCTTTCCCGTGCTGGCCCGCATTTTGACGGAGCGCAACCTGCTCGGCAGCCGCATGGGCACTCTCTCGATTGCCTGCGCTGCGGTGGACGATATTACCGGCTGGTGCATTTTGGCCTATATCGTAATGTTGATTCGCGCCGGGCACACAGCCATGCCGATATGGGTGACCATCGGCGGTTCGATCACATATGTCCTGGTGATGTTGCTCGGAGTGAAACGGGTGCTGCCGCGATTTGAAGCATCCTTTCACAAGCAGGGCCGGCTTACCGAAAACATGATATCGCTGCTGATTGTGATGGCGTTGGCGTCGGCGCTCGTCACAGAAGCGTTGGGAATCCATCTATTGTTCGGGGCATTTCTGATGGGCGCGATCATGCCCAAGAATTCCGAGTTCATCCACAGCGTCATCCACAAGATGGAATCGTTGACGGTGACCGCTCTGTTGCCCTTATTTTTTGCGTACAGCGGTTTGCGCACCAGCGTAAATATGGTGCACGGACAGATGTGGCTTTATGTCCTGCTGGTCATCGCGGTCGCCATTGCAGGAAAATTTGGCGGATCCACGTTTGCCGCGCGCATGGCGGGCATTCCATGGCGGGACGCCACCTCGCTCGGCATCCTGATGAACACCCGCGGCCTGATGGAACTCATCGCTCTGAATATTGGCCTGGATATCGGCATTATTTCCCCAACGGTGTTTACCATGATGGTGTTGATGGCCCTGGTTACTACGTTTATGACCTCGCCGTTACTGGAATGGGTCTATCCCACCAAGTTCATGGTGGTCGGCGGGGAAGCCAGACATGTGGCGTAAGGCCGCTGCTTTCCTGTTCGCTGCCTTCCAGCTTCACGCGCAATCGGCGGCCGATGAGGCCAACAAGGAACTACCGAAGTGGCTGCGCGTTGGCGGAGAATACCGGGCCAGATATGAGGCCATACTGGATCGCAGTTTTGTGCCAGGCCAGGACGACGCGTATTTTCTTAACCGCCTGCGAGTCAATCTGCAAATCCGCCCCGTTTCTTGGATGAAGTTCGTGTTTCAGGGGCAGGACGTCCGCATTTTCTTCAATCAGAAGGTTCCGGACGCCCCTCCCAATTTCAACCCGATGGACCTGCGGCTCGGGTACGTGGAACTCGGCGATTCCGAGCACGGCACTGCCGCTCTGAGAGCAGGCCGGCAGGAAATCGCGTTTGGGGATCTGCGTCTTCTGGGTCCGACCAACTGGACGAACCAGGCGCGTTCGTTTGATGCCGTTCGCGTAACGCTGCGCCACCTCGGCTATCGGCTCGATCTGTTTAGCTCTTCCGTCGTAGTGCCCTCGACGACGGCTTTCGATAGGCCCCAAGCCGGCAACAACCTGCACGGGCTCTATGGCGGAATCGAAAAGCTGGTGCCGGGCGCCGTGATTGAACCTTATCTGCTGTGGCGCGTGGCTCCGCATATCGACTTCAAGACGATCGGGGCGCGATGGGTGGGCAAGATCCACGGCGGAATCGATTATGGCGTCGAAATGGCCGGCGAGACCGGGACCGTACACGCCTGGGCGGGCCATTGGGTCGCCGGTTACAGGCTGGCGAATCACGCCTGGAAGCCGCGCTGGAGCGCCGAATACAACTACGCTTCCGGCGACCGCGATCCACACGACGGGCGCATCGAAACCTTCGACCAACTCTATCCGACGGCGCATGACAAATACGGTGTCACCGATCTGGTCGGCTGGCGGAATATTCATGATGTCCGCTTCGGCTGCGAGGTCAAGCCCACGCCTAAACTGCTCGTCTGGAGCAATTACCACAACTGGTGGCTGGCGAGCGCGCGCGATGCATTGTATTCCGGAAACAGCGCCGTCCTCGCGGTGAGCGCCGATGGCTCCGCCGGGCGGCATGTGGGCCAGGAGATCGATTTGCAAGGGGTCTACACATTGACCAAGCAGACGCAGGCAGGCGTGGGGGTCGGACATATCTTTCCCGGTGGATTTCTGAAGCACGCGACTCCGGGGCGAGCCTATACTTATCCGTACCTCATGCTGAATTACACTTTCTGAGTTGTCAGAAGTAGAGCATGATCTGCGCGAGCATCACGCTGCTCCAACTCAGGAGCCCCTGGTCATGCTGCGCGCCGGCGTCGAAGCCGATCTTCGCGTGCTTCCACAGGTAGCGGTTTGCGCCGGCGATATATGCGATCGAACTAGTGTTCCCTTTGTGGATATCGGTGGTCAGCCAATCGGCCCGGCTGAGGGCTTCCCAGTTTGGAGTGAGCCGCCATACACCGACTAAGTAGCCTCCCC
>PSRJ01000329.1 GCA_003175985.1 Terriglobia bacterium
GCTCCGCCCGCAATCACCGACAGAATATCGGGGAAGCCGCCGCCCCGCAGTCCGATAATTTCATCATCCAAAAGCAGGCCGGCTTCGCGGTAGCCTTCGTGTCGTTCCAATGTGACGAATCGCAATCCTCGTTCTCCGCTCGAAAGCTCTCGTATTTTAGCATTGGAGCGCTTTGGCTCCGGCGGCGGGCACGGTTACACTGAGAAGATGTTCAGGGCCCTCGTCCTTGCCTTTCTGGCCTCCTACCCGCTGGCGGCGGGGCCTGCCGCCGATCTCGCGCGCGCCATTCATGAAAACACGCTCGACCGCGACACGTGCTACCGCGTGCGCGATCTGACGCTCTTCAAGGAAGACATCCGTATTTACTTCAGCGACGGCTACCTGATCTTCAGCAAACCGATCGCCGGCCGCCCGATCGCGGCCGTCTTCACCACCGACGTCGAGTCGGGAGATGGCGAAGTAATCCTGCGTCCGCCCAGCCTCGCGGAACGGCGCTCGCTCGCGAGTTATACGGGCAGCCCCAACCTGGACGTACACTTTCAGGCCGTCCTCCTGTTCTTCACGGGAGACGTCTACAAGATGTTGACCGACCAGATCGCCGATAACCCGGCGAATCGCAAGGCGCCCGAAGCCGGAGTACTGCTGGAGGACCAGTGGACGGCCTCGCTGCGCAGCGTCAGCCCCAACTACGATGCCCGCCTGGTGCTCGATTTGATGAATGCCGGTGCACGGAAGCCGGATTTCGTGAGCGCGATTTTCCGCAGCTCCAAGATGGGCGACTTCGATATCCTTTATGACCCGGAGAGTTCCGACCAGATCGCGGCCGGACAGTTCGTGCACCGCAACAACCGCGCCTATTTCGACGTGTGGACGCATTTTCCGGCGCGCTCCTTTCGCGAAAAGGGCCCTGGTAACCCGATTCGGCTTACCCTGAACGATTTCCGCATTCAGGCCAACATCGATGCCACTCTCGATCTGAACGCCGTCACCCGCCTGAAACTCAAGACAAACGCCGACAACGTCCAGGCATTGCCATTCGACATCGCGAAAGAGATGACAGTCAGCGAAGTGACGGTCGACGGAAAACCCGCCGAAGTGATGCAGCGGGAATCCGGGCGCGCCAGCGCGGCACGCGGCGAAAACGCCCTGTTCCTGGTAATTCCTCCGCAGCCGCTGCGCGCCGGCGCCGATTACGAATTCGAGTTTCATCATTCGGGCCGCGTCATTCTCAATGCCGGCGAGCACATCTACTACGTCACTGCCCGGGGGAACTGGTATCCCGCGTTCGGCCCGCAGTTCGCCATGTACGATCTGACCTTCCGCTATCCGCGCGAACTGGAGCTGGTCACACCCGGCGACGTGATCGAAGACCGCACGGAGGGGGAATGGCGCATTACGCGCCGCCGGCCGTCTGCGCCCATTCGCATGGCCGGGTTCAATCTTGGCGAATACGCACACGCCGCGGTAACGCGCTCCGGATACCTGGTGGATGTGTGTGCCAACCGCAAGCTGGAGCCTGCCCTGCAGCCGCGGCCCGTCGCGCCGTTGCCGCTCCCGGTAGGGGCCATTACCGGGCGCCGACCCGGGCGGGGAAATCCGGCTCCGGAGTTGTCGGTGCCCTCGCCCCCGGCCCCGCTGAATCCTCTGGCGCGCCTCGAACGGCTGGCGAACGATATCGGCGCCGCCCTCGAGTTTATGGCGTCGAAGTTCGGTCCGCCGGCGCTGCCTCACCTGACCGTGTCGCCCATACCAGGAAACTTCGGCCAGGGGTACCCCGGCCTCATCTATCTTTCCACGCGCTCCTATGTCCGTCCCGACGATTCGCGCGTCACGAAATCCGACGATCTGTTCTTCGACGAGCTTCTGCAGGCGCACGAGACGGCCCATCAATGGTGGGGCGGCCAGGTCACCAGTCCTTCGTATCGCGACGATTGGCTGATGGAGGCGCTCGCCAATTATTCCGCTCTACTGTATATGGAAAAGCGCAAAGGCGCGCACGATCTGGAAACGATGCTCGATACGTATCGCACGGCGCTGCTCGCCAAGCGCGACACCGGCGAACCGGTCGAATCCGCGGGCCCCATCGTGCTGGGAACGCGCCTGGAAAGTTCTCTCGAGCCGCGCGCCTGGAATATCATCACCTACGGCAAAGGGTCGTGGATTCTGCACATGCTGCGGCAGCGCATGGGCGACGAGCGGTTCTTCTCCCTGCTCGCCGAAATCGTCAAGCGCTACGGCCGCGGGGAAATCAGCACCGAGAATTTTCGCGCGCTGGCCGCGGAGTTCCTGCCCCCCAAGTCCGACGACCCGAAACTCGAAGCCTTCTTTGACCAGTGGGTGTACGGCACCGGGATACCCTCCCTGAAGCTCAGCTACAGCCTCAAGGGCAAGGCGCCTGCCTTGAAACTGGTGGGCACGCTGACCCAGGACGAGGTTCCCGAAGATTTCAGCACTCTGATTCCCGTGGAGATTCAAGTGGCGCGCGGCAAGACGACCACCCAGTGGGTGCGTTCGGCGAGCGACCCGGTGACTTTCAGCGTGAATTTGCAGCAGCCGCCACTCAAGGTGACGCTCGATCCGCATTACGCCGTGCTGCGGCGGTAGCTGTTACTTCTCTTTGATCTCCGAGATCAGTCCGCCGCTCTCTTCAATCCGGACGGTCAACTGCTTGCGCTTCTCCAAAGCGGCTTCGGGGACTTCGAAGCGGGCGGCGATCATGCGGTCCTCGGTGGCATGTGCACCGATTTCGTCCCGCATGAGGAGCGATGGATTGTATTTCTGCCCCAGCAAGGGAACGGCCTGGAACAGCCGCTGCGCGTCGACTTCCGAGATCGTGGTGCCCTGGGTGCGCATGCCGCTGTTGTCTTCGACAGCCACCGTCACCGCGCGGACCTGGAACGTGAAGTCGGCCGGATTGGTGATGCGGAAGTCGATCACCGCGACCCCGCTATTCTCGTCCAACGGAGCCGTCCGCACCTTCAGGACCTTGCCCTGCAGTTCGAGATGCGATCCGCGCTGCGCGTAGAAAACGCCCGCGATTACTGCCAGCACCACGACAATTCCGACCGCTATCGACACCACCAGCGGGTTTCTCATCTTCACCCAAAACGATTGTAATAGATAGGTATGGAATGGACGAGTGCAGCCGGGCGAAAACTGACATTGCAGGAAGGCGACATTACGCGCGTTGCCGCGGACGCGATTGTCAACGCGGCCAACGCGGCGCTGGCGGGCGGCGGGGGCGTGGATGGCGCCATCCATCGCGCCGGCGGCCCCGGGATCATGCGCGAGCTGGATGAGATCCGCGCCAAGATCGGGCGTTGCGCTACAGGAAACGCAGTCGCCACGGGCGCGGGCAAGCTGCCGGCGAAATACGTTTTTCACGCGGTGGGCCCGGTCTACCGGGATGGCGGGCAAGGCGAAGCGGAACTGCTGGCTTCCTGTTACCGCTGCTGCCTGCGGATGGCGGAAGAGCACGGCGTTCAAACGATCAGCTTTCCCGCCATCAGCACCGGCGTATACGGCTACCCCTTGCGCGAGGCTGCGGAGATCGCGCTCCGTGAGGTGCGCGCGCATCTGGAAGACGCGGGCTCGGGAGTGAGCCATGTAATCTTCGTCCTGTTCGGGCGGCAGGCGTACGAGACGTATGCGGAGGTGTTGCGCAGACTAACCTCTCCGGCTCAAATCTGAGCAGAGTGAATCAAAAGTAAAGGAGTTAGGTTCAAATTCCGGCTCATTGTGAGCCGAGGTGGGCACGATCCGAGTGGCACAGGAGTGTATACTCTAGAGTAGGCACTTGATGAAAGCCACCATTTTGGATCTGCGGTACCGGATGAAGGACGTTCTTCGAGCTATCGATCGCGGGGAAGCGGTCACGGTACTGCACCGGGGTAAAGAGAAAGCGCGACTATTGCCGATTGTGCGGAAAAGCAATGATGCGCGGGCCGAAGACCAGGAGTTTTTTGGTATGTGGAAGGATCGCCGCGACTTGGTGGATCCCAGTGCCTACGTGAGAAAGCTCCGACAGCCCCGTTACGCCAATCTTCGCAAAAGGCGATGATTTTCGACACGGATGTCCTGATATGGGCCTCGCGTGGGAGCGGAGAGGCGGCAAAGCTGATCCACTCCACGGACGAGCGAAGCACGTCGATCATTTCCTTGATGGAGCTCTTGCAGGGCTCGCGCTCCCGCCGGGAACTCCGGATTATCCAACTCTTCTTCCAGAATCTTCATTTTCGTATTCTGCCGTTGAGCGAGAGAATCGGTCATATTGCCGTAACGCTAATCGAGGAATATGCATTGTCAAGCGGACTGCAAGTTGCAGACGCGTTGATCGCAGCCACGGCCGTAGATGCCGGTGAAATTCTGACTACAGCGAATGCGCGTCACTTCCGCCCCATCCGCAGTCTGGAGGTAAAAACGTTTCGGCCTAAGCGGTGATAACCGTCGTCCGGCTCAAATCTGAGCAGGGCGAATCGAAACTAAAGAGCTTAGCTTCAAATCACTGCTCAATTTGAGCCGAGTCCAGTCCCATTCGGCCGCCACTGAAAATCTTCGCACTCAATACCAATAAGGCGTTCGCGTTGTCCAGGGGGATTTAGGGTAGAGTAAATGCAGGAGCCGGAATGCCTGCTTAGAAATTGCGGGATCGCGGCGGGCGCCGACGCCATATCGGATGGCGCGAACGGAAAGATGTAGCGCCTCTGGATTCCGGGGATCGTCCGGGTGTGCGCGCGCCCAACGAATCGTCTCGGCGGCAAGATAGTCCGGGCCTACGGGAGCCAAATCTTTCAAATGGCGCCATTCCTTTTCACCGGAGGCGCGTTCCTCGTTAGGCAAGCCCCAGGCATGTTGCATGTTGTTTGGACCGGACTGAGGACCGGAATGTTGTTCAGGTGGCGAAATGTCCCACCAGTTGTCGCGAAAGTCATCGATACGGGCGGTTGGTGTTTCTCTCTCAAAGCCAGAGTGCAGGACTGGTTGTATTCCCGGATAGTGCAGCATAAGGAACACTGCATCAAAACGCGCGCGGGCCGCATCCGGTTCGGCTGCATAGCTCATCATTGCCTCATTAAGCTCGCGGCTCAGTTGCGCCAGCCGGCGAGCCAGCATTTTGCTTTCCTCCGTACGTCCCAGGATTACGGCGCGCACCCAAGCCGTCCGAGCGACCTGTAGTTGTAAGGGTGACGTTAGAAACCCATTGGAGGCTGCGTCCACCCACCGCGAGAGCGGTACTTCTTGATTCATTGCATCAGTAAAGTCGTCGTCGAACAACAAATGACTCGACTGCTGGTTGAGTTCTTCGTCATTGTCATAGGCTGTCACGGCGACGGGGCGTCGAGCGGCGACTTGCAAAAATTCGTCCCAGTTCCTGGCCAAACGCATACGCGCGCCAAGAAATGAATTTCGCGTGTCGGCAGATCGTTCGGTCCTAAGAGCCTGATCGGCCCAGGCGCGCGCGGCCGCTGTATTTCCTCGGGCCATCTCCAGAGAGACTCCGTAATATGCGGCCGAAGTCCAGCCCGGAGACGAGCGAGGTATTGTGCGCGCGTGCGCCAAAAGGCCGGCAGCATCCGGGTGGTCCTTCGGAATGGCAGAAAGTGCTGCCAGAAGCCAAGGCTCGCTTCGCGACTCCCGCCAGCGTGCGACTGTAAACTGCCAATCCGAGTGCTCGAAAGTCAATATCCAGTTGGCGAGGTCGTTGTTCTGCTCGGAAGTCTGCACCCCGTAATTCCGAATCACCGCGAGATCGAACAGGTTCTGCGCAAAGTCGGGACCGGATTCAGGCGCCATCAATTCTTCACAAAGTTCGACCCAGCGCCCTCCAGGATCATCTTGAGCCTGGACATGGTGCAAGAGCCTGCGCGCAGGGCCCTGCCATTTCCCGGTCACCGAGCGCAGGGTGTTTGCCGCGGCGGCCAGCTTTGTTTTATCGCCTCCGATAGTTGCATGCCGTAAGAATGCGCGGCCTAACAAATACGGTGCTATTTCATGCCAGGGTGAAGCTGTGTCTCGCGCAATTTCTTGAAAGCCTTGTTCGGCCGCGGCGTAGTTTTGGGCGTAAAAGGCAGCCGCGGCAACCTGATATTGGCGGTCGGCCAAGAGCAACGGGTCCGTCCCAGCCGGCAAAGGCGTCGGCATCGAGTTCTCACCGTCGCAATTGTCAAACACAGCGCTCTGGCCGCGCATCCATTCCGCGAGATTCTCACTGTTGATTCCCCATCGTTTCTTGCGCTCCTCGAAAGTAGCTACAGCCTGTTCGAACGCGGAGTCGAGGCAGTTCTGATAGACCGTGAACTGGTCAAGCCGGCGATACGGGTCGATTCCTATTGGTGTGTCAGCACTCGCCGGAAGCTCTGCCCGCGCTGCTGTCCAAAGTCCCAGTGCACCGGTGCCGGTGGCTGGCCGGGCCGGTGGCTGGCGGGAAAAGGCATCCGCTTCTTCCTTCGATAAGGGAACACCCGCCAAGTAACGGTATGCAACCACCAAATAACGCTTATCGTATGAAGGACGTATGATCCCCAACCGGCCCCGCACGATATCGCTCGCCGGTGGTTTCGCATAGAAATGAAATTGAGCCCGCGGAAAAACGGGTCCGCAACTTTCCGCGTCGCGGGGGCCAGCCAAGCCAACTGCCAAGAGCCCCATCGCAACAAATCTTATGCTTTTCATTGCCACCTCGCTACCATCCGCACTACCGCTCGGTACGTATCCTCGTCCCAGGGGCGCGGATGAAAGACGAAAATCCGCCGGCCGCGCGGTAATGCGGCTGGCAACTCATCCGTTGCAATGCCCACGCTTGCACGGCAGTGCCCGCTCCGGAATTCGCGCACCTCCCGCGGTTCGGCAACGCCCATGCGGAAGAGCATCGGGATGGCATCAGTCACCGGCAACCTTTCGAGCCAGTCCTCATGCTGGCACCAGGAAACCAGCGCGGTCATCGTCAGCGGCACGCGCACAGGCAAGCGTTCCCGCAAGTCGCGTAGCAGACTAGAGTACCACTCCCTTTCTGACACCCGGGCATCGAAATCTACCTGCACCGCGTCAACATCCGGAAAGGCCACCGACTTGATAATGGCGCTGGTTACAAGATCAGTCTCGGGAAGATCTCCGCGCGATTCCAGTCTCACAACAGCCACGACCCGTGTGCCAGGCGACACACGTAGCGGCTGCAACCGCCGCCGCAAAGTCATGCTATCGCGTCCCCACGTAATGGTTCCAGCCAGATACGCCACACCAGTGGAATGCGGATCAAGGAATCTCAGATCTTCCGGGCGTTCCCAGGCCCATAACATCAGCCGCGGCCAACCAGGCAAGGGATCGGGAGCTACTGGTATGGATCCCGAAAGACACATCAAACCCGCGCCGATCGCGATCCAGTTCACAGCCACTCTCCCGCATCGGGTACCCATAGTTGTCAACGCTCTGATTCCGGCCGCCGAACATCGGCGGTCTTGGTACTTACAGGTGGTACAGCATCACATATACCACCACGCCCGTTATGCTGACATACAGCCACACGGGGAGAGTCCAGCGGGCGATGCGGCGGTGCCGGTCATAACGGGCGGCGCGGCCGCGGCGTAAGGTGATGATCGCCAGAAACGGCACTAAGGCAGCGAGGATAGTGTGGCTGGTCAAGATGCTGAAGTAGACAGTACGAATCGCGCCCGTCTTCGGGAACCCCACCGATCCCACCTGGAGGTGATACACCAGGTAGCACACCAGAAACAGGCAGGAAACCGCGAACGCCGTCTGCATCACCTTGCGGTGTGTCTCGATGCGCTTGCGGCGGATTAACGTGTAGCCCCAGGTGAGCAGGATGGCGGCCGTCGCATTCAGGGCTGCGTTGATCGAAGGCAGCAACGGCGTCATGATTTCTCCCGCTCGACCCTGCGCAAATCGCGAAGCAGCTTATCCAGGAAATCGTCTTCGGAAGAGGCGTAGTAACCGCGGATGCGCGCGGCGCGATCTACCAGAACGAAGCGCGTGCTGTGGTCGAGGCTGCCATCCACTGAGTTGAGCTTGAATCCGTTGCGGCCGAGATCATCGAGGCTGGCCTGCGCGCCGGTCAGGAAATACCAGCGGTTGGGTTGAGCAAGAAAATGCTTCGCATACGCGGCCAGCACCGGTGGAGTATCGTGGGCCGGGTCGACAGTGAACGAGACGAGTCTCACGCCGGGTCCGGTGGCATCCTGCACCTGGCGCATCTGCGAACTCATACGAGGGCACGGCCCGGGACAAGTGGTGAAGATGAAATCGGCTACCCAGACGTGGCCGGCCAGAGCGTCGCGCGTGACGGTCTCGCCGGTCTGCGCGGTCAGTGCGAAGGGCGGCACTTCACCTAATACCGGCAGCGGCGGGTTCGCGCCGCAGGCGGACAGCAGCAGCATCGCCAGCGGCAGGGCGATCTTCATGCGGCGCTCCGGGTGTTCTTCTGCGCGGCGAGGATACTGCAGGCGGCCAGCAGGCCGAGGCCAAATGCGATGGTGACCACGAGGCTTTCGAGGGCTCCGGGCGCGACCACCGGCATGCGCAGCGTGTGGTTGAGGAGCGAGATGGCATAGGTGAGTGGATTGATGCGCATCAGCGTCTTCACCCAGCCTTGCGCTTCGGATAAGGGAAACAGCGAGCCCGAAACCATCCACATTGGGAGCAGCAGCAGATTCATGATGGCGTGGAAACCGGCGGTGGAATCCATCTTCCAGGCGATCACGAATCCGAGGCCCGTCAGCGTGAAGGAGATGAGGAAGATCACACCCGCCACGGCGAGCAGTTCCGCAGCGTCGATATGCAGGCCGGCCAACGGCGCGAACGCGAGGAAGATGAGGCCCTGAATCCAGGCGAGCGTTGCCGCGCCGAGGATCTTGCCCAGCACCAGGCTGCTGCGCGGAGCGGGCGAGACGAGCATCGAAAGCAGAAAGCCTTCGCGGCGGTCCTCGATGATCGAGATGGTGGAAAAGATGGCGGAGAACATTACCGTCAGCACCAGCGCGCCCGAGTAGAAGCGTCCCAGGGTATTCGAACCGTAGCCGATCAACAGCCAGATCACGAGCGGCGAGGCGATGACGCCCAACAGGCGGCTTTTCTGGCGCCAAAAGCGCACCAGCTCGCGCTGCCAGAGCGTCGCCGCGGGCATGAAGAAGCTACTCAATGGAAGCTCCTGTTTCGCGCACGAACACGTCTTCGAGCGTGGGCTTGTGCAGGCCGACGGATTCGATGGCGCCGGGGAATGCCTCCACCACTTCGGTGATGAAGCGATGGCCATTGGGGATTTCGACGCGGACCTGGCCGTCCATCACGGACGGCCGCACGCCGAATTGCCGCTCGATTCTACCCGCGAGTGAGGCCGTGTCGCCGGTGGCAAGCACCACCACGTCGCCGCCGATGCGCGCGCGCAATTCGGCGGGAGTCCCCTGCGCCACGATTTTGCCCTGGTGGAGCAGCACTAACCGATCGCAGCGGTCGGCTTCTTCCAGAATGTGGGTGGTGAGCAGGATGGTGACACCCTCCTGCTCGCGGAGGCTCTGGACATGGTTGGAAAGCTCGCGGCGAGCGGCGGGATCGAGACCCGTGGAGGCCTCGTCCATTAAAAGCACCTGCGGTCGGTGCAGCAGAGCTTTCGCGATTTCGACGCGCCGGCGCAGACCTCCGGAGAGCGTCTCGACCAGATCTTTGCGGCGGTCGGCAAGGCCGAGGCGCTCCATGGCGCCCTCCATGCGCTCGCGAAGAACCGCTCCGCTCAGACCGTGGAGATGTCCCTGGCTGCGCAGGTTCTCTTGCACGGTGAGCGCCTTGTCGAGGCTCTGCGTCTGGAAGACCACTCCCACGTGGCGGCGCACCGCGGCCGGTTCGCGTTCCACATCGTGGCCCGCTACCACGGCGTGTCCTTCAGTGGGGATCATCATGGTGGAGAGGATGCGGAATAAGGTCGACTTCCCGCCTCCGTTTGGCCCTAGCAGCCCGAAAATTTCACCGCGTTGCACCTGGAATTCGACATGGGAGAGGGCCACGCGGCCGCCGTACCGGTGGGTCAGATTCCGGACTTCAATCACAGACCAGGCCTATCTATGAGCATAAGCCCGTAGATGAGCGGCAGGTACAACACGGAGGTCATCAAAACGGCACGCGCGCGCGTGATGGTGCGTTCGAGCGCCACACGCACCCCGGAGTACAAAAACCAGAGACCCAGGGCCAGCGCGCCGAAGCCGTAAACCTTCCCCGACATCCCCATCAGCGCAGGGGTGAGGCTCACGGGAATCAACGCCATGCCGTAAAGAAGGATCTGGCGCGCGGTGGAGCGGCAATCGGGCTCGACCACGGGCAGCATGCGGATTCCGGCGCGGGCGTAATCCTCTTTGTACATCCAGGCGATGGCGTAGAAGTGCGGAAACTGCCACAGGAATAAAATGGCGGCCAGCACCCAGGCTTCGCGCGTGAGGGCGCCAGCGGCGGCGGCATAGCCAATGACGGGTGGCAGCGCGCCGGGGATGGCGCCCACGGTGGTGGACCACCAGGTCCGCTGCTTGAGCGGCGTATAGCAGAACAGATACGTGACCAGCGTAAACGCCCCGACGACACCGGTCAGGAGATTGGCGCCGAACCACAGCTCTATGAAACCAGCGAAGGATAGCGCCACGCCGAACACCAGGGCGCGGTCCGAGGGAACCCGGCCGGAAGGCAGCGGCCGCTGGGCGGTGCGGCGCATGCGGCGATCGGCGTCGCGCTCGAACCATTGGTTGAGGGCGGCAGTGCCGGACGCCATCAGGCCCGTGCCGATGATGGTGTGGAGCAGCGAAAACAGCGGAATGCCGAGCAGGAACGCACGCCAATCGGCGGAGTGCGGCAACCCGAAGAAGTAGCCGATTGCCGTGCTCATGAGGATCAGCCAGGTAATCCGCGGCTTAGTTAATTCGATGTAATCACGCATCCACTTGTGAGTGCTTGAGGGCCGGTGCTTTTTCTATTGTAAACGTTCCGCGAGGCGGATGCGTGGGCATGGCGGGGCCCGCTCATTCTATCCGAAAGAGCGTTGATTCTCTCGTCGAGAAAACCTCCTGCAGCCCCCAAGCATCCGGATCCCTGCGAAAGTTTGTCCCGTGCCAACCGTTTGCGTTGATCAGGACGTAGCGGATTCCTTGATCTTTCAGGGCTTGTGTTGCCGCCCTACGTGAATCCAGCGGTGGATCGGCATGCCACATGGTGGCCGTTGGGCAGATCCAGTTGCCGGTCTCATCCAATAGCCGCGGCTCCATGTTGGTTTCCCAGGGCCCATTCCCAGAAAGAATCTCCAGACCGTCAACGTACTGCGCCGTATTCAGCCGTACACGAATTTCCATGTCCGGACGGAGCGGTTCCCAGGATTGCCATCGAGTAGCTTCCGATCCATCGAATGCGAGCCCGGCATCCCACGGGTTTGGAACAGCATGCCGGCTCCACTGTTGCGAAAGGGGAAGGGCTTTGCCCTGTTGCAGAAGTTCGATTTCCTTAATGCTCCACCCGGCCGATTTCCGGGCGGTCTGAGAAATTCGAACTTCTCGAGCTAACGTCTTGGGGAACAGAACCCGCCAACGCCAACGCACATCGGTGGGTGACGATTCGTTCGAATAGAACAAGTCGGCTGCCTTTTCAGCCAGAGCCGAATGATAGCTATCCAGAATGAAGCGTGTTGTATATGACTGTGCGGCGCCACCGGACAATGCAAAAATGGCTTGACCTTCAGGGATGCAGCTTTCGATCAGCCGTGCCATGGAATAATCATCGAATTGCGCGAGATACTGCTCCTCAGGTTCCTTGCGCAGGGCCACTCGCCAGGATGTAGATGTAAAGCTCGGGCCCGGGATGTTCACGAAACGGATGCGCTCCACCATGCTGGGCCAACTCAGTATGGCCTGAGCGGCGGCAATTAGCGCCATGATCCAGCCGGAATGTGCCAACCGGCTACAGACAAAGGCTACGGCCATCATGACCAACGGCAAAACCGGTATCAGAAAACGCGCGCTTTTCTGCGCCACATAAGTGGCACCGATCGCCAACGCCGCAGCCAAAAGAAACCGGCTCTGCCGCCAGAAAACACCAATCAATGCAAGAGGAGCCAGTAGATAGACCGGGCCGAGATTATCGGGAAGCTTCGTAGCTCCCAAAGTCAACTCACGTGGGAGGTCTCTCCACGTGACACCGTTCAGGTGAGCTTGTCCCTGAATGTAAGCTGACTCAAACGATATATGGAAATAAGGATTGGGGAACGCCGAATTACCAAAGAATGCAATTGGATTTTGGAACCATAGCCAATTGCGCACAAGGTATGGCAACGGCGTGAGCGCCAGTGCGACAAAAACGATCGCGAGTGTTCCAACTTTGACCCGGTCGGTCTTGCGCCTGCTCTGCCATCCGATCGCTGCTGCAACGAATAGTATCGCCAAAAGGCCGGTGTACTTGATTGTGAAACAATAACCGGCAAGCAGGCTACTGGCGAGGAGGTACGAAGTGCCGCCCGTGTACCGCCAAATCTGAAGGAAATAGATGGCGGCGAACACAACCGCAGCGAGCGCGACATCATTGTAGGCAACGGAGCCGTCCCAGCCGACCAGAGGTGTGACGAAAACAATGATGCCGGCCAAAACCGCTGCGCCATGACGGAAGCCGAATCGGATCCCATAGAGAACCATAAGCATCGGCAGAAGCATCAAGAACGAAAAGTGGACCAGAGAAGCCGCGGAGTGCCGGCCGATAGAAAACGCAAAGAGGAACAGCATCTCCATCCCTTGCGGCATGGCCGCGTACATATCGATTACCCGTGACATTCCGTGCGCATGATTCCAGAGATTCACGAAGCCGAGGTGGTAGGTTACGGCGTCGGGGCTCATTTCCGGCGCAAGGGCATGTTTGAAGTAGAGAATGCCGTACACGATCCAAGTTCCCAGGAAAAGTAGCTGAAAGACAATGGGAATGGTTCGTAACCGCGTCGTCTCCAAATTCTGGAACCAGGGAAGTAGACGCCAAACGATCACCATTGTTACCAGGGCGATACCAAGAAAGATGCCTTTCCGTGCGATCGACAACAGTGCGATACCAAGGGTTACGGTACTAACGATGGCGCAGCCGAGAGAATAACCGAGACAGATACACTCCAGCTTAGTCAATACGATATGTGAAACGCGGACAGCGAGAAGACCAGCTCCCAGACAGGTCACAGCGCAGGCAAAAGACCCAAGGAGTATATAGTGAATCGGCATTCCCGTAATTTGTGTTGAAACTTATGAGCCCGCCGTCAGCGTGACAGAGGTCCCTTCTAAGACTCTCGTGGGTGGTGTTTAACTACAGACGTTTATACCGCTCATCTTTATCGTGGCAACTGTAGTTGAGCTGGGGTTCGTGGGGTCTTAGAGAGCGTGGTGAGGTGCACGGTGGAAGGATAGGGCAATGGCCCACAATCGGCTGCCTCACAATCTACACTAGAGATTGTGAACTTCACATTGTTCCGCCTAGCAACAATCGTAAGCCTGGCTGCTGCCACAGTCGTCGCGGCCACGAAACCGCTGGTCCTCAGCGAACAGGGTAGTTTCTTTGTGGGAGGCGAGACCAAGACTGCCACCACAGCGAATGCCAACGCTCCGGCGGGTGCGCCCACGCAGGGAGACGTCACCGTCAACCAGATGTACGTGCAGTATCAGATCCCGCTGAGCGGCAACCAGCATGTTCCGGTCGTTATGGTTCACGGGTGCTGCCTCAGCAGCAAGACGTGGGAGACGACGCCGGACGGCCGGATGGGTTGGAACGAGTATTTTGTGCGCAAGAATCGAGCCGTCTATTTGGCGGACCAGGTTTCGCGCGCCCGTTCAGGATTCGACGCCGGCGTCATCAATGCGGTCAAAGCGGGACAGTTGCCGCCGGGGCAGCTACCGAACGTGTTGTTCGCCACGCACCAGACTGCCTGGAGTGTCTTCCGCTTCGGACCCACCTTTAACAAGCCATTTGCCGACGGGCAGTTCCCCGTCGAAGCCGTGGACGAGCTGTACAAGCAGATGATTCCCGATTTGAACGCATTGCTCCCGATGCCGAACCCGACCTGGAAGAACATGGGGGCGCTGGCGGTGCAACTTCACGGGGCGATCCTCATGGGACATTCGGAATCGGGCTTCTTTCCCGAAGAGGCGGCGCTGATCGACCCTTCGGGCGTGAAAGGGATCGTCTCCATTGAAATGGCCTGCACCACAACGTTGATGCCATCGCAGCTTGCCACGCTCGCCAAGATCCCGATCCTGATTATGTTCGGCGATCACCTGGGCGATGTCGAGGGCCGTTTCGGCTCCATCTGGACGACGAATTTCGACACCTGCCAGAAATTTGCCGAGCAAGTAAACGGCGCCGGAGGCGACGCCCAAATGATGCTTCTGCCCAAACTCGGGATCAAGGGCAACAGCCACATGCTGATGCAGGATAAGAACAATTTGCAGCTTGCCGATCTGATCCTGGGCTGGAGCGATCAGCACGTGGAAGCCAAGAAAAGCGCCAAGCGCCACTAAACGCTATTTCGTACCCTTCAGGCTCTTATATACGGCCTCAATGAAGCGGTCGGACGATCCATAACGGGAATCGTAATCGAGGGTGAGGCGCGCGGTCTTCACCTGCTCCAGAGTCATCCCTTTCTTGATGGATGCCTGTACCCTGTCGCGAATGATGGTTACCATGTCGCGATACTCGAGCACATCGAACTCATCGCAGATGCGTCCGTGCCCGGGGATCACATAGGTACCGCCTTCTTCATCGTGCTTGGGAATGACCAGGTCGAGCAACCGGTTTAACGCATCGATCTCGCCTTGTATACTCCCGCCGCGTTCCAGATCGATGAAGGGATAGCTCGTGGTTGTGAAGATATCGCCCGCGGCGACTACATCCGAGTGGCGAAAGAATACGAAACTGTCTCCATCCGTGTGGGCCGCGGGTTGATGCTTGATCTCGATCGGCTCGTCATTGAAGAACAGTTCCTTCTGCCCGGAGACATAGGTTTCGGTCGGCCACGAGTCGAACGGCGTGGAAGCCTGTTGCCCCGTAGGAGCGCTCATGCGGTTCAGCACATTCACATGCGCGATGATCTGCGCGCCTACGGCCGCATCGGTCAAATTGCCGGTGACGTTTGCGCCGGTGATGGTGACGCCGGCTTTGCGGACGGCTTCGTTGCCGCCGGTATGATCGGCATGCATGTGCGTATTGACGATGTATTGCAGCGGGCGGTCCGAAAGCTTGCGGATGGCGGCGATGAGCTTGTCGCTCATGTTGGCCAGGCCGGTATCGACGACAACGAGACCCATTTGGCCGACCTGAACGGCGACATTGCCGCCGGCGCCCGAGAGCATGTAGACATTGCCCTGAACGGGCAGCGCCTGGATTTCCGCGGTGGCGGGATCGGGCGCTCGCGGAATGCGAGGCATTGCGGCGACCTTGGCCGGCAGTGCGGTATTGCCGGCGGCCCCGCTCTTGATGCGCTGCTGGTATTCGGGATAGGTAGTCTCCGCCCCGCCGAGGGCCGCTTCAACCGGTAGTTTGTAGCGGCCGGCGAATTCGTGCTCGAACGGATTCGCGGCGGGCAGGTAATGCGGCACCGTGCCCTGTGGGCGGTTGGCCACCTCCTCCACGTACTCGCATGGGTACAGCCAGTTCTGCCCGGCCTGCACGTTCAGTTGGAAGTCTTGAGTCTTGATCAGCGGTTCGGTCAGATAGACGGGATCGGTCAGAATGCTGACGTGCGTCATCAGATTCCCGTATCGGATAAAGTGCTCGACCAGGCTGGCCTGATCGCTGGCCGGCAATCCATTGCGGCGAACCCAGCCCTGCTTGATGTGTGTCGTGTAGACGGTGAGAACATTGCCTTCCCACTTACCGGTCGAGAAGCCCATCCATGTGTGCGCCGCGGTCTCGGGAGGATGCGGGCGGCCATCCATCCAAATGGTGCGGGTCTGTTCGTAAGTGCTGATGTATTGCTTGATGGCGCTGACGCGCTGCGATTGGGGATCCTTCTCTTCCCAGATACGCAGGTTCAGAGGACCGCGATAGATGTAAGAGGCAATATGCACCTGGCACTGATGTTCCGGCAGGGTCAGGCGGGAAGCATCCCAGCTCAGGGCGAACTGGCGCGCGCCATCGGTGATGGGCAGCCCGAGGTAATCCACCAGTGCCGGACCTGCGCCGCGTTCCGGCTGATCCTCGTGCATCAGCGGCTGCCAATTGCCCGCCAGGTCCAGCCCAGGCGACGAAGTAGACGAGCCGGCAAACTGCGCAAACGCAGGTAGGGCGAACAACAGCGAGACAAGCACCCACGGGGTGTGTCGGAAGCATTTCATCTTCAAACTCCTGTAGCGTCTTCATTAACACGATACAACGGGAGGGCCGGTTTTGCGGAGTTTCACTGGTTGTTCCTCCGCGGTACATGCCGTACACTTGATGAGCCGCGGTGGGCCTGCGTGTTCCTGGCCCGGCGCGGCGAAGGGAGACCTGTAATGGCGCTTAGCGATTTAGTAGGAAAGGCAAAGGACCTGTCGGGCACTGCCGCAGCCGCGGCCGGTAAGTTCGTGGACGAATTCAATGAGGCGCTTCCGGCGATGCGTTCGCTGGGATTTACGATCAAGGACCTGAAGGTAGGCATGGGTTTAGTCCCGGAAATCGGAGCCAAGCTGGTAGCTTCCACCGACACCATCGATCCGAAAAAAATCAAGGACCTGATGGAGAAGCACGCGGAGAACAAAACTCTCGTTGCGGCCTTGAAAGGGCTGGAAACGGCCTATAACATCAAGCAGACGGTCGGCGATCTTCCCTTCAAGGGTGTGGAATTAGACATAACCCTGGGGATACCTCCGCATGTGGGCGTGGCTTTCGTAAGCAGCGCTCCGGCGCCTGCCGCGTCGGTTGCCGCCGGAGCCGCGGCCGGTGAATCCGGCGTCGCCACCGTGTAGCATCGGGGCAACGGACCTGCGCCCGCATCGCCGGCCGCCATCTTACGATATAGTGTAAGCTTGCCTGGGAAGTTCGCCAGGGGAGAGTCCAGGCACAGAAAGTGGAGGTTACAAAAATGAAAAGAATGGTTCCAATCATTCTCGGTGTACTGGCGGCGTCGGCCGGTGCGTTCGCGCAGGGGGATCAGGCAGCGATTGACAAGGCGCTGCTGGCGGCCCCGCGCAATGTAAAGGACGGCGCCACAGTTATCCGATGGAAATCGGATTACACGTATGACACGCTGAAAAAGGGCACGAATCGCCTGGTCTGTTTCGACAAATCGGGAATGCCCGGGCAGCAACCGTTCTCGTTGGAGTGCACCAGCCTCGCCAACCTCGATCGGGTCGCGCAGAACCTGAAGCTCGAAGCAATCAGCGACAAGGACAAGAGACAAGCGGCGTTCGATGCCGCAGAGAAAGATGGCTCGCGAGTAAAGCCGGAATTCGGGTCGGTCTGGATCCACATGATGGGGCCCGATCAGGAACACGCGCGCATGCACACCACGGTCGCGGTGCCGGGCGCTACGGCACAATCGATGGGACTGCCGGATAATCCGCAGAAGGGCGGCGTGTGGATCATGAACGCGGGCACGACCACCGCCCACCTGATGACGCCGGGCAGCTAGGCGGCTTCCAGACACTCACAGATTTCTCCTCTCGAATTGCACCATCGGGACTATGCGCACTCTCCTTGTGGCGGCTCTGACGAGCATCCCTTGCTTCGCTCAGACCAAAGAGCCGCCCAAACTTCCGCCCGGTCTCTACGCCGTGTTCAACACGTCGATGGGGACAATTACGGCGGAACTGTATGAGAAGGTAACACCGAATACGGTGCGCAATTTTGTAGGCCTGGCGCGCGGAACAAAGCCCTGGCTCGATCCGAAGGTCCGCCAGCTCGTGATGAGGCCGCTCTACGACAACATCACGTTTCATCGCGTCATTCCCGATTTCATGATCCAGACCGGCGATCCCACCGGGACAGGTGCGCACAACTGCGGGTTCACGATTCCCGACGAGTTCGTGCCCACCTTGAAATTCGACCGGCCGGGGCGGCTCGCCATGGCGAACATCGGGGCGCGGAATAGCGGGGGCTGCCAGTTCTTTATCACAGAGGCGCCGTATCCCGCCGGCAACAACATGTACACGATTTTCGGCCAGGTGGTGGATGGCCAGCCTGTGGTGAGCAAGATCGCCCACGTGATCCGCGACGATAAAGACAAGCCGCGCTTTCCGGTGAAGCTGATCAACGTAAACGTGATGCGCGTGGCCGCGGCACCCGAGAGCCGCGTTCCCGCAAGCACAGGGGCGGGCTTCTATATCAATCCCGCGGGCGACCTGCTTACCAGCTATCAGCTTGTCCAGGGCTGCGCGGAGGTTCGCATGTCCACGGGCGCGAAGCTCGATATTGCGATTTTCGACCGCCAGAACGATCTGGCTCTTTTGCGCTCCGGCAAAGCAACAGAGAGCTTCGCGGTATTCCGCGAATCCGGGGCCGAAGGGGCGGCGGAGCCGCTGACCGCGCCCAGCGGCGCCATCAAGGCCTCCATCGCCATGGGTTTTCTAGAGGCCAATCATGTGGCTTTCACTAAGAATCCAGATGGCGTGGCAGCAACACCGGTAGAAGCCGGCAAATACACGGTCGAGATCCAATGCTTCAAATGAGCTCACGCAGAGGCTTTTTCTTCCAGCTCGCCACCGCTGCGCTCGGCACTCGCCTGCGCGCGGAAGACCGGCCCAAGCGTGACATGATCGTGCGTTCGGCCAGGCCGGAAGATCTGGAGATGCCCCTTTCCGGCTTCGCCGATTACATCACCCCCATCGAGCACTTCTTTGTGCGGAGCCATGTTTACGTGCCCACGGTGAATGCGGCCGAGTGGCGGTTGAAGGTGGAGGGTGAAGTAGGCAAGCCGCTGACGCTGACGCTCGAAGAACTCAAAGCGCTGCCGGCCGTGGAACTGGTCAGCGTCGTGGAGTGTGCCGGCAACGGGCGCGGCTATTACACGCCTACTGTTGCCGGAGTGCAGTGGAATCGGGGCGCCGTGGGAAACGGTCGCTGGCGCGGTGTGCGGCTGGCCGATGTGCTCCGCCGCGCCGGGATCAAAGATTCGGCCCGCGAGATCCTGTTCGATGGCGCGGACGTTCCGCTGGGTTCAATGCCCGATTTCCAACGGTCGATTCCCGCGAAGAAAGCGCTCGACAGCAATACGCTTCTGGCATACGAAATGAACGGGGAAACCCTGCCGGTGAAACACGGATTCCCGCTGCGTGTCGTGGCGCCTGGTTGGGCAAGCGATTCGTGGGTAAAGTGGCTCACTACGATTCGGGTGCTCGATAAGGAACACGACGGGTTCTGGATGAAAGGCGCGTACCGCCATCCGGGCAAGCCGGTACCGCCGGGAGCGGCGATACCGCTCGATCAGATGCAACCCGTGACCAGCCTGCGCGTCAAGAGCGTGATCGCCGCGCCGCTCGATGGCGCACAGGCCATTGTAGGAAAGCCGCTGGCGATTCGCGGCGTGGCTTGGAGCGGGGACGCGGGTCCGGTGACGGCGGTCGAAGTAAGTGTGGATGGCGGCCGCACATGGAAGGCAGCGGCGCTGCACGCGGACCAGCGTACGCAATTCGGCTGGCGCCAGTGGCAACTCGACTGGACACCTCCGCAGGAGGCGTATTACACGATCCTGGCGCGGGCGCGTGATGCCGCCGGCAATACCCAACCCTTCGATCAGGAATGGAACCCATCCGGGTACAGCTGGAACGTTATTCCGCGGGCCGGTATTGACGTAGTCAAAGAGATTTCGGCTCCCGCGGCGGCTGCCCAATCGGACGCCGGCACGAGAACACCGCCGGGGGGATTTCGCGAAGCCTGTTCCGGCTGTCATGAGGACGACCTCATCCGCCAGCAGCGCCTTACGCGCGCGCAGTGGGATCGTGAGATTACCAAGATGACGGGCTGGGGCGCCAAGGTCAAAGACGAGGACCGCCAATCGTTGCTCGACTTCCTCTCAGGCAGCTACGGCCCGCGGCCGCAAGGCAGGTAACCGGTTGTCAAACTGACACCGGGACTGACAAATTGGCAGGGCCTGGTTGCCGGAGCACGCGGAACCGAACTCCGCAATTCAATACGTTACCGGCATGTGGCCGTTGGTCTATCTCTTGCAGTACCCGGCGGGGTATGCCGAAACACAAACTCACGCTGGAACTCCGCAAACTCTATTTCAACCGCGACCAGGTAAGCCGGGCGATTCGTGCGCTGGAGAAGGTGCAGCAGCTCCGCGAGCGCAGGAAGCAACCGCCTATCGTACAGCGATCAGAGCGTTCCAGATCTTGCTGGCATAAGACCGCGGAGCATGGTCGGCGAGAGGCTTGATGGATTGGCTGGCGAAATAGTCGCGCAGCCGGCTCTGCCGCTTCCCCAGATCGAAGACACCGAGCGCCGCGGCGGCACCGGCAAAGGTATGCTCGAGCTCCAGCCAGCGGCTGCCCGGCAGCGGTTGGCCATCCGTGCCCAGTGGAGTGCCCACGTGGCCGTACAAAGGCGGCGGGGGAACGTGCATAACTACATCGGAATCGTTCACAATCCGGTAGGCGTCGCCGGGATAACGAGAGCAGAAGAGAAGCTCGTCACCAACGCGAGGCGATCCGAAGGTATATAGCGCGGCGGGCCGCCCCCGCGGATCGGAATAGCTGCGGCGCGCCAGTGTCGCCAGCGCGGCGCCCAGGCTATGCCCGGCAAACAGAATCACCTGGTTTCCGGCCACCGCCGCGATGCGATTCTGCACGCTCTGCCAAATTCCACCTGCAAGGAGCGCTTTTTGGAACCCGCAGTGGACGAGTCCCGCGGGGGTCAGCTCGGGAAAGAATGAGAGATCGGCGACGATATCGGCCAGTTGGTCCAGTCGCGTTCCGCGAAACGCCACGAGGATTAGATTGGCATTGTGCGCTACCAAGGCGTGCGGAGGCTCGGAGCGATCGATCCCGAAGACCTCGCCGCTCAAGCCCGCGGCCTGGAGCTGCTCCATCACGAATTGCCGGTCCGTGCCGTACGCAAGATAGGCAAGCTCCATCGCCCACCAGGCATTGGTTTGGCGAAAAGCGGTCGTTTTCTCCAGCGGATGATGTTCCGCGTTTTCGAAGAACAGGTAACCGTCCCTGCCGGGCTCGGGCACCAGCGCTGTGAGTTCTGCGATCGACTGTGGATTGGGAACCGGTTTGAGGCCGTCCGCCATCGAGCTTTAGGGTGTCACCGTCAGTGTGGCAGGCGCGCTGCTAATGCCGCCCACCGAAACTATAACAGGTTGTGCGCCCAAGGGGGCTCCCGCGGGCACCTGATAGTTGATCTGCAGGACTCCGACATAGCCCCAAGGGACCGCCGTCGCCAGATTCTGCACGGAGACGCCGCCGATGGTCATCGCAACTTTCTGCTGCGGCTGCGGAAGCTGGCCGACCGGGGTTCCCACGGCGGGGCCTACGCCCGTGGCCAGCGGAGGCGTTACCGGTCCGAATCCGGTGATGTACAGAGTCGCCAGTTGATTCCGGCCCGCGCTCGTGGAAGGCACCGGAGCGCCCTTGGCATCCGTGAAGATTCCGGGGGCGGCCGCAGCCACCGTGAATGCAGTGGAGGCGCTTAAGCCGTTGTTGTTCACTTTGAGGGTCGCGGGACCGGCCGCGGTCTCGTACGGGATCTGCACATTCAATTGTCCCTGCGAGATGTAGTACAGAGGAGCCGGCATGCCGTTGATGGTGACGGAGACGCCGGCTATTTGAAGAGGCAGGGGAGTACTGGCCGTCGCCTGTGTGGCAGGAGCGAGCTGCGAACCAAAAATGCTCAGCACCATTCCGGGTGCGTAGCTGGCACTGTAAGACGCAGCGTTGCCCACAGCCGTAATCGCAGGGTTTGCAGGCAGTGTAGCCGGGGGCGTAGTGCCAGTTTTCCAGGACGTAGCCAATGCAAACGCATCTACGGAACCCAACCCAGTCACCTGGTCGTATCCGGCGCCGGCGTTGAAGCCCATAGTTGCCGGTGTGCAGCCCCGAGTCCGGCAGGCGATGGTGACGATATTGTTTCCGGTCGTGATGTCGTGGAAAACGGCGGGAGCGGTCCGCGCCAGACTGTAAAGCTGTGGATTGATATTACCCAGCCCCGCGCTTGCCTGAACGCCGCTCGACACCAGGTATTGATTCAGCAGTGCGGTGATTCCCGCAAATGTGGGAGCGCCCGCCGAAGTCCCGCCCACAACCTGCAGATTGCCGCCGTTGTAAGTCAGATAGCCGTCATGATCGGCCGATGCAGAGAGCGCCACATCGGGCACATCGCGCGCGCCATCATTGGGAACACCGGTTCCGCTTTGCCACGACGGCTTAGCGAAAAAGATGCTGGCCCCGCCGCCGCTGGCCGAGGGCTGCCCATTGGCTGCGGAATCGTTCCAGGAAGTCTCGGGAATGTAGCTGAGCACGGATGCATGATTGCTGTCTCCCGAAGTATTCCAGTAGGTGACAGCGCCTTCGTTGAACTCGGTACCGCCCACGCCGGTGACTTCCGGTATGCTTGCCGGAAAGTCCACCGAGGTGACGGTGGCGTATCGCGAGCTGGCGCCCCCGGCACAGTCCGCGCCTCCGGCATCACCCGAGGCGTTGAACCATGTGATGCCTTGCGCGTTCGCCTGTCTGGCCCATGTCTGGATCGTGGCTGCATCCGCGCGGTAGTTTGCAGCTTCACAAGAGCCGTAGCTCATACTCAGCACCGGCGCCACATTCTGATCGATCGCATATTGCACCGAGGTCATGACATCCGGTGAGTACACGTAAATGATCGTGGCGTTCCGCGCCACCGCCCCCGACCATTGAAGATCCAGGTTGGCTTCTCCCAAATCCTCTTGGCTGGTCCCTGGGTCGTTGGTATTGGGCACCAATAGGAGCTGTGGGTCGTTCGCGGGCAAATTGAAAAAGGTGCGGAACTGGCGGACGTCCGCCAGATCGACGTGCGTCTGCCCCACAATCGCGATTTTCTGGCTGGCGCCCGTGAAACCGCCGTTGTACAGGGCCTTGATGTTGTAAATCAGCGCCAGGTCATCCGGCGCGAGATAGTGACGGCCGGTTGACGAAGTGTAATCAGCCACCGGCTGCGTCACGTGGCGGGCAGGCTTCAACCGGAAATCCGTCAACCCGTGGACCGCCTCAATCATCCCCTGCAGCGCCGCGGGGATCGAGGGATCGCTAGAGTTGGCGAAGTGCGCTTCGCCGTTCACGCGGTAGCGATGGATTTGCGTCCGAAAAGTATTTTGTATTGCCGCCGCCGTGCCGCTCAGCGAGATCGAGTTGCGCGCACGCGCCACGGCGGTAACTGTCAAGCCCTGGTCGCGGACCCAGGAAACAATTCTGTCGATATCCGCCTGGCTCACCCCGAAGCGATCGGCAAACTGATCCGGCGTCAGCCAGCGATGAAAATCGGGCGAGGAGGGGTTCTGCTGGTCTGCCAGAAATTGCTCGAGATCGGACTGCTGGGCGGCCGAGGGCTTTAGCACAAGAGTGACATTCGGCAGAACCATCCCGGAGTCGACGGCGCCTTCATCGTTCTCGGCCGTTGCCTTGGGGTGAATATGGCCGCTCAGGCCGACACGGCGGGCGTTATCGATACGTCCCGTAATGCGGTTGCGCTGCGCAAACGCACTTGTGAACGGCAAAACCAATGTAAGAACAAGGGATAAGAAAGCCGGGCTTTTTATCATACGAAAATCGATGGGCAGCGCACCTGACTATGAACACCGTCAGGCGCATGTAGTTGCAGACGGACGCCGGCAACCGGGGGTTCCAAAACGATGGAACACCCTAACGTTAACATAAGATAAGTGCCTCAGCGTCTGCTGCTTTTTGCCGCAACGACCGGTTACCAGGTCCGCGTTTTTGCGGACGCCGCACGGCGGCTGGGTATCGAATTCACCCTGGCGACCGATCGCTGCCACATCCTCGACGATCCCTGGGGGGACCAGGCGGTTCCCGTGCGCTTCGACCGCATTTCCGAATCGGTAGACGCTTTGCGCGGGCTTCGTTTCGATGCGGTCGCAGCCGTAGGCGATCGGCCCGCGGTGCTGGCAGCCGCCGCAGCGGAGGCGCTTGGTGTCCTGTTCCATCCGCTCAGTGCCGCCCGCGCCTGCAATGACAAATTTCTTGCGAGGCAACTTTATCAAGCTGCGGGTTTACCCGTGCCTGAGTTCTTCCGCGCAACGATCGAGGAAGAACCACAAACTGTAGCCGCGCGCGCGCCATTTCCGTGTGTTCTCAAGCCTCTGGGCCTCTCCGCCAGCCGGGGGGTCATCCGCGCCAATAACGAGACCGAATTCGTGGCGGCGTTTCGCC
>PSRJ01000142.1 GCA_003175985.1 Terriglobia bacterium
ATCCCCACCAGTTTCCTCGGCGCTTCCGCGGCTGCGGGAAGTATCGGGCTCATCAATTCCGTAGGCAACCTGGGCGGCTTTGCCGGGCCATACACCATCGGCTGGTTGAGCGATCTCACCGGTTCCTACGCCGGCGGGCTATGGGCCGTTGCCGGGGCGCTTTTCTTCTCGGGAGCAGTCGTTCTCCTGGTACGCCGGCGAACATCTCAGACATAGCCTGGAGATAGGAAATCGAAGTCGCAGCCGAGATTCGCCTGGGTGACGTGATCCAGGAAAAGACGGCCGTAGCCGCGATCGTAGTGGCGCTTGGGTGCGACGAACTGGCCCAGCCGCCGTTCGATTTCCTCGACAGGAATGGCAATTTCGATCTTCCGCGCGGCGACATCGAGCACGATTTCATCTCCAGTTCGCACGACCGCCAGCGGTCCGCCGATGGCCGACTCCGGGGCGACGTGCAGCACTACGGTGCCGTACGACACGCCGCTCATGCGCGCATCCGAGAGGCGCACCATATCGGGGACGCCCTGATTGAGGAGTTTGCGCGGCATGGGGATATGACCCCATTCCGGAAAACCGGGCGCGCCCTTGGGGCCGCAGTTGCGCATCACCAGCACAGTGTTGCGGTCCACCGGAAGATCGTCGGAATCGATCCGGGCGAGCATCTCGTCGCGATTTTCGAAGACGTATGCGGGACCGCGGTGGTTCATCAGTTCCGCCGAGGCCGCGGTCTGTTTGATCAGCGCGCCATCGGGCGCCAGATTTCCATAGAGCACCGCGATGCCGCCTTCGGCATAGAGAGGCTGCTCCAGCGTCCGGATCACTGCGTCATTGACCGTGCGGGCGGAAGAGATGTTTTCGCCGATCGTCTTGCCATTGACTGTTTCACAATCGGCGTGCAGGAGAGGGGTGATGCGGTTCATGGCGGCGGGAAGACCGCCGGCATAGAAGAAATCCTCCATTAAGTATTCGCCCGAGGGTTTGACGTTGGCGATATAGGCAGTCCGCCGCGAGATGCGGTCGAAATCGTCCAGCGTAAGCTTGATGTTGAGCCGCCCCGCCATGGCAATCAAATGGACGACGGCATTGGTCGATCCACCCAGGGCCATCAGCACGGTAATCGCATTTTCGAAAGCTTCGCGGGTCATGATTCGGGAGGGGATGCGCCCGGCCTCAATCATCTCGACGGCCATGCGCCCGCTCAACTCGGCGATGGCGAGGCGGCGGGAATCGGGAGCGGGGATATTGGCGCAACCGGGCAAGCTCATCCCCAGCGCTTCGGCGAGACTGGTCATAGTTGAGGCAGTGCCCATCACGGTGCAGTGGCCGGTGGTGCGGGCAATGCAGCCTTCGATTTCGCACCACTCTTCGTCTGTAAGGCGGCCGGTGCGGTACTGATCGAACAGCTTGCGCCCATCGGTTCCCGAACCGAGCCGCTGACCCCGCCACTGTCCCGCGAGCATGGGCCCGCCGGGCACGACGATCGCCGGAATGTCGGCGCTGGCCGCGCCCATCAGTTGCGCCGGCGTCGTTTTATCGCAGCCGCAGAGCAGCACCACGGCGTCCATCGGATTGGCCCGGATCGATTCCTCCACGTCCATCGCCATGAGGTTGCGGAACATCATGGTAGTCGGCGCCATGAACATCTCGCCCAGCGAGATGGTGGGGAACTCGAGCGGCACACCTCCCGCCGCCAACACGCCTCGCTTTACGGCCTCGGCAACCTCGCGCAAGTGCGCATTGCAGTTATTGAACTCGCTCCACGAATTACAGATCCCGACTACCGGTTTGCCCTCGAAGATATCGGCCGGGAAGCCTTCGGAGCGAAGCCAGGCCCTGCGCGCGAACCCGTAATAACCGGAGCTCTGAAACCATTGACTGCTGCGTTTGTTGTTCATCGCTGGAGATTCAGTTTATCGTGTCTCGCCTGCATGATCCCGGGTTGGATGTACAATCGATGGCACGCGAACTTCTCGCGTGAGGAGGTTGCAATGTTCTGCGGAAACCGGGCAGGTCTGCGGAGGCTGCTACCCATAGTCGGAGCCGGAGTCCTGATATCAGGCGTTGTGCGGCTCGAAGCTCAAAGCAATAGTGGATCCCCGGGGCCCCTGGCCCAGTCCTGTGGTGTGCCGGCCAATGCGGGCGCGAACGCCGCAGGCCGCGCCGGAGGGCGGGGGCTTCCCGTTTTTCCGGCAGGCGAATACCCCGTCAAATTGCCCGCGGCTTCGCTGCTGGGCGCGCGCAATGACCTCCCCAATCCGTACCGCCCCGGCGTCAGTTGGGGCCAGTTGCCCGAGGGAAGGAAGTGGGGATCGACCGCGAGTGTGACGACTGCGCCCGATGGCACCATCTGGGTGACGGACCGCTGCGGGAATTCCGGAGCCGGCGGTTCGACCTGCGGAGGCGCGAGTTCCAATGTCAATCCTATTTTTCAGTTCGATACATCGGGCAGGATGCTCAAACAACTTGGCGCGGGAATGTTTGTCAGCCCGCATAAACTCGAAGTCGACAAAGAGGGAAACCTCTGGCTCGCCGATAACGGCGGCAACCAGGTGTTCAAACTCAATCAGGATGGAAAGATCCTGATGACGCTCGGCAAAAAGGGAGTAGCGGGACCGGGCGAGGATGAGTTCGATGCTCCGACCGATGTCGCCATCGCTCCGAACGGCGATATCTTCGTCGGCGACGGGCACAGCGGCGGCGGCACGGCGACCGGCAACGCGCGCATCGTCAAGTTCGACAAAAACGGGAAATTCCTCAAGGCCTGGGGCAGAAAGGGAATGGGTCCCGGTGAGTTCGATGTCGTCCACACTCTGGCGTTCGACTCCCGAGGCAGGCTGTTCGTCGGCGATCGTCAGAATAACCGCATCCAGGTCTTCGATCAGAATGGCAAGTTCATCGCCCAATGGCTCCAGTTTGGCCGTCCGAGTGGGATGTACATCGACAAGAACGACGTAATCTATGTGGCCGATTCCGAATCCAGGGACGGCCGGACCAACACAGGGCAGTTTGGACTTCCACAGACCGGCTATGGCTTTAACCTGGGCACACAGCGCGGCATTCGCATTGGAAGCGCCAGGGACGGTTCGGTCAAATCTTTCATTCCCGACCCTTGCCCCTACCCCTACGCGGGTGGATCGAGCATGGCGGAAGGCGTTACGGTGGATTCCGAAGGCAGCGTGTACGGCGCCGACTTCCTCGGTGACGTCCGCAAATACGCGAAGAAATAGACGGCACAGACCGCAAAAGGCCGCTTTTTCACTGGAACTAAACACCCCCGTCCTTCGTTTGAAGGGAGTATGGAGACAGTTGCCGCCGACTTGCGTTATGCGCTGCGCATGATGCGGAAAAGCCCGGGGTTCACCTTTGTCGCAGTCAGCGCGTTGGCTCTCGGGATCGGCGCCAATACCGCAATCTTCACGGTTGTGAACGCGGTCTTGCTCCAGCCGCTTCCTTATCCGCAGCCCGACCGCCTTGTGATGCTCGGCCGCCAGTTTCCGGCCGGTGTTGGATACTCCATTTCCATTCCCAAATACATGGCTTGGCGACAAAACCACGTCTTCGAGGCGATGACCCTCTACGATCAGGGAGCGCCGGGGATGAATCTGGGATCGGGAGACCGGCCCGAACAGGTGAAGGTCACTCGCGTTTCGAGGGAATACTTTCAGGTGTTCGGCGTCCTGCCGGCGATCGGGCGCACGTTTACGGATGCGGAGGACCGCCCCGGAGGCGCACGTGTGGCCATTCTTGCCCACAATGTCTGGCAGTCGCGTTTCGGAGGCGATCGCGGGATCATCGGGAAAACCATCCAGCTCAATGGGGAGCCGTACTCCGTCATCGCGATCCTTCCAGCGGGTTTTCAATCCAATCCGGAAGCCGAAGTGTGGACTCCCTTGCAGGCGGATCCCAACAGCACGAATCAGGGCCATTATCTGCTGGTGGGTGCGCGCCTGAAGCCTGGTGTGAAGCTCGCAACAGCTCAAGCGGAAATGAAGATCGTGGGAGAGCAGTTCCGCAAGGCTTACCCGAAGTGGATGAACGACAACGAGAGTGTGGGGGCGACGCCCATGCGGGATGCCATCGTGCGCGACGCCAGGACCCCGCTTTACGTTTTGCTCGGCGCCGTCGGCCTGGTGCTGCTCATCGCTTGCGCGAATGTGGCCAACCTGCTCCTCGCCCGCGCGGCCGGCCGCCAGCGTGAGATGGCGATTCGTGCCGCGATCGGGGCCAGCCGCGCCAAAGTCTTTCGCCAGCTGCTTACCGAGAGCATCCTGCTTGCAGGCATCGGTGGCGTTGTGGGATTCGCGCTGGGATCGTGGGGAGTCCGCGCGCTTCTATTGCTGGTGCCGGGAAACATCCCTCGGCTCACCACCGGCAACGGCGCGCAGGCCGTGATTCCGCCACTTGATTGGCGCGTGGCTCTCTTCACGCTCGCCCTGGCGCTATTTACCGGCATTCTGTTCGGCCTGTTCCCCGCGCTCCACACGTCCAAACCCGATCTCGCCTCCACTCTCAAGGAAGGCGGGCGTTCCGGCACCGGGCTGCGGCAGGCACGGGCCCGCTCGCTGCTGGTAGTTATGGAAGTGGCGCTGGCCCTGGTGCTGCTTGTGGGCGCTGTTCTTCTCATTCGTACTTTCGTGGGCCTGCGGACGGTGAATCCCGGCTTCGACGCGCGCAATGTGCTTACTCTGGAAACCTCGATGGCCGGGGGAACCTATGCGACGACGGCCAAAGTGGATCGTTTCATCACCGAAGTGGTGCGGCGTATCGAAGGCCTGCCTGGAGTGGAAGCCGCCGCAGCCGCCATTGCCTTACCGGTAAGCGGCCACATCGACCTTCCTTTTACCATTGCCGGCAAACCGCCCGCCAAGGGCGGCGATTACAACGGCGATTCACAGTACCGCTTCTCATCGCCGCACTATTTTTCCGTTTTCCGGATTCCTCTGCTGCGCGGCCGGTTCTTCCGGGAGACCGATACCGGAAACTCGGCGCGGGTAGTCATTATCAATGAAGCCATGGCGCGGAAATACTGGCAAAAGGAGGACCCGCTCGGCCAGGTGATCACGCTTGGAAAGGGTCTCGGGCCGCAATTCGAAGACCCGCCTCGCCAGATCGTCGGCATCGTTGGGACGGTCCGCGAAACAGGTTTGGGCGATGACAACGTCGAGGTCATGTATATTCCGCAAAGCCAGGTTCCGGAAGGAATCACGACGTTGGCGAATACAGTAATTCCGCTGGAATGGATGGTGCGCACCGCGCCGGATCCGATGTCCCTGCGCGTTCCTGTCGTGCGCGAGATTCACTCAGTGGATGGACTGATGCCGGTGATGCGGGAGCGATCCATGGAACAGGTGGTCGCCGAAAGCGTGGCCCGCGACCGCTTCACCATGTTGCTGCTGACGATTTTTGCGGCCGTCGCTCTACTCCTGGCTGCTATCGGGATCTACGGTCTGATGTCCTACTCCGTCGAGCAGCGCACGCAGGAAATGGGCATTCGCCTGGCGCTGGGTGCGGCGCGGCCCGATCTGGTGCGCCTCGTTCTGGCGCAGGGGCTTAAGCTGGCGGGGATCGGCGTCGCATTGGGTTTAGCCATGGCGTACGGATTGACGCGGCTGCTCGCCAGCTTGCTCTATGGCGTAAAGGCCAGCGACCCTCTGACGTTTGCGGCGGTGGGCGTGATTCTCGCGATCATTGCATTGGCCGCTACTTATCTGCCGGCCAGGCGCGCATCGGGCGTCGAACCGGTCGAAGCGCTCCGGTACCAATAGCCCGCCACCCACCGTACACTGTAGGAATGGATTGGCAGCTCGACCAGGAAGAAGCGCGCGTACTCGGATGTTTGCTGGAAAAAGAGATCGCCACTCCTGAGTATTACCCTCTCTCGTTAAATGCCCTGGTCAATGCGTGCAACCAGAAATCGAATCGCGAGCCCGTAGTTTCTTACGATGATGCAATCGTAGAGAGCGCCTTGGAGGGATTGCGCGCCAAAGGGCTCGCCGTGCGAATTACCGGCCGCGATACGCGCGTGCCCAAACATGGACAGCGATTCACCGAGTCGCTGAATCTTGGGAGGCGCGAAGCGGCGTTGATATGTGTGCTACTCTTGCGCGGCCCGCAAACGCCCGGCGAGTTGCGCAGCCGCGGCGAACGGCTCTATTCGTTCGAAGACCTGGAAGGCGTCGAAAGCACTCTCAACCGGTTGGCCGAGCTCGGCATGGTGAAGAAGCTGGGCCGGCAGCCGGGCGCCCGTGAGTCGCGTTATGAGCATCTATTAGCAGGGGATGTCGAGATTGGAGAAGAAACGCCGCCGGTTGTATCCCGCGCTCCGTCTCACACCGCCGATCCTGATGGGCGCATTGCGGTCCTGGAACGGGAAGTGGCCGAATTGAAGCGCCAGTTTGAAGAATTTCGCGGGAGGTTTGAATGAGGTTGGTCGCGCTTCTGCTACTCGTTGGCACGGCCCATGCCGTTACCCTGCGCTACTGGGTGCAACCATGCACCAAACCGGATGCCGGCTGCCACACGGGCGACCCCGACCTGGCGCAGTGGGCCTTGGAAGCCTGGCAAGCCGCCACGGCGGGAAAGCTGAGCTTCGAGCGGTCCGCGACGGCGGCCAAGGCTCATATTCGTTTGTACTGGGCCAACGGAAACCAGGGATTGTATGGCGAGGCGCGGCCCATCGAAGTGGATGGCGTGCGCGGCGCCGAGGTCTACATACTGCCTCCGGCCGAAACGCCCGGCGATCCGCTGCTTCGCGAAACCGTTGTCTATCTCACGTGCCTCCACGAAACGGGACACGCACTGGGATTGCGGCACACCGCTGCCTTCGCCGATATCATGTACAACTTCCAGTTTGGCGGCGATATCCCCGAATACTTCGGCCGCTACCGCCGCTTGCTCTCGGCTCGCGATGACATACGCAAACACGCCGGCATGTCCGTGGACGACCGCAAGCGGATTACGGAGCTGTTTCCGTAAGCGCGATCAGCCGCCGCATCGGCTGCCGCTTCCAATAGGTCAACGAGCGCCACGCCCACTCCAGGGGACCGAACCGGAAGTAGCGAAGCCAGATTGGGCTCACAACCAGAGAGAAGATCCACAAACCGATCACGACATAATAAAGTTGGTATCGCTGCAGCTTATCGAACAGATTCAGACCGTAGCCGTAGAACACGAACCCGTAAAAAATCGAGTGCGCGATGTAGTTCGAGAAGGCCGTCTGGCCGACCGCCGCGAGCCGCGTCTGCAGACCGCGCAATACATCATATTTGAACAACAGAAGCAGGAGCGCCGCGTGGCCCAAGGTCATTGCGACGCGGGCTGCCTGGTAGGTGCTGAAGGTAAACACCGTCTGCAGCGGTTCAAATCCCTGCTTCCAGGCCATCCATGCCGAGTAGGTCCCGATGGGCAGACCGATGGCACAGGAGAGAAACAGCAGACGCCAGTAGAATCGAAAGCTTCTTTCTCCAGCCAGCACACCGGTTTTCAAGAGGGCGATCCCCACCAGCATCATGGTGAGCATGTCCCATCCGCTGAGATATATTGGCGTGGAGTGGAAGCCCTTAACCACGGCAGCGCGCTTGGCAACCAAGTGGAAATAGGATCCCTGATACTGTTCGCGCTCTTTGCGCAAATCGTCGGCCGTGGGACTGAAATATTTGCGCTGTTCCTCCCAACCGTTTTTGGCCTCTTTCTGTTCATCGGTCAGCGCCTTGTGAGCCGCTTCGGCCTTCTCTGCTTCCATAGCCAGATCGTGAACTTTGCGGATCTGGAAACCCTGGACAACGAAGTAGGCGGACATGAGCAACACCATCACACCCGCCGTGATCAGCAGGGTCCGCGGGCGCAGGCGCAGGAGCGGAAGGAGCATCAAACCCAGCAACGAATAGGCGTAGAGGATATCGCCCGCCCAGATGAGGTACGCGTGGATGATACCGAACACCATCAGCCACAAAATGCGGCGGTAGAAAATCTCGGCGGCGCGTAGGCCAGCGCCCTTGCGGTCCAAGCGGGTGATGAACAAGTACGTGCTGGCGCCAAACATGATCGAGAAGAGCCCCCGCATCTTTCCATCGAAGAGGACGTACTGCAGAAAGAAAGACAGGAGGTTCGCGCCGGCCGCTCCGCCGGAGACTTTCGGATTCCAATCGGCGGCCATCGGCAACCCGGAGAATACGATGTTCATCAGGGCAATTCCGAGCAAAGCGGCGCCGCGCAGAACGTCGATGGACGAGATACGCTCAGCCGGGGTAGTGGGCTGCAGAGCGGATTCGGATTCGCGGGCTACGGCAGCGGGAAGAGGAGACGTGACCTCGGATGCCATGGCCACAGGATACCGCGACAATTGCCTCGCGCCGCACGTAGAATAGAGGTATATGAGGCTGTCTGTCGTTTTCCTTCTCGCCTTGGCGAGCGTTGCCGCGGCCCCGACCATCAACAAGGGCAAGGCCTTCGGCAACCCCAACGCGCCGCTGCAAATCGAGCTCTTCAGTGATTTTCAGTGTCCTTCGTGCCGCCAACTGCACATGCAGATCCTCCCGTCGCTGATGCGCGATTATGTCCTGCCGGGTAAAGCGTATCTGGTCTATAAGGAGTTCCCGCTGCCGATGCATTCGCATGCCAAGGAAGCGGCCGCCTATGCCTGTGCCGCCGCGCGCGTAGGAAAATATGAAAAAGTGGCCGACGCGTTGTTCGAGGCGCAGCCGGCCTGGTCTGTTAACGGCCAGGTCTTTCAGGCGGTATCCACAGCATTAACTCCCGCGGAGCAGAAGAAGGTGCAGGCTTTGGCGCAGGATCCGGCGGTATTGGCCGAGGTGCAGCAGGATATGCAAGAGGGCCAGTTGGAGCGCGTCAATCAAACGCCGACAATGCTCATAGTGCGCGGAGGCAAGAAGTATCCAATCGGCGGAACCCTGGCTTACGATCTGCTGCGGCGCTTCCTGGATGACATTTCGAAATAGGCTTCTCCAGATCCTTCTTCTGTTGCTCCGCCTGGGCGTGGGTGGCATTTTCGTCTATGCCGCCTGGACGAAGCTGCGCGATCCCTGGACGCTCTTTGCGATTTCGATCGACGCCTATCATGTCCTGCCGCAGTGGGCGGTGCTGGTGGTAGCCCGCACCTTGCCATGGCTGGAACTCGCGCTGGGCATCGTGCTGGTCAGCGGTTTCTGGCGGCGGACATCCACTCTTGCCGCTTCAGCCCTCCTCACATTTTTCTTTGCGCTGATGGTGCGCGCTTATGTGCGCGGCGAAACGATCGACTGCGGCTGCTTCGGGCCGGGTGAAGCGATTTCACCCCTCACCTTGCTCCGTGATGGCGCACTATTGGGAGGTTCGGTGTTCATGGCCGTGATGGCATGGCGAAGGCCCCGGCAAGCCGGGACGCTCCGCCGCGAAGCTCAGCAGATTTCGGAAACAGTGGTAACGGCTCCGCCCCGCGACTGAATCTCTTCCAGCGCTTTCGCCGCATCCCCCGAGCGCAATTCCTTCACGGCATCCCGAACGATCACGGCCGATTTGCCCGCGGCCAGCAGTCCTCGCGCGGCGCAAAGTACGCAGATTTCCGTCACCACACCGTAGATCACGAAGCGCTCCGCGTCCAGAGCCCGCAAAACATAAGACAGGCTGTGCGTTGCGAAGGCGTCGATCGTTTGCTTTTCCAAAATTACCTGCTGCGCGCCTGCGAGCGAGATTTCGTCATCCCGGTTCGGGACTACGACGCGCGAATCCAGAAGTGTCGCGGCGGCCTTGTGCTGGCCGGTGGCTCCGGCGATGCAGTGCGGCGGCCAATTGGCAAATTCCGGATCGTTCTCGGTGTGAGCATCGGTGGTTGACAGGACAGGTATCCGGTGCGCGGCCGCGTAACGGTTCAGGCGTTCTATGGCTGGAAGAACCTGTTCCGCCCCGGGGACATACAACGCTCCGGCGGGATAGAGAAAATCGAGCTGGGTATCGACATCGACGAATACGGTTCTCATCGTTCCAGATTCAGCCGCGTCTGTTCGACTAAAGTGCGCAACTCCCGGCTGTAAATAACCGGCCAGGGCTGCTCCGCCTCTTCCAATTCTCGCAGAGGCGCAGGAAGCCGCGCCAAAGACTGCGCCGCACGGCAACGGGCCTGCTCCAGTGTCGGAAGAGGCTCGATCAAGCAGCCGCCCAGAATGACCGGGCGGAGGAGCGCTTCGCCATTGCCGCATTCGCCCGAACGTGCGATCACGTCGCGTGCTTTATCCCGGAAAATCTGCTTGGAGCCAGGCAGGGTGGTCTTTTCATCGCTGAACTTCGCAGTGAAGCGGTGGATGCCGCCCAGATCCAGTTCCACCATTTTATAAGTTGCACCCATGGCTGGGGCGTCGGCGGAAGTTGCGAGTTGCGTACCGACGCCGAACGCGTCCAGCGGTGCGCCGTCCCGAAGCAGATCACGAATCTTGTATTCATCGAGATCACCGCTGGCCATGATCTTGGCATCGTGGAGACCCGCGGCGTCGAGCACCGCGCGCACCTCGCGCGAGAGGGAGAGCAGGTCGCCGCTATCGATGCGCAAACCCCACAGAGGCGCGCCTAAGGCCGCGGCCTGCCGCGCCCCAGCCACCGTATCGTAAGTGTCGATGAGTTGAATCGTGTGTTCACCCAGAAGCCGCTGGAGCTGCCGGAAGGCTTCGGTTTCGCTGGCAAAGGACATGACCCACGAGTGCGCCGCCGTCCCCATGACGGGGATCCCGTAGCGAAAACCCGCTTCGGTGTTACTGGTTCCCTCGCACCCGCCCAGGTAAGCGGCCCGTGCTCCCAGCACCCCGGCTTGCGGCGTATGGGCGCGGCGTGTGCCGAACTCGATCACCGGACGGCCCTGGCTCGCGTGTACCGAGCGCGCCGCCTTGGTAGCAATCAGTGTCTGAAAGGTGATTGCGGAAAGGACAAACGTTTCCGGGATCTGTGCTTCGATTAAGGGCCCGCGGATGGTGAGCACCGGTTCCCCCGCGAAGAGCGGAGTGCCCTCGGGTACGGAAAACAGATCGCCCGTGAAACGGAATGTCCGCAAATATTCGAAGAAGTTCGGCGGTGCGTTCCGGAACTGGTCCAACCCGCGTAGATATTCGATCTCTTCCGCGGTGAAGCTCAGGTTCAGCAGGTAGTCGACCGCCTCGGGAAGACCCGCCATGATTACAAAGTTGCGGTTGGCGGGAAGGCGGCGAAGCGTGAACTCGAAGGTGGCCTTCTCGGCGGCTTTGCCGGCTGCCAGGTAGCCGGCTGCCATCGTCAGCTCGTATAAGTCGGTAAGAAGGCCATTCACACTTATTTTTTCTTCGTGGGCGCGGGCGGAGCGGCTTCTTTTACATCAGACGCGGCTTTTTGCAAATCTTCCACCGCCTTGGCGTCTAATCCATAGATGCTCGGTTCGTCGCCACGCTTCGCGAAATATTTGTCACCCTGCTTCATAATGGTCACTTTTTCGACACGCTTGCCCATATTGGAGGTCACCGTCGCCTCGAAAACGGGCTCACCGGCGCCCTTTTCTTCAAAACTCGAAGCCGCCAAGTCGCGAAGTTTGTCGATGAGGGTCTGGACTGTGCCGTTGTCCATGGTCTTGGAACCGGACATCCATTTGTCGCCGATCTTGGTGTAACTGGCGTTCTTTAACTCGATTTTTGACGGATCACTGAAGCCGAACTCGAACAACTTCTTGTTGCGGAAATCGTCCAGTTTCTTGTCCAGGTTCTTGCCAAACTCTGCGCCGACTTTATAAATCCCGGCGACCGCCGAACTCTTGGCGTAGTAGGTGTCCTTGTCTTTGCGAACCTCGATGCTCTGGTTGCCGCCGGCATCGGTCACGCTCGCGGTCGCAACCCGGGCGCCCCCGGCGAAACTCGCAGCCGCCTTCTTGGCATCTTCGCTCAGGTCCATGCGGACGTCTTTGAGGTTGTTGACCAGCGTATCCACTTGGGATCCATCCGCGCGGAGCGGACGTGGCTTGAGAATTTGCCACTCGTTCTGGCTGTTCTTGCCGAACTCCAGGTTCTCGTTCTTCGCCTGGAGTTCGACACGCGTCAGCTTGTCGGAATCGAAGGTAAGCAGGCGTTTGTCGCGGAGGTCGTTGGGAGTCTTATCGATCCCAGACTTCACAAAGCTGGCAACGGTAAATACGCGGGCATCGTTACTCAACTTGGCGTAGTTTCCGGAACCGGTTGGTGTCTCGTCGCCGATCAGCAGATTGTCGGATTTCCCATCCTTCTTTACGATCTGAACATCGAGCGTGGGAGTATTCAGGCCGTAGGGCGCGAGGTCGGTGGCCTTGGGGTCCACCACGGCATCCGCGTTCAGCGAAGCAAACGTCCCCACCAGGGTACTGACACCATCCTGATCCGCCGGCAGTGGCTCGGGTTGCGTGATCTGCCATTTACCTCCGTCGCGCTTCAGGTCCAAGGTCTGCGCCGGGTTCTTGATGCGCACTTCCTGCACCTGGTCCGCGGGAATCGCCAGGACCTTTGTGGTTGTGTCGGTGGTCTTGCCGGCCGCGGCTTGTTTCTTATTTGACCACCACGTCAGGCCGCCCAGAACAGCCAAAAGACCGACGGCGATGAGCAGTCCTTTCGGCTTCATGGCTTACCTCCGCTTCCACCAGGTGCCCAGGCCCATGGCAACCACGGCGAGCGGAAAGAATACCACGCTCAGCCAGAACATGAGCGTCGGTCTCCGGCCCGTCATATTGAGCTGCTGGTTTTCCGGGTCTTTAGGACGAATCGAGATGAGGTCTTCATCGGAAGAGAGCCAGTTCACGGTATTCAGGAACAGGTCTCGGTTGCCCAGCGTGCGCGAGCCCATGATGTTGTTCTGCGCCCATTGGACCGAACCGACCACCACGAATCGTGCCTGCATCCCACCGGAAATGGTACCGGCGGCTCCGAGCGTCAGCGGGCCTTTCTTCCCCTTCTTGGGATCGATCGCACCTCCAGGTCCGATATCGCTGACTGCCAGGCTGTCGTCAGTGGTGGCCAGCAGCTTTTCGACGCTGGATTTCCCAGCCGACTTTGCGTCCAAGGAACGTGAAAGCGGGAAGGCGGTAGGAACGCGCGTCAGCGGCCGCGTGATGGCATGAGATTCGTACTGGAACAGGACGGGCACTTCGGGTCCTACCCCGAACAGGCTCCGGCCAATGCCGCTCAAGTCGAGAACCAGATCTTTGTTGACGGTGACGCCCCAATCCGCCAGAAGCTTCAGGAATTCGGGGCTATCGGCAGCGGCCGACTCGCGGCCGATGCGCAGCGAATTGTCCAACATAATGAGGGCGCGCCCGCCGCCGTCGATATACGCCTTGATCCCGTCGACCACTGGTTGCGTGTACGCCAGTTGCGGGCCGCCGATCACCAGCGCGGTGCAATCCTTCGGTATCTCCACGCCCGCGGGAGGCGCCTGCTGTCCCACGCTGATCGACTTGGGCGCTTCGCCGGCGCCAGCCGCTTTCGGGGTTACCGTTCGTGTCTTATAGTTGTCGCCTTCCAGAAGCTTCTTTAACTCGGAGAAGCCACTGGGGGCGGTGTCATCCAGGCTGCGCTCCCCGCCCGCGGAAAGAAAGCAAACGTTCCGCGTGCCGGTCTTCAGAGAGCGGATCAACGCACCGGTTACTTCTTCTTCTGTCAGGCTCTTGGCCGGTTCTTTGCGCAAACCGCTATCGACCAGGATGCTCGAATCGCGCGTAAATCCGGCGGCCCGGGCCTGCTGCGGCCTTTTCACCGGATCGATGTAATCGACATGCACTTTGGAAGACAGGCTGGCGTACCGGTTTAGAAAATCGCGCGCCGTGGGAAAGCGCGTCTGGTCGTCGAAGTAAATGATCTTAATGTCGCGGTTCAATCCCTTCACCACTTTCACGCTCTGATCGGCCAGGCTGAACTGCTTGTTTTTCGTGGCATCGAACGTTTTGTCGTAGCGGTTGCCCAGGAAATTCACCGCGAACAGCACCGCGAGAATCACGATGATGTAAGCGGAAACGTACGCCGTGTACTTGGTCTGCCGGGTCTTCATCCAGTTGGCGGCCATATCAGGACCTCCACCGCAGGGATTCCATGGATCGGGAAGTGATGAATAAGGCGAAGAAGATCATGGATAGGTAAAAAATGACGTCCTTGGTTTCAATCACTCCCTTGGCGAAATTGTCGAAGTGAGTGACGATCGAGAGATAGTTGACGATGGTGGCGAGTGTGCCGCTGTCAAACGAGGTAAACCAGTTCAACAGCCACAGCATCAGGCATACGAAGAAGGTGACGCCCCCGGCGATGATCTGGTTGCGCGTCGTGGTGGAGATGAATTCTCCGATGGCCAGCAGGCACCCGGCTTGCAGCAGCAAACCCAGGTAAGCCACCAGGACCGGCGCGACATCGGGCTTGCCCCAGGCGAACAGCAGCGCCACGTTTACCACCGACATCAGTAGAATGCAGAGATACAGCAGCATCGCTCCCAACCATTTACCCACGATAATCTGCGTATCGGTCACGGGTGAAGTGAGCAGCAGCTCGATGGTGCCGGAACGCTTCTCCTCAGCGAAGAGCCGCATAGTGATCATGGGAACGAGGAACAGCGAGATGGTGCTCCCGAATCCCAGCAGCGGCCGGATGATCTGCTCATTTACGCTCATCGGCGCGCCGCCTCCCTGCATCTGCATCTGGAAACTGAAGCGCACGAAATCGCGAGTGGCGGTGAACATTCCGAAACCGAAGATCAAGCCGAAGAACGCCATCAGCAGATAGGCGATCGGCGAGGCGAAGTAACTCTTGAGTTCTTTTTGACAGATGAGGAGTATGCTCTTCATTCTTTTGCTCCTACGGTGTCCTTCTGCTCGGAAGCAGTGAGCTGCAGGAAGATGTCTTCCAGGCTCAGCCCGACCGAGCGCAATTCATTGAGGTTCCAGCCCGAGTTGACCACCGTTCTTGCCAGATCGGCACGGATCTGACGCCCCTGCAGGCTCTCGACTTCAAACGCCAGCCGCCCGTTCCGCGAATCCTTCATGACTACACGGCTGACACCGGACACCTGCTCGAGACGCTGTTGCACCTCGCTCGGGTTGGGCCGGCCTTCGGTGGCTTCCAGTTCGACCGCGACGGCTTCGGAACCGCGCAGGCGGTTGGTCAAATTTGCCACCGAATCGATGGCCACCAGCTTCCCGCTGCTGATAATGATGACGCGCTCGCAGGATTGTTCTACTTCGGTGAGAATATGCGTGCTGAGGATGATGGTGTGATCGCCTGCAAGGGAGCGGATCAGTTCGCGCGTCTCGATGATCTGCTTCGGGTCGAGGCCGGAAGTCGGCTCGTCCAGGATGAGCACGTCGGGATTATGGATGATCGCCTGCGCCAGGCCGACACGCTGCCGGTAGCCTTTAGAAAGCTTGCTGATCAGTTTGTTGCGCACGTCGGCGACGGCGCACCGGCGCATGACATCGTCCACGCGCTGCGGGATTTCGCCCGAAGCGATCCCCTTGAGCTTACCTACGAAATTGAGGTATTCGACAACCTCCATTTCCGGGTAAAGCGGCGGGGTTTCGGGCAGATAACCGATCCGCTTTTTGACTTCCATGGGGTTTTCCAGAACGTCAAAGCCAGCTACCGTAGCCTTGCCCTCGGAAGGCGGAAGAAAGCAGGTCAGGACGCGCATGGTCGTGGTTTTCCCGGCCCCGTTGGGTCCCAGGAAACCGACGATCTGGCCTTTTTCGACCTCGAAGGAAATGTTGTCTACCGCGACGGTCCGCGCATACCGTTTGGTGAGACCTTCGACTTTAATCATAGTGAGTTAATCCAAAACAAACAGACGTGGTAATTGCCATTTGGACTTTACAGAGCGGCGCTGCGAAGGAGCGCCGAAACGGATTACCGATTGATATTTCATCATAGAAACGGGGGGCAAGTCTTGTCAAATGAGTGCAGATTCGCCTCCCCAGCCGTGCATAGACGACTCGGCGGGCTAGCTGGTTACAAACCCCGGCTGCTACAGTAGAGGCTTGTTCGGAGCCATATTCGCGACGCGCGGGCTATTGGGGCCGCTGCTGGCCACAGCCGTGGGAATCACGGCGGCGCTGGCGGGTATTGGCCTGACAGATTCAGGCCGGCGCTCCCGGACGGCAGGCCGGCTGGTCCCCTTCAGCGCCGGCGTATTGTTAGGGGTTGCATTGTTTGGAGTGCTCCCCGAGCTGGCCCTGGAAGCCGGCTGGGCGGTCAGCCTCGCATTGTTCGGAGGCGGTTATGGCCTGCTCGTCTTCGTCGACCGTTTCCTGTATCGCATCTGTCCCACGTGTGCGCACGATCACGATCACAGCTCCTGTGACGCCGAGCTACATGGCTTCGCAGGTCCCCTGATTGCCGCCGCCGCGGTCCACAGCTTCCTGGATGGCTGGAGCATCGCGACTGCGCAATGGGCCGCCCCCGTCGGGCTCCGCGTCGCCCTGCCTATAGCGGTGGCCCTGCACAAGATCCCGGAAGGTATGGCGTTGGGCGGCATCTTGAGGGCGGCCGTAAACTCCAAGGCAAGAGCGCTCCAGTGGTGTATCGTGGCCGAGGGCACGACGCTATTGGGAGGTGCTTTTGGGGCGCTGATGGCGCCGCGTCTGGGCACGGGCTGGATCCTCTATCCGCTCGGTCTTACAGCGGGCTGGGTGTTCTATCTCGGCTGGCACGCCGTT
>PSRJ01000018.1 GCA_003175985.1 Terriglobia bacterium
CCGAGCCAGCGGCAGTGCCTCGTCGGTTCGAGACTGTTGGAGGTAAAGCCACGCCAGTTGATTCATCGGAGCCGCCAGGCCTCCGAGGGCCTCCCTATAAGCCTCAATGGCTCGCGCCGAATCGCCCGCATTTTCGTAAGCGGCGCCCTTATTGACCAGTGATGCAAAGGCATCGGGCGTTTCCTTGCCGCGCAACTCCAGCTTGGCGGACGTACCCGCATTTTCCGCCCCGGCCGCCTTCTGCATCGTCTCGTAAGTGAGTTGCGGGCTCCCCTGGATCAACATGGCGGTGATGAGAACTACTCCGAAGAGCGCGAAAGAGGTTCCGGGAGCCGCATTCTTCAAGGTGAAACCGGAACCCGCGGCTTTGAAATCGATCGAATTCTCGGCGCCGCCGCCGGCGAAAATGCCGCGGACGAAGAGCCGGTACCCGAGGACGATGCTCACCACGCCGGCCGCAATAATCGCCAGCCGGAAAGCTGTCACGTACACCAGAAACTCGGCAGTCAGGCTCATTGAGGGCCAGTCTAAATCGGGACGGGGCGGAAGTAAAGGAGCGGGGGGCGGGACCGATTCAGGGTCGGAAGACGATTCCCAACAGGACCTCGGCCTGATTTTGGTTGGAGTACAGAACGGGGATAGGATATGACCTTCCCGGGCCGGTCTCAAGATTGCGATCGGAACCCCAACGTGTGTATCGAATCTCAGGGCGAAGGCGCAGGAACGAACCCCCGAGGTCAACGCCAACACCAGCCACTGCTCCGCGAGTGGAGCGGTTGTTTAACACCGCAGAAGTTGTTCCTGTCGAACTTCCGACCGGCCCGTAGAAGGATAGTGTGGCTACACTAATAGCCGAAACCCCGCTCACGAACCGAAATGAAATTCCTGCCTCGACGAATGGGCCGGGGCGGGAGCGACCCCGAAACCGAATTTGCCCTAAGATCGGCAACTCCCATGAGTTCGCCGTTACACGAGTGTGGGTGACCAGCGCCGTTTGGTACAAATCATGATCGAACCCCAGGCGCGTGTAAAGTGCATCGACCTCCACTCCAAATCCATGCGGGAACCATAGACCTGCCATTGGCCCAACCGTATAACGGCGTGTGGCAGACGTCGCCTTTTCTCCGAATCCGAGTCCGTAACGAGACGAACCGGTTTCAAATGCCGGCGTCACGGGAACACCAACCTCGGCGCCCATTTCAAACCGCTGGCCGAAGCCGTACGCAGCCCAGAGCGGGAGCATCGTAAATAGTTTGCGCAGCATAGCCTTCTTCAGCGCCTCGACAAAAGGATGAAAGCGTCTCGTGCTATCTTCCAAGACCGCCACGGCTGCTCTTGAACTACAGTTCTGCTGGCCTCATCGGAATTCAGCGGTCAGTTTTGCGTTCTTCAGCCTCTTTCGTCACCGGAAAAAGAGCCGATCCCCGCGCGTTAAGCCGATCTCACTGCTAAAGGGATGAGTGTCCCATTCGGCCGCCGCCAGGTCGTCCGGAATTCACGATCGTAGGTCCACACTCTGGCAGCGCTATCGCGCCCGCTGAGAACCGCGAGACAGCCGTCGGCCCAATCGGGTTGGTGCTCCGCGTATTTGGTAAGCCATTCGAATACTTCTAACCAAAACCCGCTCTCGTTGGCATTGGAGACCGGCTGCACGCCGAGGTCGTCCAGCAAGGCACGAAGCCGCTGCCGCTGGCTCTGATATGGCAGGTGAAAGCAGGCTTCGGCCAGCACCGCATCGCATATGGCAAATTGACTCGTGCGCAGCGACTCGAGATGCTTCACTGCCACTCGGTGCTTCTCGTCACGAGCGTCGCATAGCGCCACCAGGGGATTGGTGTCGACGAGAATGATCATCGGCCTGAACGGAGTTTCCGGAGTATCGCCTGACGCGCTGCGGCCCGATCGTGGACATCGTAATCGCGGGCTGGCAGCCCGGCAGGATCTGGGTACTGCTCGAATATCCTGCGAATCAGTGCCTTTACATCGGGCTCGGACCGGAGTCGCAGGAATCGTTCGTCAATAGCCTCTCGCACGACGTCGGACAACCTGACCCCGCGCTCGCGAAGCGCCCGCGCCTTACGGAGTCTCTCGGAATCGAGCCGCACATTAACTAGACGAGAACCCATGAAATGTACTCTCACTGTAAAGATAGCATGTCTTTACATAGAATGGTTGGCGGCCAGTATCACAATAATGACCAAGTGCAGGCCCCTTCGCCAAACGTCGACCTCGCCTAGTCTGTGATCAACTGAGGCTAATGTTCCAGAAGACCGTACTCTAAGACCCAACCTTCTAGGCCGGTATTTGGACCGTCAAGAACGCGCACTCGATCCAGCAGGTAGGCGCCTGGGAGCCCTACCGGTGATGGAGTTACAGCCTCTACGCCAATTAGACGATCGCCGCTGCAGCCACGTCGCTCGATACTTTCAACATATGTCCCGCTGGGAACCAACAGAAATGGCGCCCTCGCTTCGGGCTGTTTGCCGCATAGCAAATTCGGATCAGCTACAATCTGAAGTCCGGGTTCGTCGATTACGGACCGCACTCTTTTCCAGCGCTCGATACTGCGCTGTTCGAAGCCGTGCAGCACGACGAACAGAGCAGCGCCAGCCGCAAAACAAACGGAACCGAATAGCAACTCGCCCTCTAAGGTGGTCAGGCCAGCGATCCTCGACAGCCTACGCCTTATACTGGTCAACGAGATGCCCAGTGAGTAGCCGATCGCGGAGCAAGCGGGCAGCGTTAAGAGATAGACTCCCAAACCTTCCCCTTGTGATGCAAACAGGTACTCCGATAACCATGGAACAGGCTTGGGATGGATCTGCTCACGGAGAATGTCGGGCACTATCAGAGTAGCTAACGGCAACCAGATCCAGCGTCCAGTACTCACCATGTGGGGCGCTCGGGCGCCGGTCAGTCGACCGGCCAACACACCCGTTACAAGGGAAACGATTGCCTCAAAGCCAGCAAACTCCCACGGCTGGCGCTTCGTGCTCAAACCGAATAGTGACAGCGCCGTCACAATGGGTTGGCTCGCGATCATCACACCAGGAATCGCAATAAGTAGTTGGAGGAAAAAAGACCAGACCTTAGCCAATAGTGGCATCTCAAGGGTCTCGAACACTAGGCACGATTTTATCAGCCGCGCCAGTTGTTCCTCTCGGAATGGTAGCCGATGTGCGGAGTCTGTTAGCCATCGCCAAGATTCAGACCCTTACACGACCGGCGACGGTCGTTTTCTTAGCCGCCCCCTAAAACGAAAAACGGGCGACGATGGTGCCGCTGCGCGGCCCAGCCGCGGCGTAAGTGGCTGCTAGCGGCGTGGCCGTGTTGACATAACCGAACCCCGATGTAGTCTGGCCCGTCAGACTACGCTGCGGGGTGGCGTTCGCATTCGTGGACGCCGGCACCTGGAAATAGGCCCGGTTGAGAATATTGCTGAACTCGGCCCGGATGGAGAAGGTCACCCGCTCCACGATCCGGAACGTGCGCCCGAAGTTCAGGTTCTCCGACGGACGCCGTGGGCCGCGGTAGTCGTTGTAGTAAGCCGCCGAGGCGCCGAATTGACCGGGCGCCGGGTCGGCCCACGCCTTCGGATTCAGCACGAATGTGGTGCCCGGGTCGAAACAATGACAGTTGATGTCCGGTACGGTGAACAGCGGCTGGCCGGAAACGCGGTTGGCAAAGGTGCCGGTAGCGCTCGGAGGGCCGACCGTTCCGGCGGGCGCGGGCGTGGAAGTGCGAAACAGCAGCGAATTGATTTGATTGTTTGCAAACGGAACCATGATCGGCGCGCCGCTGGCATACGTCAGGATGGCGCCGGCTTGCCAGTCGCGCACCAGCCAGGAGAGCGCCTTGTTTCCGTGCAAGCGGGGCAGCCGGTAATCCACCGAAGCCACGGCGCTCAACGGCCGCGACTGGCCGGAAAGGTACTTGTTGATCTGCCGGTTGAATACGTCGTTGACGACAGCGTTGATGCCGCCCGGCCCGACGCTATCGCTCTCGACGCCCATTTGCAACTCTTTCTGCCAGGTAAAGGCGAATGTGGAATCCAGCCCGTGGGAATATCGCTTCGTGGTTTTCACCTGGAGCGAGTCGTACCAGGTGCGGCCGAGCGGCGCACCCGTCGCATTGAGGGTCGTGAACTGCGGAAACGGGCGCAAACTTTGCGCGACGGTTTGTGACAGCGGGAAGCCCGCGTAGGGCGGCCGGCTGAATCCGCGCGCGATCGCGGTTGCGGAATCCAACCGTGACGTCAGCAAGGCGCGATCGGTGGCGCTGTTGATGTCGAGCCCCCGAGCCGCCAGAATCTGCGGCGTCAGCGCGTTGTAATTCACCAATGCGTTGGCTTGCCACCATGCACCGCGATTCGCCACATACGATGCCTCGACGGCCAGGTTACGGAAGATCTCGCGCTGCAAACCGATACTCCATTGAATCTGCCGGGCGGGGCGGCCGGAATTCGGGTCGATCAACGGCATGAACGACGCGCCGATCGTTGACGGTGTGGCCGGGTATCTTCCGGGATCGAAATTCGGCCAGGCGTACTGGTCTGGAGTCAGCGGAATACCTCCGCGCAGCACCATGGCAGCCTGGTAAGGCGATGGAGGGGCAAACGGAGTGGCCGAGGTGGCATTCGCCGCGCCGACGTTCGGCGTGCCGGTATACACTACCCCCCAGCCGGCGCGCAACACGGTCTGGGGAGTGATTTGGTAGGCGGCTCCGAGCCGCGGCCCAATCGCGTACGGATAATTATGGGCGAAATCGCAACGGCAGCGGCCCGGTGCATCGCCCTCGTAGATGGCAGCCCCCGGGAGCCCGCCGGCAGTCGGATTCGGAACCGTGGGTGCAAAATCGGGCGCGCGGCCGTACTGCTCGCGGGCGTAGGTCGAATAGTCCCAGCGGAGCCCGTAATCCAGCGTGAATTTCCGCGTGACCTTCCAGCTATCCTGCACGTACATGCCGAACTGCGATTTCCCGCCGCGCGTGTTGGTAACCACACCGACGTTGCCGTTGTCCACCAGGCCGAGCAGAAAACTGGCGTAAGCGAAACCCACATTGCCGCCCGCCAGGTTCTGTCCCAGCGTGGAAGGAAGCGAGGTCTGATTCGGAGAGAAAGTGTAATTTCCCTTGGCCGAAGTGAAACTCTCGATCGGATAACCTTCGATGCGGAATTCGGAACCGGCCTTGTAAGTGTGATTGCTCTTGACCCAGGTCGCGCTGGCATTGAAGGACGGCTTAATCATGAGGCTGCGGCTTTGCCCGTTCGGCCCCATCGGAACCATGCCGCCCTGGCCGGTGCAGACGGTGCCGGACAACGTGCACAGGCCCATGATGGTGGGGAAGTTGCGCACGAGAGTCTGTCCTCTCAGCCCCAGTTCTTTATAGGAGTCGTAGTGCAGGGTCGGGGACTTATCCTCAAAATCGAGATGCTGGTATCCGGCGCCCAGGTGCAGCAACAGTGTGGGGGAAAGAGTGTCATCAAAATTCAGACGCTCGGTATGCGATTTGATGAAATTGCCGCGGGCGGCGGTAATGGCATCGGGCAGGCCATCGGCATTTCCCGTCCCCGGCGAGTACTGCCGCGTGTTTCCCGAGCTGGACGCATAGAAAGATAACTTCCCCTTCGAGCCAATCTGCTGATCGGCTTTGAATGCCGGGAAGTTGGTGATCGTCTCCGAAGGAAACGCGGGCACGATGTTGTTAATGCGCCCCGCGGTCGTAGGCAGGGGAATGAGAGATTGGATTTTCACGGCCACGGGGTCGAACAATTCTTTGGGAATCGTATTGTTCGGGAACGGGTCGCGCACTAACTGGCCATTGGGAGCCGCGCGCTCGGTCGACGGGTCGTAAATCGTGTTTTCCTGGATCGCGCGGCCCAGCGGATCGGTGTTCAGAGTACGCCCGGTCAGCGCCGGGCCAAAATTCCCGTTGCGATATTCCAGCGTGGGCACGGTCTGGGGAGTGGTGTTGTAGATCTGGCTTTGGCGGAAGAATTCCAGGTTCAGAAAGAAGAAGGTTTTGTTGTGCCCGTCATAAATCTTCGGAATCCGCACCGGCCCGCCGAGACTGAACCCGAAATCGTTGCGCCGCTGCACGTCCTTCAGATTCGTGTACGGCTGAGCGGCATTGAAGACTTCGTTGACGAAATAATCGTATGCCGTGCCGTGATACTGGTTGGTGCCTGATTTGATCGTGATGTTAAAGTAACCCCCACCGACCTGGCCATATTCGGCGGCGAAGTTACTGGTTTGAATCGCCACCTCCTCGACGGCGTCGGCGCTCGGCTGCGTCATCACCGTGGAAAAGGGAAGGAAGGTGTCGGTGGCGTCCTGACCTTCGATGCGTATGGATTGGGTGTTGCTCACCGCGCCGTTGACACGGATGTTGGTGTTGGAATTGAACAGTGTTCCCGGAACCAGCGTGGTCACGGTATAAACGTTGCGAATTCCCCAAGTGGAGGAATTCTGGGCCCCGGTGCCGAATACCGGCAGGTCGATCAGGTTTTCGACCGTGATCGTATGGCTCAACTCGCCGCTTTCGGTTTTCAGAAGCGGGGCATCCGCCTGCACGGTGACGGACTCGGAGGCGGCGCCCACATCGAGCGTGACATCGATGCGCAGCGTTTGCGCCACTTCCACGCGGATCCCCGAGCGCGTATATTTCTTGAATCCCGGGACAGTCACTGAGAGCTCATATTGTCCAGCCGGCAATTGGGCCAGCGTGTAATTGCCGGTCTCCGTGCTGGCGGCATCGTACAGAGCGCCGGTCTGCACGTTCTTAGCGGCGATAGACGCACTAGCAACCACGGCCCCGGCAGGATCGGAGATGGTCCCCGTGATGGTGCCGCGATCGCTCTGGGCCCAAGCCCCGCAGGCAGTCCAAAATAGCAGGCACAGGGTAGCTGTTTTTGTACGCATGACCTCTCCTCATCGCCCCAGACCCCGGGGCAGCAACAAAGCGCTTGGGGGAGAATTATATCAAGGGTAGGCGATTGCGATTTGTAATCGCGTCTCGTTTGAGGTTCAGACGCGCTGTGTCGCAGTTTGCCGTAAGCTAGAACTATGCTGCCCCCCGAGTGCAAAGAGCGCATCGCCCGAGTGGCGGGGCCTCGGGGTTACCTCGACCGGCCGGAAGATCTGGCCCTCTACGAGTATGACGGCAGCATCGACAAACATCGGCCTGACCTGGTGGTGTTTCCGCGGCGCACCGAAGATGTGGTCGCCCTGGTGCAGATTGCCCGTGAATTCGGGGTTCCGTTTGTGGCGCGCGGGTCGGGAACGGGGCTTTCGGGCGGAGCGATCCCGCGCGAGGGTGGAATCACACTGGCGTTCGCGCGCATGAACCGCATTCTGGAGATCGATCTGGAGAATGAACGCGCCGTGGTGCAGCCGGGTGTGGTCAATCTCGATCTGACGGTGGCCGTCCAGAACGCCGGGTATTTCTATGCGCCGGATCCGTCCAGCCAGCGCGCCTGCACGATCGGCGGCAATGTGGCCGAAAACGCCGGCGGTCCCCATACGCTCGCGTATGGGGTCACCACCAACCACGTGCTCGGGCTGGAACTTGTGCTTCCGGATGGTTCCGTGATCGAGACCGGGGGCAGGGAAGGCGATCTGCCGGGTTACGATCTCACCGGATTCTTCACCGGGTCGGAAGGCACGCTGGCAATCGTCACCAAAATCACCGTACGGCTGATGCGCAGGCCCGAAGTGGTGAAGACGATTCTGGCGATTTTCTCCACGAGCGAGGATGCCGGCCGCACGGTCAGCGAGATCACCGGGCGCGGAATCACTCCGGTCGCCATAGAAATGCTCGATGGCGTCATGCTGCGGATGGTGGAGGAGGCCACGCATGCGGGCTATCCGATGGATGCCGCGGCGGTGTTGCTGATCGAATTGGAGGGGCTGGCCGAGGCCGTGGAACACCAGGTGGAACAAGTGCGCCAGGCATGCGAGGTGTGCCGCGCCCGCGAATTTCGGGTAGCGCGCAACGCCGAGGAGCGCGATCTGCTCTGGAAAGGCCGCAAGAATGCCTTCGGCGCGGTGGGCCGCGTGAGCCCCACATATTACGTGCAGGATGGCGTTGTGCCCCGCACCAGGATCGTCGAGACGTTGCGGTTTATCGATGGCGCCTCCCAAGAATATGGCCTGACAATCAGCAACATCTTTCATGCCGGGGATGGAAACCTGCACCCGATCATCCTGTTCGACCCGAGGAAGCCGGGCGAGTTGGAAAAGGCGCGCGCCTGCGGCGAGGCGATCCTGAGGCACTGCATCGAAGCCGGAGGGTCGATCACCGGAGAGCATGGCGTGGGCATGGAAAAGAACGAATTAATGCCGGAACTGTTCAGCGAAGAGAGCCTGGAGACGATTCGGAGGCTGAAGCACCTGTTCGATCCGGAAGAGCGGCTCAATCCGGGGAAGGTGCTGCCCACCGGCCACGGATGCCTGGAAATCCGGCAGCCGGCCCTGCGCTCCGGCCAACCTACGTATTGAGGTGGATCTGCCGCTCGCTCAGGCCCGGCGACGGATCTCGGCCCGCGCCTCGGCTTCGGCGGTCTTGGCGCGATCGGCTTCCCGCTTGTCGTGGAGTTTCTTGCCTTTAGCGACCGCAACCTCGCACTTGATTCGCCCGTTCTTCAGATAGATTTTGGTGGGAATCAGCGAGAGACCTTTTTCCCTGGTCTGGCTGAGCAGCTTGTCGATCTCCTTGCGGTGCAGCAGCAGCTTGCGGTTGCGGATAGGCGGGTGATTTTCCCGGTTTCCGTGGGAATACTGGCTGATGTGCGCATTCACCAGCCAGGCCTCATTATTTAACACCGCCGCATAGGCTTCCTTGAGCTGGATTTTTCCGTCCCTGGCGGCTTTCACTTCGGTGCCGGTCAGCACCATACCGGCTTCGAAGCGCTCCATCAGGAAATAATTATGGCCCGCCTGCCGGTTGTCACTCAGGATTTTAACGGTGTTGTCCCTGTCCGCCACTTTCGGATCTCAGTTTTGATTCCACGCCCGGAAGGCGCACATCGTCAAACAATTTGATGCCAGTGGACCGCGTGAACGCACTACATGTTAGCACAGGGTTTTCAAAAGCCCACAAAGACACAGAACCATGTTGTTTTTCAATCGCTTACTAGCAGTTGTGCTGGCCGCGGCGCTGGCCGGCCCGACGGTTCCCCTGGAGGCCAAAACCCGCAAAGGCGACAAGTACCTGGCGTCCGGGCGCGTCCTCGAAGGGAAAAAAGACTGGGATGGCGCCCTGGAGAATTACGAGAAGGCCCTCTCGGAAGATCCGGGCGACGTAGTCTACCAGATGGCCGCCCAGAAAGCGCGTTTTCAGGCATCGGAGGCGCACCTGGACGCGGGAATGAAAGCGCGGTCGCAAGGGCAATTGGGGGATGCTCTGCTGGAGTTCCAGCGGGCTTTCGGCATTAATCCCGGGTCGATTGCCGCGGACCAGGAGATCCGCCGCACCCAGGAAATGATCCAGCGCGAGCGCCGTAGAGTGCAGGAGACGGGGAAGGAATCGCCCCCGGAAGACCGTGCACTCACGCCCTCGGAGGCGGCCAAAAAGGAGACACGCGAAAAGATCGAACGCATGCTTCCGGTCCCCGAACTGAAGCCGCTGAACAACGAGCTGATCAATCTCAAGTTAAACAACCAATCCCCGAAGGTGTTGTTTGAAACCGTGGCCAAGGTGGCGGGGCTGAATGTCATTTGGGATCCGGAATATCAGGCCGGCCGCAATCTTTCCATCGAACTGAATAACTCGACGCTGGACGAAGCGCTGGATGATCTCGCGGTTCTGACCAAATCTTTTTGGAAGCCGCTCTCCTCCAACACGATCTTCATCACCAACGATAACCGGAATAAGCGGAACGACTACGAAGAGCAGGTGCTGAAGGTTTTTTACCTCTCGAACGTGAATACGCCGCAGGAGCTGCAGGAAATCGTCAACGCGGTTCGGGCCGTCACGGAACTCACGCGGCTGATGCCCTACAACTCGCAAAACGCCATCATCGCGCGGGGGGAAGCCGATCGGGTGGCGCTGGCCGAGAAGATCATTCAAGACCTCGATAAACCCAGAGCGGAAGTGGTGATCGATGTCATGGTGCTGCAGGCGAGCCAGGTCTTCTCGCGGAAGATCACGGCCGCGCTGGCTTCCACGGGCCTGAACGTGCCCGTCAATTTCACACCGCGACCCGGGCTGCAGGTGGTGACCAACCCTTCCAATAGCAACAACAGCAACAGTACCACCAACAATTCGAACAACAGCACTACCACTAACAACACAACGACCACCACCACTACGACTAACACCGCGAGTAACGCAATTCCGTTACAAAACCTCGGCCGGATCGCCAGCTCGGATTTCTCCATCACACTTCCCGGCGCGCTCCTGCAGGCTGCCCTGAGCGACGCCAATACCAAGATTCTGCAATCTCCCGAAGTACGTTCCGTGGATAACGTCAAGGCATCGCTGAAGATCGGCGAACGCCAGCCTACGGCGACAGGCAGCTTTCAGCCGGGAATCGGCGGCGTGGGTATTAACCCGCTGGTCAATACGCAATTCACCTACATTGACGTGGGCGTGAACGTCGATATCACGCCCCGCGTGCACGATAACAACGAAATTACGATGCATATCGAGCTGGATATTTCCAGCGTGGCCGGGAATGTGAACTTGGGAGGAATCGAGCAACCCATCATCCAGCAGAACAAAGTGACACACGATCTGCGGGTGCGGGAAGGCGAAGCCAGCCTGCTGGCCGGATTGGTGCAGCAGCAGGAGAGTAAATCCGTGACGGGAATTCCGGGCCTTTCCAGCATCCCGATACTGCGGCGGCTGTTTACCGGAGAAAGCATCGATAAGAACAAAAGTGAGCTGATGATCGCGTTGATCCCGCATATAGTGCGGCGTCCGGATCTCACGCCGGAAAACCTGAAAGGAATCGCCGTCGGCAACGCTACGACCATCAAGTTGAATTTTGCGCCGCCAGCCAACCAGGCGCCCGGAGTCAAGGCGCCGGCCGCCGCGGCCACCCCGGCAACACCGCCTGTGGCAGTGGTGACGCCTCCCGGCCCGGTGCCGGTGACGCCCGCGCAACCGCTAGTGCTTCCGCCGGGTGTGGGTCCGAATGCGCCTCCCGCGACGGCTCCTCCCCCTCCTGGGCCTCCATTGGTGCCTCCGGTCACCGCGCCAGTGACCCCGCCCAATCCGAACCAGCCACAGGTTGGGGCCGCTCGTGTCTTTTTCCAACCTTCGCAGGTGGATACCAACCTTTCCGCCGCATTCACGGTAGCGGTGGCGGTCGAGGGAGCTACGGATGCGGCCGGGGCGCCGATGCAGATCCAATTCGATCCCAGGATTCTGCGATTGAACAACATAACAGTCGGCGATTTTCTGGGGCAGGGAGGCCCGCCGCCAGGCTTCACACAGAACATCCTCAACGACAGCGGAACTGCAACGATTCAACTCGCGCGGATTCCGGGCTCTCCCGGCGTTTCGGGCGGCGGCGTTCTTGTGAACTTGAACTTCCAGGCAGTGGGCCGCGGTCTGGCCAATGTATCCATTCCCAACCTCGCGGTGACGAACGCGCAGGGCCAAGCCATCGCCAGCGGTACCCCTCAATTGACGGTAAACGTCAGATAACTATGCGGCGGCGGAACCAGCGAGGGCTGACTTTGGTGGAACTGATCGTGGCGTTCACGATCATGCTGATCCTCACTACTATGGCCGTGCCGCTGGCGCGTTCCAAAGTGCGCGCAGAGCGCGAGCGGGAGCTGCGGCACGCCCTCGACGAAATGCGCTACTCCATCGACAAGTACAAGGACTATGCCGACGCCGGCCTGTTTGGACCGATCAAGCAGGGGACCAACGGATACCCGGAATCGCTCGAGCAGCTTGTAGAGGGCGTGAAGCTGGCGGGACCCAAGGATCAGAAGCAGCGGTTCCTCCGCCGCATTCCCCGCGATCCGTTTACCGGCAACAGCGACTGGGGCCTGCGCAGCGACCAGGATGACCCCAAGTCTATGAGCTGGGGCGGCCAGAACGTCTTTGACGTGTACAGCAAGACTTACGAGAAGGCACCCGATGGTAAGCCGTACTCAGAGTGGTAAGCACCGCGGCCCCCGCGGGTTTACCTTCGTCGAGCTGATGGTGGTGATCACCATCATCGTGGTCCTGGTGACGATGGCGATTCCGATTTATCAGAAGTCCATCGTGCGCGCCAAGGAGAGCGTCCTCAAGAACAATCTCTTCACCATCCGCACCGTCATCGACAACTATACATATGACAAGCAGAAGGCGCCCCAGTCGTTGCAGGACCTGGTGAGCGATGGGTATCTGCGCGAAATCCCGGTGGATCCCATGACCAGCTCCAATCAGAGCTGGAAGGTCATTATGGAGGATGCGACGCAAAGCGTCGACCAATCCCAGCCCGGCATTTGGGACATTCGGAGCGGTTCCGATAAAATGGGTCTTGATGGGACCCCTTATTCGGATTGGTGAGCGGGCGTTAGTTGGTTTAGCCCTCCTCACACTCATTATTAGCGCAACTTATGCCCAACCGCTGCCCATAGGCGGGCAGTGCGTGCCCACGGCCGTACCGTTCACGGTGCGTTCCGAGGGGCTCGCCGAACGCCTGGGTGACATCATCCTGCAATGTTCCGGTTCTAATCCCGGGGCAACGGGCAAGGGCAATTTCACGGTCTTCCTTCCGGTCAGCGTCACGAACCGGATCGACTCCAACAATATGGCAATCGACGCCGTCTTCTCTGTTGATTACGGCCTCGGTTTCGTCACCGTGCCCGTGCAGGGCCTTGTCAGCAACCGGAGCATTTCGTTTAACGGCGTCACGATTACCGTGCCCGCCAACGGTATTTTCGGCCTGAAGATTTCTAATATCCGCGGCAATGTGAACCAACTGGGAAGCGGAGGCCTGCGGCCGGTGACGGCCGGCCTGAGCTTTCCCTTGCAGCTTACCCAGGCGCAGCTCACCGTTGCCAATGCGATCACTGGCTTTTACTCGACCCTGTATAGCAAAGGTGTAACCTGTAGCGGTTCGCCGCTGCCAACGACGATCGATCTTTCCGATCTCTTTACGGCACACACCATCTTTTTTTCGACCCGCGCGACGGAGGGCTTCGCAAGCGCCTTTACGACGCGCGGAACCGGCGACGACACCGGCACCCGGTTCCTCGTGAAATACACGGGATTTCCCGCCAATGCGCACCTGTACGTTCCGGACATGGTGGCCGGTTCCGACGCACTCACGCCGACTTCCGGCGGCGATCTTGGCCTGCCGCAGGCAGTCGGACAATATGTGCCGGGCAGCGGCACGCTGCTGCTGGTCCGGGTGCAGAGCGCCGACGCTACGGGCGCCGGCGGCACTCCCCTGCCCACGCCCACCGGATCCAGCCCGGTAACTCTCAACTCGGTGAGTGAGGTTACGTTGACGAACGGCGCCGGATACGCCGTGTATGAAGTAGCGGACGCGAATCCGAACCTCATCGAGACGGCGCAGTTTCCCACATTTCTCGGATTGGACAAAGTGGATGCGCCGTCGGTAGCGTACGAATCGATTTCGATGGCGCCGGTTTCCACGGTAGGGACGGCTTCTTCCAGCGCGCCGAACCCCCGCTTTGCCGCCACCGATCCGGCCTCCGACTGCAGTATCCTCGGCGATTGCCAGGCGGGCTATTTCCCCAAATTAGCGGTACAGTCGGGCGCGATTCAGCTCTTCGCCATTGCTGGCGGCGCCATGTTGAGCCCGCCGGGGTATATTCCCGTACAAAATGTCGGCGGCGGCATCATGAACTGGACGGCGATCGTGAGCTATACGAACGGCTTGGCGTGGATTCTGCTCGATCAATCTACGAACCAGAACAACGGAAGCGTCAGAGTATTTGCGACGCCTCAGGCCTTAGCGCCGGGCACATACCAGGCGAATATCGTGATCGATGCCGGGCCGCTGGCCGGGAGCGCGACCATTCCCGTTACGCTTACGGTGCAGGCTTTAACGCCTCCTCCGCCTCCCAAGGTTACGGTAACGGTGAAGAGCGTAGTCAATGCTGCTACGTTTTCGGCGACACCATTGGTGGCGGGTTCTCTGGCAACGATCCTGGGATCGAGTCTGGGGGGCAAGAACGTTTCCGTGACGTTCGACGACCTCCAGGCGCGGCTCCTTTACACGAGCGACACGCAAATCAACCTGCAGGTGCCTGATGGGCTGGGATCCAAAACCTCCGCGAGCCTGGTGGTCACGGCCGATGGCATCAGCAGCACAGCACAAACCGTGATGCTGGCTCCGGCATGGCCTGCCATTTTCGCGCATGGCGTGCTGAACCAGGACAATCACGAGAACACCGCCGCGGTTCCGGCGGCGCCGGGAACCGTGCTGCAGATATTTGCGACCGGGATACCAACGGCGGCTTCGGTTTCCGCGCAGATTCAGGACCGCACTGGACTGGTTCCGCTCTATGCCGGTCCGGCGCCCAATGTTCCCGGCGTGCAACAGGTGAATGTTGCAATTCCGGAAGACATTGCGCCGCAGACGGCCCAACTGGTCCTGTGCGCCGCGGTAGGCGGAAAAGCCTACTGTTCGCCCGGGACAAACCTGTATATCCATTGAGAGCAAGGGGCAGACGACCGAAGTAAATCGTCTGCCCCAACCCCGCCGTGCGAATCTTCACATTCGTGCTAGAATAGCCGAGTCCCTACAGAAAACGTAAAAGCCCTCAGGCGGACCGCACCTATTCCCCAGCCGCTCCGAATCGCTCGTGGGTTGCGGCATTCGTGTGGGCCGAAAGAGATGGCTATGATCGATCCCGACACCGTGACACTCATCGTTCTGCTACTGGTGTTAGTCACTGCGCTGCTGGTGCCTCCCGGTCCCGGCACACCGCTGCGCTCCCCAGTGAGTTCCCGCTGAAAAACAGCACTCGCGTGCTACACTCGGATTGTCCCGAACCCATGGACTTCCTCAAGGGACTGAACGCGCAGCAGCGCGAGGCCGTTGCTCAGACCGAGGGACCGCTACTGATTCTGGCGGGCGCGGGCAGCGGTAAGACACGCGTCATCACCCATCGCATCGCGCACATCATCACTTCCCGCCGTGTGCCGCCGTTCGCCATACTGGCCGTAACTTTCACCAACAAGGCTGCCGGCGAAATGCGGGAACGGGTAGCCAAACTGCTCGAAGGCCACACGCTCGACTCGCAGCCGAACATCTCCACGTTTCACTCGTTCTGTGTGCGCCTGCTGCGCCGCGATGGCGATGCGCTGGCCCGCATCCGGCCGGGCTTTACGCGCCGGTTCACTATCTACGACGACGATGACCAGCTTGGGATCATCAAATCTGCCTACCGCGGCCTCGGTCTCGACGAAAAGGAATTTCTTCAATACCGCGCGACTCTCTCGCGCATCAGCCACGCCAAAAACCATAAGAAATCTCCGGCCGATCTTTATCGGGAAGCCAGCACGCAGGAAGCGGAACGCGTTGCGGCCGTCTTCGAGATGTATGAAGGCGCCCTGCGCAGCGCCAACGCGCTCGATTTCGACGACCTTTTGCTCGAAGCCGTGCGGCTGCTGCAGCATGATGCCGCGACTCGTGAGGCATGGAACCGCCGGCTCAGCTACGTCATGATCGACGAATACCAGGACACCAACCGCAGCCAGTACGAACTGATGCGGCTCGTTTCGGAATCGCATCAAAACGTATGCGTGGTGGGCGACGAGGATCAGTCCATCTATAGCTGGCGGGGCGCGGACATCCGGAACATCCTCGATTTCGAAAAGGACTATCCCGCGGCCAGGATCATCCGGCTGGAACAGAATTACCGCTCGACGAAGAATATCCTGGGCGCCGCAGGAGCGGTGGTTGAGAACAACAAAGCCCGCAAGGGGAAGAAGCTATGGACGGAAGCGGCCGCCGGCGAAAAGCTGGGCCTGTACGCGGCGTTCGATGCTGAAAATGAAGCGCTGTTCATTGCCGATACCATCGAGAAACTTCTGGCCGCCGAACCCGGCTATCATGTGGCGGTTCTCTACCGGACCAACTTTCAGTCGCGACAGATTGAGGAAGCGTTGCGGCGGTACGGGCGCAAGTACAACATCGTGGGCGGATTCAGCTTTTACCAGCGGGCGGAGATCAAAGATACGATCGCTTACCTGAAGCTGGCCACGGCACCGGCCGATTCCGTCAGTCTCTTGCGCATCGTCAACACGCCCGCGCGGGGGATTGGCCGGACTACCGTCGAGCAGATCGAGGCCGTGGCGCGAGAAAAGAAACTCAGTCTATGGGATGCCATTGAGACGATCATCGATGGCCAGCAGCTTTCGACGCGCTCGCAATCCTCGCTGGTGACGTTCCGGAATCTGATTCAGGAACTGGAATTGGTGGCGAGCGGCGCGCCCTTGCCGGAACTGCTGAAATTCATTCTCGACCGCACCGGCTACCGGCGCATGCTGGAGCAGGAGAAGACACCCGACGCCGTGGGCCGGCTGGAAAACATAGATGAATTGATCAATGCCGCGGCGGAAGCCGCGGAACGGGGCGAGGGTATCGTCGAGTTCCTCGACCATGCCGCCCTGGTTTCCGAAGCCGACGCCTACGATGAAGCCGCGCCCGTTACGCTGATGACTCTTCATAACGCCAAGGGTCTGGAGTTCCCGGTCGTTTTCCTGGCCGGCATGGAGCAGGGACTGTTTCCACACAACCGGTCCATCAATTCTCCGGAAATGCTGGAAGAAGAGCGGCGTCTCTGTTATGTCGGCATGACGCGTGCGGAAAAGCGCCTCATTTTGACGTGGGCGCGCTACCGGCGCCGGTTCGGGGGCGGCGAACAGGAGCGTTCGATACCTTCCTGGTTTCTCGGCGAGGTTCCCGAGGATCTGATTGTGAATCTGGGTCCGCAGGAGGATGCGGGCGAAGTGAATCTCTTCAGCGAGCGCCACGACGTTCGCCGCGCCGCGCGACGCAACACATTCACGGGCAAGACCTACAATTCGCTGGAGAATATTTCCCAGTTCTTCGGCGCGCGCGGCATTCCGTTTAATGCCCCGAAGCCGGGCGAGCCCAGAACCGCGCCGCCGCAATTTCCGCGCCCATCGATTCCGGCTAAACCGCTGCCTCCGGCTCCTCCCGCGCCCTCCCGGAGGGTCAGGGCGGGAATGACCGTGGAACATCCCAAATACGGCACGGGCACGGTGGTCCGCCGCGAAGGCGACGGCGACAATGCTAAGATCACGGTGAACTTCCCCCGTTTCGGATTGAAGAAACTCGTGGAAAAGTACGCAGGATTGAAAAGAGACTGATGAATACCAAGAACGTCGCCGACAAACTGGAACGTAAGAAAGCGAAGCGCGCAGCCCGCAAGAAGGCTGCTCCGAAGGCCAAACGCGCGGCCAGTGTGGCCCGCGGCTCCATGAAGAAGAAGATCCGTCACCAGGCGCAAGGCCAGCGCAAGCGGTAACCGTGCGGCAGGGCGCACCCATCCAACCCATGTGAGTATCTTCCGGACGAAGAGCATTGATGCGCTGATCGCGGCCTCCGAAGATCCCGGCAAGAAGCTGCGCCGCACGCTGGGGCCCTGGAGCCTTACGGCCCTCGGCATAGGCGCAGTCATCGGCTCAGGAATCTTTATCCTTACCGGTACGGCCGCCGCCGGTGAGATGCTCAGCTACAAGTCGATCCTCCACGCGCCGATACTGGATCTGCTGCGCTACGGCTCCCAGGCGTTTTCGACGATCGGCCGGCCGGGCGCGGGTCCGGGGATCTCGCTTTCGTTCCTGCTCACGGCCTTTGCGTGCAGCTTTGCCGCGTTGTGCTATGCCGAGCTGGCGTCAATGATCCCCATCGCGGGCAGCGCTTATACCTACGCGTATGCCACTCTGGGGGAAATTGTGGCCTGGATCATCGGCTGGGATCTAATCCTCGAGTACGCCGTATCCAATATGGCGGTGGCCGTCGGGTTTTCGGCTTATCTCAACGACATTCTCGATAACACGTTCGGCTGGCACCTTCCGGCGAAGTGGGCGGGACCGCCGATCGTCGAAGGACAGTTTACCGGCGCCTGGTTTAACATCTCCGCGCTCATCATTCTGTTGGTGCTCACGTATATCCTGGTGCGCGGCGTCCGGGAAAGCGCCGGCACGAATAACGCGATGGTCGCGATAAAGATCATTGCCATCGTCATCTTCGTGGTTGGCGCGGCGCGCGCGGTAAACACCAGCAATTGGCATCCCTTTCTGCCCAACGGATTCTCGGGAGTGCTCACCGGTTCGGCGATCGTCTTTTTCACGTACATCGGTTTCGATTCGGTTTCCACAGCCGCGGAAGAGTGCCGCCGCCCGCAGCGCGATCTTCCGTTCGGCATCATCATGACGCTCGTGGTATGCGCGGTGTTGTACATCGCCGTGGCTCTCGTGCTGACCGGCATAGCCCGCTACGACACGCTCAACAACGCCGCTCCGGTGGCCAATGCGCTCAAGGCGCTCGGCTTCAACGGCATCCGCCAGTGGGTGAGCATTGGCGCGATCCTCGGAATGGTCTCGTCGCTATTGGTCTTTCAGTACGGCCAGGCGCGCATCTGGTTTGCGATGTCTCGCGACGGGCTGCTTCCAAAGGCGTTCTCCGCGATCCACCCCACGCACGGCACACCGCACATCAGCACGTGGATCGCAGGCCTCGTAGTGGGCATTCCCGCCGGGATTCTGGATATCGGAACGTTTGCCGATCTCGCCAATATCGGCACGCTCTTTGCGTTTATTGTCGTTTCGGCCGGCGTCATCGTTCTGCGCCGCACGCAGCCGGACCGCGTCCGCGGATTCCGCGTTCCCGGCGGAAGCTGGCTGCCGGCGGTCTCGATCGTGTTTTGCCTGGTCCTGATGATGGCCCTGCCGCTGGAAACCTGGGTGCGCTTCCTCGTTTGGCTGCTGATCGGGTTTGGGATCTATTTTCCGTTTGGGCGCAAACATAGCGCGCTGGCGGGGAACGCGCCCGAATCGGCCTAAAGCCTAAGGCTGCTCGTCAGGCCGCGCCTTCCGCCAGCCTGGGGCGGGTGCAGGTGCGGCATCCGAGGGTTCGTTCGCGTTCGTCGGCCGCCAACCGCCGCGTTCCGGTTCCGGAGCAGGCGCTGCCGCGGGCGACGAGGAAGTGACGGGCGCATCGTCGTGGATTTGCGGGCCGCCCCGCGGGGCGTCGGGAACCTGACTCACCCCCGATCGGCGCCGCAAGCGCGGCCGATCGGAATCGTCTCGCGGAGCCGGTTCAGGATCCGCCGGCTCGTTCCTTCCGCGACTGGTGACGACTACCGGTTCAGGGCTCGCCACCCTGCCACCTACTCCGTTGGGCGCATAGTAAGAGCGGCGATAGCGCACGTCAGCTCCGGGATAACGGGCGCGCGCCGCATCGGCGAGATCCACCTGGATATCCCGTTCTTCGCCCGGCTTCACCCCTTCGGGAAGATAGAAATGCAATGCATAGCGCTGGCGAATCCGCGCCAGAGTAGTCTCGAGTGAGTAAGCGTCGTCCACCGGGAAACTATCCCCGCCGGAACTCATCGCGATTTCGTCGCTGCCGGCCGGGTGCGTGCCGCCGAAGGTACCGCCGCCGGGATAGCCGCCGCCTTGAGGATACCCGCCACGGCGGCCAAGAATGATACCGCCCAGCCCTCCTCCGCCGCCGGGATTGCCACCGCCAGGATAGCCCCCGCCGGGGTATCCGCCGCCCGGATAATTCCCGCCGGGATAACCTCCACCGCCACGCTGCCGCCATCGCATCGCATCGGGAGCGATCAGAGCGCTGAGAATCGTATCGGCCCGCGTGAGCGCGCGCGAGACGCCTTCCACATCGCGATTACGTTCCGTCTGGTCATCCGTGACGATCACAATGGCGCGGCGGGCGTCCCTTCTCCCACTGCGCTCCATATAGGAAATCGCGTCATAAAGGCCACGGGTGATGTCCGTTCCGCCGCGGAACGTCTCCTGATCGAGCAGCCGCTGCATCTCGCGCTCAGCTTCCGACCGGCTGCTGCGAAACGCCATGCGCACGCGCGTCGCGCGGTCAAACACCATGATGGCGATCCGGTCGTCATCGCGCAGTTGCCGCATGGCTTCGTGCGATGCCGCGGCAACACGCTCGACGTGGGGGCGCATACTGGCGCTTACATCCAGAAGCAGGAGCAGATCGATGGGCGACTTCTCCGCATCCACGCTCTGAATTTTTTGCTGCTTGCCGCCTTCCCAGAGGCGGAAGTCACGGGGGCCGAGCCCGGTAATCGTGCGGTTATCGCGATCGAGGACCTGCGCCTCCACGCGCACCAGCGCCACGTCGCTCCGGAAGACCACGGATTCGTCCGCCCATAAGCCGGTCATGCCGCCCGCTATGAGAAATAAAGACAAATACCCCGGATGTGTCATTGATGCGTTCCCTCGGCTAAGTAGGTCTTACGTGCGCGCGGCCACCTACGTTTCTTCCTGCGCCACGGATTGACTGTTACCATAGTAAGTCCTCAGGAAACCGTATGAAAGTGAACCAGGCAGGCCGCGCAACGCAGCTATGTATCCTTGTTCTGGCGGGGCTTCCCGCCGTGGCGCAACAATACATGATCAGCACCGTTGCGGGTGGAGTGCCGCCTGCTTCCGGGATCCCGGCAGTTCGGGCATCCATTGGCGATCCGCCCCGCGTGGCGGTGGATTCCGCCGGGAATGTCTATTTCGGCAGCCTGAGTTCGGTGTTCGAGGTTGATCGCACGGGCACGCTGATCCGGATTGCGGGTACGGGCCGCGCAGGCTATGCGGGGGATGGCGGCGCGGCGATTAGCGCTCAGCTCGGCGCTCCGAACGGTATCGCAGCCGATAGCGCCGGCAATCTTTACGTCGCCGACACGGCATCGCACACGGTCCGGAGGATTTCCGCATCGGGAATTATCACAACGTATGCCGGCACAGGCACGCCCGGATTTTCGGGCGATGGAGGTCCCGCGGTATCAGCACAACTGGACTCCCCCAACGGGCTGGCGCTGGATGCGGTAGGGAACCTCTACATCGCCGACAAGAACAATAACCGCATTCGCGCCGTCTCGCCGGACGGCCATATTGTCACCATCGCGGGCAATGGCGCGCCACGGTTTGGAGGCGATGGCGGGCAGGCTGCCGACGCAGCTTTGAATGGCCCCGAAGCGCTGGCACTGGACAACGCGGGTAACTTATATATTGCGGACACGCAGAATTATCGCGTCCGCCGCATCGCTTCCGATGGAACAATCACGACAGTCGCGGGTGTCGGGAACGGCAACGTGTTTGGAGATGACGGCCCGGCCGTCAGCGCGGGGTTAGTGCTGCCGACCGCCATTGCGGTGGATCGGGTCGGCAATCTCTATATTGCGGATTTCGGCAATAGCCGCATTCGCAAGGTATCGCCCTCAGGAACGATCACCAGCGCCGCCGGCAGCAGCAAAGGCGCGCCGCTGGCAGACGCCAGCGAGATTGCCACCTTCGTGGCGTTGAACGGACCCACAGGACTTGCCGTCGATTTCCTGGGTAATGTCTACTTCACCGAGGGTTCGATCGGTTCCGGAAGCGGCTTGGCGCGCGGAGACTTCCGCGTTTGGAAAATAACGCCGGATGGCGTGCTGAGTGTTCTCGCCGGGACGGGCGCAGCCAGTTTCAGCGGGGATAACGGCTCATCCGCTAACGCCCAACTGGACGGACCTTCATCCCTGGCCTTCGATGCCGCCGGCAACCTCTATATCGCCGATGCGCGCAATCACCGGATACGCAAGGTGACGCCCGGTGGCGTGATTACTACTGTAGCCGGAAACGGAAGTCCGGGATTTTCGGGCGACCGCGGTAAGGCCACCAATGCACAACTCAACTCTCCGCAAGGAATTGCGGTGGATTCCAGCGGTAACCTGCTGATCGCGGACACGGGCAACTCGCGGCTGCGCAAAGTAGCCCCCGATGGCACAATCGACACGTTCGCGGGCAACGGCAATTCCAGTTATTTTGGCGACGGCTCTCGTGGTTTGCAGGCATCGCTGAATCATTCCCTGGGAGTCGCCGTAGACTCCTCCGGAGCCGTTTACATTGCCGATACGCGCAATAACGCCGTGCGCCGGATCGGAAGTGATTCCATTATCACCACAATTGCCGGAATGGGTCCGGCGGGTTTCGCGGGCGATGGCGGACCGGCGTTCAGAGCTCTGTTGAGCGGCCCCACCAGCGTGGCCGTGGATGGCTCGGGCAATGTTTACATCGTTGACGCCGGGAACCAGCGCTTGCGGAAGGTTACGCCCGACGGCATTATCACCACGGTAGCTTCCTCCCTTACAAATCCGCATTCGGTAGCCACAGACGCGGCCGGCAACGTGTTCGTAGCGGCGGG
>PSRJ01000011.1 GCA_003175985.1 Terriglobia bacterium
CGCGAACCAGCGGGCTCGACACGGCGCGCGTCAACAGGCTTGCGGATGTCGGCGTCGAACTCAGCGGAACCTCGAAAGCGAAATGCCGCTCAGGCTTTCGCGGCCGCGGCGCTTTTGGCGGCGGCTAAGGCCGCTTCGTAGTTGGGAAAGTCGGCGACTTCCTTCACGTATTCCACGTAGCGGACTTTGTTGCTTTGATCGACTACGAAGATCGCGCGGCTCTCGATGCGCATATCTTTGATCAACGTGCCGTAATTGGCGCCAAAGGAACCATCCCGATGGTCGGACAGCATTTTGACCTTGTCCACGCCGAAGGCGCCGCACCACCGCTTCTGGGCGAACGGGAGATCCATGCTTACGGTGATGATATCGACATCCGGAAGCTTGGAGGCCTCTTCGTTAAACCGCTTGGTCTGCGCATCGCATACGGGAGTATCCAGCGAGGGCACGACGCTGATGATGCGTACGGAATTGCCCGTGTCTTTCAGAGTCACCGGTTTTAACGAACCATCCACGACATTGAAATCGGGCGCGGCATCGCCTGACTTCAACTCCGGCCCGATCAGGGTCAAAGGGTTGCCTCGCATCGTAGTAGCGCCTGGTCTTTCCATGATTCCTCCTGAAAGTGATCGCTTCCCGTGTTCGCTGTGATGAGATTGCGCGAACGCTCACGGAAGCAGCGGTGAATTTCTCATTGTAGCAATTCGGCCAACTTGGCACTCTCGGCGACCGGTAATTGGCAGGTGTAGTTTTGGCAAACGTACGCCGCGGCCCGGCCGTCGAGCTTTGTCATGCCGGCGAGCGCGGGAATCCCTGAGGCCAACGCCTCCCGCGTCGCCTGGGAATCCAGCAGCAGGATCACCCGGCTCGGCTGAAAGCGCGAGTGGATCGTCTCGAGAAGGGCGACCGTATCGGCGGCGTTCCGCTCTCCGGCGATCACAATCTGCCGCGGTTCACTCAGCAGGAATTCGCAGGCGACCAGCATTTGCGGCAAAGCGGCAGGCATAGCGGAAATGCGCGGGCTGAACGCTGCGATCAATCGCTCGGCCGAATTGCGAAATCCCGCGCGCCCCGTAATCTGCGCCAGGCGCAGCAGGTTCAGAGCGGCTATGGAATTTCCAGACGGCTCGGCGCCGTCATAATCTTCCTTGACGCGCAGCACGAGACTGGCATCGCCCGCGGCCGCACTGAAAAAGCCGGCCTCCCGCGGATCTTCAAACAGCTCGCTCTGCTTTTCGGTGAGGCGGATGGCGAACTCCAGGTGGCGGGCATCGAACTGCGCTTCGTAGAGATCCAGCAGCGCCTGCGTAAACAGTGCGTAATCGTCCAGAAAACCCGGGATGAGAGCCTCGCCTTGACGGTAACGGCGCAGCAGAATGCCGCTGGCGGGCTCATACATGCGGGCGATCACGAACTCCGCCGCACGGCGCGCGGCATCGGCGTAGCGGGCGTCCCTGAGGACCGCTCCGCCCAGCGCGAACGCGGAAATCATCAGTCCGTTCCAGGCGGTGAGAATCTTGTCATCGAGGTGCGGCCGGATACGTTTGTTGCGCGCCTCAAACAGCGTCCGCCCTGCTGTAAGGATCGCGGTATGAACATCGCCGGTATTGCGATTGAAATGCGCGGCCACCTCATCGACCGTGTGCGCCTGGTACAGAATATTCTTTCCGGTGAACTCTTCGTGCGGATCGTGGAGTACATTGCCGCGCTCCTCGACGCCATAGCGGTAGGCGAACCAGCCGGCCGCCGGTTGTTCCACGAGTTCGAGAATTTCCCGTGCGGACCAGATATAAAACGCGCCTTCTCCTTTGAGTCCGGGCTCAGCCGGGTCGATCACGCTATCGGCGTCTTCGGCGGAATAAAACCCGCCTCCCTCGTCCGTCATATCGCGCAAGACGTAATCGAAAATATCGCGCGCGGTCTCCGCGTATATCGGATCGGCCGTGATCTGGAAGGCTTCCAGATAGGAGAGGGCGAGCTGCGCCTGATCGTAGAGCATCTTTTCGAAATGCGGCACGAACCAGCGTTCGTCCACGGAGTAGCGATGGAAGCCCCCGCCAAGCTGGTCGTGCATCCCGCCTTTAGCCATCTCTCGCAGCGTGAGCAGCACCATATCGAGCGCTTCCTGGTTCCGCGTGCGGGCGTAATAGCGCACCAGAAAATTGTGGACCGAAGGCCGGGGGAACTTGGGTGCGTCGCCGAAGCCCCCAAGCCGGGAATCGAAACTGCGCCGGAAGGCGAAGAATCCGCTCTCCAGGACAGCATGATCCACGGCGGAGTGAGCACGGGACCCTTGGGAAACGGAAACGGTCTTCTGTAACTGCTCGACGATCTCACGCGCCGACTCGAGGACTCGTTGGCGGTCGTTGCGCCAGACATGAGCGAGCTGCGTCAGTACGGATCCGAATCCCGGATGATTCCACCGCTGCTCCGGAGGAAAGTAGGTGCCTCCATAAAACGGCTTCAGATCGGGCGTGAGCCAGACCGACATGGGCCAGCCGCCGCCGCCGGTGGTGGCCTGTACGAAGGTCATGTAGATGCGATCCACGTCGGGCCGTTCCTCGCGATCCACTTTGATCGGCACGAATTCGCGATTCACTAATGCCGCGATATCCTCGTTCTCAAACGATTCGCGTTCCATGACGTGGCACCAGTGGCAAGTAGAATAACCGATCGATAAAAAGATGGGCTTATCTTCCGTGCGGGCCTTGCGGAACGCCTCCTCGCCCCAGGGAAACCAGTCCACCGGGTTGTGGGCGTGCTGCAGCAGGTATGGACTTTTCTCGTTGGCGAGGCGGTTGGTGTGCATAGCGTCCGGAGCCGGACGCTTTCATGGTACCGCTCCCTTACGGTCGCGGCTCTGTTGATGACAAGAGGCCGTGCACCTTGATCAGAAGCTCCACCTCGTTGCGCGGGATAGCTAAGGCGGCAGTAATGCTTTCGAGCGACTCTCCGCGGCGCCGCATGCGCAGCGCTTGGGCGCGCTTGGTCAAATTCAGGGAAACGCGCGGATTTACGGAAGCAGCGGGCGCAGCCGGAGGGCCATCGGCGATGGCGGCTTGGATTTCCGCCATCTTTTTTGACAGATCGGATGTGGATTGGTTGGCCGCCTGGCGCACACGGCAGACCTCCCATTTCGCGGACAGAAACAGGAAGACACAAACCACCAGGCTCAGTCCGACTACCGCATACACCGTGAGCGGGCTCAAGATCCAATCGAGATTCATGGATTCTCCACTACCTCCGTAATGCGCACGGCGTAATTGCCCTTGGCCGAAACGAGCGTTCCGCGCGCGACTACCCTTCCATTCACCACAAGTTCCGCCGGCTCCTCGGGCGATCGCGGAAACGAAATCACCGAGCCTTCGGTAAGGGAAAGAATATTTTGCAGCAGCATCTGAGTGGTTCCGAAGCGGATCAGCATGGGGAACTCGACTTCCATCAGGGCGTTCAAAGTGCTCACTGCCGCCTCCCCGGGGGCCCGGACCAGACCCGCTGCATGTGGCTGCGCAGGCGGAGCACGCCCTGCACGCGCAACTGAGCAACCCGCGAAAGGTGCAGCTTCACGATCTTGGAAATTTCGGCGAGGCTCAGCTCGTCGAAGTAGTACAGGTTGAGGATGGTCCGTTCCAGTTTGGGCATGCGTTCGATAGCGAGCGCCAGGATGCGCTCCAATTCGGCGCGTTCGACTAGCCGGGAAGGCCAGTTATCCTCGTTGGTGTCGGGAATAACGCGCAACAGGTCGGCGCGGCTGCCATCGGAGCCTGCGTACTCCAGAGCTTGCAGATCGATGGCCTGAATGTCGGTGAGCCAGCGCTGATATTCGGCCGGATCGATTCCCAGTTCGGCTGCAATTTCCTCTTCCGCGGGCTCGCGGCCGAGCCGCTGCTTAGCTTTGTGAATGGCCGCTTCAATTACTTTCGACCGCTTGCGGGTTTCACGCGGCGCCCAATCCAAGTCGCGCAGGCTGTCCATGATGGCGCCGCGAATACGCCGCTCGGCATAGGTCTTGAGCTGAACGTTGAGCGATTCGTCGAAGTTATCGATGGCGGCGAGCAGGCCGATGACGCCGGTGGAGACCAGGTCGTCGAGGCTGATATACGAGGGCAGACGATCATGAATGCGCCGCGCGATCAGGCGCACTTGCGGCAGATGCTGCATGACCAGGGCTTCACGCCGTAGTATGGCGGCCTCGTCACTGACAGGACGATACTCTGCCGGGGTTGTTCCCATTCCAGTTTTACGCGACTGCTTCGCATGGTTGTGGCAATTCCCGTGCCAACAAGCGGGTAATCGTTTCCTTACGCGCGGGCTCCAGATCTTCGGGCACGAGCTGTCCCGTTCCGAAGAACGAGAGCGGCTTCCGGGTGCGCGCAGCCTCGCAAAACATTGCAGCGGAAGACTCCGCCTCATCGAGGCGCGTGAACAGAAGTTTCGCCGGGTGGAAGGCTTCGAACCGATCGACGATGCGCCGCAGATCGGCCAGGCGCATCGAGGCTGTCAAAACCAGGTGGGTGTCAATATCTTGACGGTTGCGGAGGAAGGCGGCCAGGTCGAAACCGGACTCCGCAAGCGATGCCGCGGAATATCCCGGGGTGTCGATGAGCACCAGGGCATCGTTCGGCGCCGCATCGATCGCTTGCGCGAGGGCGGCCGGCGTCTCCGCCAGCGTGAAGGGTACTCCGAGAACTTCCGCGTAGGTCTGTAATTGGGCGGCTGCCGCGATGCGGTAGTTGTCGGTGGAGATCAGGCGGACCGCGCGCCGCGCGGCCAATCCCTGCGTAACGGCAAGCTTGACGAGGCACGTGGTCTTCCCCGCGCCCGGCGGCCCTATCAGAGCCGTGATGCGCCCGATAACAGGGTCGATATCGAAACGGCTTTCGAGTTCCGCGGCCGTCTCACGCATCACGTCCGCTGGCGGCCAGTTCCCCGATTTCAGCCGGCCCATCTCAATCACACTCTGATTGCGCAGGCGATGTTGCACGGCGATTTCGATTTCCACCGCAAGCACCGGGTCCACGCCGGCGGCCAGCAGGGCATCCGCAACAGAACCCGCGGGCGCCGCGTGCGCCACTCCAATGCGCGCGACCATATCGCGGATTTCGTCCATCTTGCGGCGCAGGTCGTCGACCGGGTCGCGCTGCATTTCGGCGGGCGCCCCGCTCGATGCCGGCTTGCAACCGAAGACTACTTCGTAAGCGCCTTGGTGTTTTGCCTCCGGGGGCGCCTCACGCGAATTCAACAGAAGAGCGTCCGGGCCGAGTTCCGCATGCGCCTGCTCGATGGCCGCTTCGATCGACTGCGCAAAATAAGACTTCACGTAAAGCTTGGAGTTTTTGTCGGATGCAAGCATGTTACTGGATTACTCCTAAAGAATGAATTTTGATTTCGCTGGGTATCTCGTTGTGTGACAAGAAGAAAACGTTGCGCATGGTGGGCTCGACAATCTGCCGGAAGAAGTAGCGCGAAGCGGAGCTGGCAATCACGGCCACCGGCGCTTCCGGATTACCGAGTTTCTGACCGATGCGGCGCAGCACGTCGCGCAAAGCCGGGGGATTTAACGTGAGGTGGCTCGAATTTTCGCCATGCTCGACGCAGGATTCCACGGTCTGCTCCAGAGAGGCATCGAGCAGGTAAACAGACAGCTCGCCGGCAGGGTTGAGGAACGGCTTCACCACGATCCTGCGAATGGCCTGGCGGACAAATTCGGTGAGCAGGATGGTATTGCGGGTTGTGGCCGCACCTTCGCTGAGCGCTTCCAGAATGGTCACGGCGTCGCGGATAGAGACTCGCTCGCGGAGGAGATTCTGAAATACGCGCTGCACTGCCGAGAGCGGCAGCAGTTTCGGGACCAGATCTTCCACGACTTTGGGATGATCGACAGCCAGCCGGTCGAGGATCTTCTTGCTGTCCTGGCGTGAGAGCAGTTCGTGAGCGTGCCGCCGGATGATTTCCGTGAGATGGGTCCCGATGACGCTTACGGGATCTACGGTAGTGAACCCGGCACGGCGGACCGCGGCCACGGCATCGGTGGGAACCCACCAGCCGGTCATTCCGAACGCAGGGTCGTGAGTGGGCTTGCCCTCAGGGGGATTCTCGACGCGTCCTACCGGGATGGCCAGTTCGCATCCCGCTGCCAGTTCATAGCGCCCGACCTCGGCGCCTTTCAACAGAATCACGTATTCGTGGGCCTTCAGGGACATGTTGTCGACGATGCGCACGGGACCGAGCAGAAATCCCAGCTCGCCGGCTAGTTGGCGGCGGATCGCTGAAATCCGCTTGATCAAAGGCGACTCCTGGCCGCCCGCCACGAATTTCACGACACCGAGGCCCATTTCGATCGAGAGCGGTTCCACACGCAGCAGACCTTCCAGGTTCTCCTTGGTCGTGACCGCAGGTTTGGCCACTTCGCCAGCGCGCGCGGCGGCGGCTTCTTTCCTGCGCATATTCCAAGAGACCGCGCCCAGCCCGGTACCCAGGGCCAGGAACGGAATAGTGGGCAAGCCCGGAAAAATCGAGAGCACCAGCAGCACGCCGCTGGCGAGCAGCAGCGGCTGCGGATTACCGAAAAGCTGCAGGCCGAAATCGGTGCCCAGGCGCTCATCGGAACTGGCGCGCGTCACGATCAAGCCGCCGGAAATCGAGATCATCAGCGCCGGAACTA
>PSRJ01000128.1 GCA_003175985.1 Terriglobia bacterium
CAAAGGGCGCAGGAGCCCGCGCAATTGCACCGACTGTACACCCGCCGTGATAAGGAGTACGGTCAGCGCCAGGGCTGCGGTTCTCCAGATGATGCGCAACTGCGCGGCTCGTTCCCTGTCTACCGAGAAGCCGAGGCGCAGCACGCCAAGGCGCGCCGGAATCGTTCGCCCGTGCTCCCATTCCGGGTTGTCTCGGGCGGGTAAGACAGCACGCGTTACTTCAATCAGATTGTGTCCCGCGGCGGAGTGGATCCCCGGCTGGGGCAGCGCCGGAATCGCCTCGCGGGGAAAGCTACCCCCTGTTACGAGAATAGGTCCGCCGCCCTGCTCATCGGATAGCTCCACAAACAGGAGACGTTCGTCGGCTACGGCAATAGCGCCCAGCCGCTCCAATTCGCCGCGGTCTCCCACCAGCATCGCGAATTGACATTGATTCGCGAGGAAATCCGCTGCGTTCTCCGCCTGGGCCTGCAATTGACGCTCAAAATCACCGCTGTACTGCAACAAAAACAGGGTCGTCAGGCTGACGATGATGAACGCGCTGAGAGCCAGGCTCGCCGCCAGGACCTGCACCAGCAGACTTTCCCGCAACAGCCTTCTCATCGGAACACCTCGAACGCGGTGACGCCGATATGAAGATCGATACCCAGCAGACGCGCGACCCGCTCGTTCACGGCCGCATGCACCTTGCGCGGACCTTCTTCGAAGCCGCGGCCTTCACCGCGCATTATGCGCAGCGCCATCTCGGCTGTTTGCCGGCCGATATCCTCATAATCGGGATAAATGCCCACCACGGCGCCGGCGCGGACAAAAGCCGGGGAGAACCCGACAACCGGCAGCCGGTGTCCCAACGAAGCGAGCATCAGGGGCTTGATGGTGACTGCGTTATACAATTCGGCATCCGGAAGACAAAGCAGAATATCAACACGCCCGCTGAACGTTGCTACTGCTTTGAGCAGACCGCCCGGACCTTCGCAGTCCACCACGATCGCGGTGAAGCCTTCTTTGCGCGCGGCAGCCTCGAGAATCTCCGCAGTCTCATAAGCACGCAGCCGGCTGCGAATGATTCCCACCCGGCGGTGCTGCGGTAGAAGTACCCGCATTACACCCAAAACCTTTTGCAACGGCAGATCCAGAATCACATGAGCGCCGAGGTTGTCGTCCGGCGCATGCAAAACCATGGTCGCCACCACGGGAATCCCGGGATTGCGCGAACGCACCAGGGCCACTGACTCGCTTCCCATCGCAACTAATAAGCGCGCGTCGCGCGCCGAAAGGCTGCGCGCCAATTCCGACCCGGCGCCCGCGGCGCGAACGTCCATGGCGTGCAGATTCCCGGGACCCAGCCCGGCTTTCAACCCGTTCAGAGCCTGGCTGAACGCCTCCACTCCGGATTCGTACGCTACCAGCACGCCGGCGGGGGCGGCCCGGAGGCCGAACGAGACGAGAAATCCTGCAGCCAGGGTTCCGATTATTCCCATAGACGCCAGCCGGGCGACAAGATTCGCATCATTATCCTCTGGAAGCGCACCGCTGCTAACTGGCCGCTTCTATGCTGCTTATCGTCCGAAGGGGCTTAAAGCTGAAAGGGGTGTTCCGGTCTGATGGTGAACTCATTTCGGAACGATACAGTACTCTGAAAACAACGGCGATATTGACACACCCCCCGTCCATGGGATTACACTCTGTTCAAGTTCCCGAAGGGGCGAACTTTATATGTCGCGTACCGTAGAGATAAACGAAAATCTGTGGACCAGGCTGGTGAAATTTGCCGAGCTCAAGGGACACGCCTCGCCCCAGCAATTTATCGAAGAAACTCTGGAGCGGGAACTGGCTCAGCCGGATGGCGCCGTTTCCGACCAGGAAATCACCCACAAAATGGAGCAGTTAGGGTATCTGGATTTCGGGCGCGACATCTAGGACGATGCTGAGGGAAGCCGTGCGACCACCGCTCCCTGACGGTCGGGCTCGGTAAGCGCGCTACGCAGTGCCCTCATGGGGCCTGAACTTCAGCGATTCCAGCAGTCCCTTGGATTTCCGCATCACCAGTTCCGCGAGATTCATCAACAGGGCTAAAGCCAGGAAAGCCGGCCATAAGTCCATCGTGGTAGAGGTGCTGCGCCCGCCCGATTCGAAAACCTGGCGCGCCGAAGGTTGAAAATGACCGCCGGTGGCGGCGGCCACCTGGCGCAACAACTGCTCATTATTGCCGTACTCCAGCAATTCATCTTCCTGGCGATAGAAACCCACTTCCGGAAACGCGGGATCGTCGGCCAGAGGGCGGATGCGAAACAGGCCCTGATTTTGTCCGATTGTAAGGCGCGCCCGATAATGTCCACCCGCGATTTTGCTCACCTTCAGGGGAGCCTGAAAGTTGTCGGGACCGATCGTGTAGATGTCCGGGACAGCAGCCGGGTCCGGCACATTCGGTGAAAGGCGATAGTCCACTACCAGCTCATTGGACGCGCGATCGAAATCGGCCGTGGCTTCCGTTTCGGGCGCGTGCGGCAGCAGATCGCGAAAAATATTGGCCCATAGACGGTCGAACCCCGCCCAACTGATCCAGTTCACTGCCCAACGATTCTTGGCATCGGAAGTGAACACGGCCGAGCGCCCCAATCCATACTGCCAGCGCACCAGCAGGGGATCTTTTTGATCCGCTTCCAGAATCGTGTCGGCCGTAGGACGACCCTGGAACCGAATGTATCCCTGGAGCGGCGGCGCGTTTTCAACGTCGACGCCCTCGAGGATCTCCGCTTTGTGCATTACGCGCGGCCGCAATTGCTTCTCTACCGCAGTCATCCCGGTATGTTCTTCCACGTCCCTCAGGAGAAGTTGTTCCAGGCCGGCGGGGTCGTCGAGGAAATACGATTTGCCATCGGCGCCGGTGGCAACCTTGCTCAGAAAGGCGCGATTCACGTCCAGGCCCAGCCCGACAGTCGAAATCGTGACGCGATTTCTTTTGGCTTCCGCAGCCGTGTTCATGCTATCGCCCTCTTCGGAAATTCCATCGGTGAGCAGAACAATGTGCCGGTAAACGGCGTCTTCCGGCAGGATGCGCGAATACGCTTCGCGTAACGCGGGGGCAATCTGCGTACCGCCTTCCGGCTGGATGCCCGCAATCAGGCGCTTGATGGCGTTGCGATCGCCTGCCCTGCGAATGGGCACGGCCCACTCGTACGTGTTATCGAAGATCAGAACTCCGACCGAGTCGATGGGGCGCAAATTCTCCACCACGCCGATGGCGGCGAGCCGGGCCAATTCCATCTTGCGCCCTTCCATGGAAGAAGACTTATCGATGATGAGCACCACGGTGGTGCCATCCTGCGTGCGCGGCGGAGCCAGTTTCGCGGGCAGCGTTTGCTCCAGGCGGTCTTCTTCGCCCTTCTTTTCGACGTAGACATTGTGTTCGCCGGCGATCCATACCAGGCCGCCGCCTTTTTTGACATAGTCCTCGATGGCCGCCTTGCGCGCATCGGAGATGGTCTGCATGTCCCAGTTGTTAATAATGGCGAGCTGAAAGCCATCCAGCTTGTTCGGAATTCCGGCATTCGAGCGCTGCACTTCAAACTCGTTCGCTTCGAGGACGCGGAGCAAATGCTGCTCGCTGGCCTGAGGATCGTTGGAGACCAGAAGCACGCGGGGACGCCGGAGGGTGATCGCCTGCTCGAAGCTGGCCTCTCCCAGGCCCGGCGCCACAACCTTACCGGCCAGATCGATCGCGCCCGTGGAGTTCACATGAGCGTGTAGCCGCAGATGGTTTACGCCGGCCGCCAGTTCCACGGGACTGGTTCCCAGAGACTTACCCTCCGCGGTCATCTCCACGGTTGCCTGGGAGGCGCGCGGCGCCTCCACGGTGATTTCGATCGGGAAGCGCTCCCCGCTAAATACCTGGAGAGGCACCGACACCGACTCCAACCGGAGTTCCGGCTTGGCCTTGCCGGCTAGCGGAACGGTATCGATGGGAATGCCCAATTGCTGCGCCTGCCAGATGGCGCGTGTCACGCTTCCCAGATTCTCGTTGCCGTCGGAGGCGAGCACGATACGCGCCGTCATTCCCGGGGGGAGCGAGGCAGCCGCATCGCGGATCGCCGACTCGAGATTGGTGCCATGCCCCGGACTTCCCGCCGTGTGGCGCAACTGCCAGACGTTCTTGGGATGTTCTTCCGGCGCAGCGTTGCGCGTGTTGCGTGCGAAAGGAACAATCCGCGTCCAGTTGCCTCCCCGGGCCTTCTCGGCTTCGGTGGCGAAGACAGATTCGGTGCGCAGGTCATCGGGCGAAACGCTGGCCGACGTGTCCACGAGCACAGCCGCCGCGACCTTGTTCTGATAGACCGTGATGCGCGGTTCTGCCAGCGCCAGGGCAATCGCGGCTAAAGCACCCGCCTTCAGAAGCAGCCCCAAGCGGCGGGCCGAGGTCCGCCAGTCCCAAGCGGCCCAGGCCGCGGGTAAAAGGGCCAATAGCAGAAGCCAGGGATGTTGGAAACTCATCGGCGTGCCACCTCCACTTCGGCCGCGGCGCTGCGGTGAAGCACGACTCTCTGCCGCATGTTCCGCCGGAAGCGTCCGAACAACAGCCATTCCACGAGCAACCCCACTGCACCCGCCAGCGCCAGCCAGGGCCACAGTTCCTGTGCCGCGGATGCCAGCGGCTGCGCTCTCGGAATCCCCCGGCGGGCGTCGGCGGGCGGCATCCACTTGATTTCCCCGAGTTGGGGCAGCGTCATGGAGTAGATATACTCGCGATCGCCGGAAAGTACGCGCACCACCCCGGGATTGCCCGAAAAGAACTGCAACGAGCGGCCGCGCAGGATGAACGGAAGAGCAGAACCATCTTCCGCGAGAACGCGCACTCCGGCCGGTGTGACATCCTGATCCATCTCCAGTTTTACGGCGCCCACACTGGCGCCGCTTAATTCCGAGCGGCGGAAGATATCCGGTGCAAACCAGCGGAACAGGTTAGCGAACAGGATCGGCGTAGCGAGCTCATATTTCATGGCCGAGAGGCCAGGATGAAACCCGAACGCGACAACCTTCGGCTTGTCCGGACGGGCGACGATCACCGGGCCTGCCTCGATTTCGCCCAGCTTCGCGTCGCCCGGGGCGGTTTCGAATACGGAAGTCTTCTCGAGTTTGAAATCTTTGCTGCGCAATCCGGCAGCCGCGGGATGAGCATTGTCCCAGCGTGCGAACGAAACCTGCTCGGCGACCGTGCGCACGGAAATCGGGGACCCCTGAGCCGGCGGGTCGATCCACACGGAATCCACCCTGGGCCGCTGCGGGGGAATGAAACGGTCGAGGATCACCAACCCGGCATCGGAGGGCTGATACTCGGACGGCTTTTTATAGACGGCCGCGACGCGCAGGTTGGGTGTCAGCAGCGGCCGCATCAGTTCGGGACGGTCGGAGTACACGGTCACGGGCAAGGACGGCTCCGCCGGCAGTTCCATTGCGGCCTTATCGTCAGCGGGGAAGGCGTCGTGCGGCGTGAGATTGACCCCCACGATGCCCGCGGCGAGCGTTCGAAACTCGAAACTCTGTTCGCTGTCGGCGCCCGGCTGCAGAACCAGCCGCTGCGATCCGACTACCACCCGCGCCGCCTCGTTCGGGGGCCCGAAGTCGATCGTAATCGTTACCGTCCGTGCCTGCGTGCCATAGTTGCGGGCAGAAACATAAATTTCCCACAGATCGCGATCCGAGTTCGACCGGCGAATGCCGATCTTCCGCAACCCGCAATTCTCGATATTGTCGGCGATGGGAATCACGCGCAGATTGCGCGGCATCGTAGTATTGGTGGAATCGGTTTCCACGGTACGGCCAGTCCCGACAAAGGCGATTTCGCCGGCGCGCCGGCCGGTTTGCGATTGGATACGCCGCGCGAAGCTCATGGCCTGTTCGAGATTGAGCGCCGTGGATCCCGGGCTGGAGCCGGCAATTGCCGCTTCCAGTTTCTTGCGATCCGGTTCGAAGACGGTCGCGGGGGTCGCGAGGGCGTCGGCGCGCACGAGCATTACACGATCAGTGCCAGGCAGCGCCCGAACGTACTGCCAGGCACGCTGCCGAGCGGTATCCATCAGGGTGCGGTTCCCCAGGCGGGCGCCCATCCACGCCGAGGTTTCCAGGATCAGCACATGATCCCTCCCCGCGCCTTCGGGCGCGCCCAAACGCAGTTGCGCGACCGCGAGGAGGAGAAGGGCCATGCTCACCAGTTGCAGCACGAGCGACCAGGGCTGCTGGATGCGCCGCCGCCGCGCCACTACCGAAGGCTGCTCCGCCGCTACCCAGAAACGGAGCGTCGAAACCACCTGCCGGCGCCGCGAACGATCCAGCAGGTACAGGGCAACGGATACGGCAGATACGGTTCCGAATACCGCCAGGAACTGCCCCAGGGAAAGGTTAAGAAAATACATGCGGCGGAATTCCCCTCAAGCGATCCCACGCACGCGGATAAGATCGCCAAATATGACGCTCTCGAGCGGCTGCGATGTAGCGATGCCGGCATAGCGGCCGCCGCTGCGCAAAGCCAGCCGCTGCAGCTCCATACAGTACTCGTCGAAAGCGAGAGTATATCGCGACCGCGCCTGCTCGTCTATATCCAGCTTCATGGCCGCTCCACTCTCGGAGTCGCGCAAATCCAGTTCCCCCAGCCAGGGCGGTGTTCGATCCTCATCCGCCCAAATGTGCAAGAGCATCAGCTCATGACCGAAATCGGCGAGATACGCCAGCGCTTTCTCGCAGCCGTTATCATCCAGGAAATCGGAGATGATAATCAGCACTCCTCGTTGCGCGTAGCTGGAGATGACCTCGCGCACTACTTTGAGATAATCGGTGCGCCCGCCGGGCGTCATGCCGGCTATGCCATCCATGACTCCCGAAATCCGGTGGCGGCCCCCCGTCGACAGGTACCGCTGCGATAGCCTGTCGGAGAATCCGTGGATCTCGATACTATCGAGGCGCACCAGTCCGACATAACAGAGCGCTGCAGCCAGCTTCCGGCTGTAGTCCAGCTTGGCGCCGGCGTGCGCGGTCATGGAGGCGCTGACGTCGAGCAGCATGCGAACGGGCACTCTGGGCTCCACCTGGAACATTTTCAGGAAGAGTTTTTCCAGCCGCAGGTAGGCGCGCCAGTTCACGGCGCGCAGGTCGTCACCGTGGTGAAAACTGCGATGGTCCAGAAACTCCTGGCCAGCGCCTGCAAATCGCGAGGTATTGTGGCCTCCCACCAGGCCAGCGAACGACTTCTGCCAGTGAATGGTCAGCCGTTCGAGCTTTTCCAGAAACTCGCGATCAAGCAACGGCGCCGCGTCAGCCATGGGATAGTCCTACGCCGCCGAAACCTGCGCGGTGACTTCGCTGATAATGACGCTGAGGATCGTCTCCGGAGTTTGCCCGTCCGCATGCGCGTCGAAGTTCAGGATGATGCGGTGACGAAGCACCGCCGCGGCCACTTTTTGCACATCCTCGATGGAAAGGTGGTAACGGCCTCGCATCAAGGCTCGGACTCTTCCGCATTCCACCAGCGCCTGCGCGCCGCGCGGAGAACTGCCGTAGCGAATGTATTTGCGCGCCAGTTCGTGCGCTTCGTTCTGTTCCGGCTGGGTGGACATGATCAGATGGATGGCGTAGTCCTGAACGTGCGGCGCAACCAGCACCTCCCGGCAAACGGAACGCACGTCGAGGATGGCCTGGCGATCCATCACCGGCATCGGCGTTTCCAATTCCGGCTGAATCGTGCGATCGACGATGCGGTTCAGTTCACTACGGCTGGGATAGGTCACCAGAATCTTCATCAGGAAACGATCGAGTTGCGCTTCCGGCAGAGGATAGGTGCCTTCCATCTCGATGGGGTTCTGGGTCGCCATCACCAGAAACGGCTGATCCAGCTCATGGGTGCTGGTGCCGCTGGTTACGGTGCGTTCCTGCATGGCCTCCAGGAGCGCCGACTGCGTCTTTGGCGTGGCACGATTGATTTCATCGGCCAGCACCAGGTTTGCGAAAATGGGGCCCTGCTGGAAGCGCAGCGCCTTCGCCCCCCGATCGTCGCTCTCGATGATCATGCTGCCGACAATATCCGCCGGCATGAGATCGGGCGTGAACTGAATGCGGGAATACTTTAATTGCAGCGTACGCGCGAGCGTGCGCAACAGTGTGGTTTTTCCCAGGCCCGGCACTCCTTCCAGAAGCACGTGTCCCGCGGAGAGCAGGCATATCAGCACGCCTTCCACTACATCGTCTTGCCCTACGATTACTTTGCCGATTTCCCGTCGAACGGCATTCAGGCGCTCGACAGCCTCGCGAAGTGTCGCTTCATTTCCCATTGCTCTTCATTGTAGAGCACGCGGCAGCCCGGAAATTTGCGCCAGTTTATCTGAAAGTACGGAACCGGTGGGATTAGTTTTGGAGGCGGGTTTGCGCGCCCATTTTATGAGCCAGACAGGCGAGAACGCCCGCCATTTCGGACGCGGCCCGGCGGGCCTGTTGGGGAGCGACGGTGCGGGTGACCCTGTACCAAAGCTGCATACATTTGTAGTCCAGTATCAGCAGGCGATCTTCGAGGGACTGAGAACCGAAACTACGTGAGTGCCGTAACAGGTAGGTAAGCACCTGATAATCCCTTTCGAGCGATCGTAACAGCGGCTCGACGTTGGCCTCGGTGTGCAGCCTGCGCCGCATGTCCAAAAAACTGAAATGGCTTCCGGGGACCGTGAGGGACTGCTCAGTCTTCGTTCGTAACAAAAGCAAACAGCTATATCGGAACCAATAGACCAGAAGAACTAAGGAAACGCCCGTGATGAGAATACTGGCAAACATCGTTTCTCTTAATACTGCTGGACGGAGGTACTATACAATCCATAACGAGTCTAACATTGAGGTAGGGGGCGTGCAACACCTATTTGCAGAATAAAGTTAACTCTTTAACTACCCTTAAAGGGGGGTAATTCCCCTTCTCTGATGCAGGGGTAGGGTTTTTCCGTTAACCAAAGTTAGGTTTATAGAACCCCGTACCGGAAGGACTGAAGTTCTGCACAGGTTCAGGAGATCTTGAGCCGCAGGGGGTCGTGAATTGTGCAGCCGAGAAAGCGGGCTGCGGAAGCCTGGTTCAGCGAAATCTCCAGGTAACCGGAACTGCCGGCGATGACGAACGGTTTACCCGGCCGACCTTCGGCATAATTCTCCGCCCAGGCCCGGATGTTCCGGCTCCTGACCGACATCCGGAAGGGGCGTTCGGCGAGTTGGGAGAATTCGCCGCTAGAAAAATTTGTGATCACGTTGCCAAACTGATCGATATGCAGGATGCCCCCGGTCCACGAATTTCGGCCCTCCTGACGCGGCTGGTCGAACCGGGGCCAGGAGTATTCTCGGAGAGTTTCTCCGAACTGCCGCGGCGGGCTCCCGGCGGCGAGATGCGCGGCCACCGGCGAGAAGACGTCGCGTCCATGGAAAGTCCGGCTAACCGGCTTCAAAAAGAACCGGTCGTTGGTGAGGGCGCGGACTTTGTGTTCCTCGCGCGAGTAAACGACTGCCAGCACGCCATTATCGGGGGCGACAAAGTACTGGCGTGCCGCCTCCACCAGGATGGGACGGCGCGCCGAGCCTACTCCCGGATCTACCACGACTACATGAATTGTGCCGGGCGGAAAGTAACCATAGGCTTGGCCGATCAGATAGGCACCCTCGGCAATGCCGAATGGGGTTACGGCATGACTGATATCCAAAATCCTGGCCTCCGGGCATATGCCGAGGATGACCCCTTTCATGACGCCCACGAAGTGATCCGAGAGCCCGAAATCCGTAGTCAAAGTAACGATCGGTTTGGCCATTGCTAAAATGACTTTCAGTGCAGCGCGCGTATTTCGACCACAACGCCACCACACCCGTAGCTCCGGAGGTCCTGGAGACGGTGGTGTCGTGTCTGGGCCAAACGTATGGTAACGCGTCGAGCATTCACTATTTCGGGCAGGCTGCCAAGCAGAGGCTGGAAATGGCACGCCGCCAAGTGGCGGCATTGATCCACGCCAGCCCGGCCGAATTGATATTTACCAGCGGCGGTACCGAATCCGACAACATGGCGTTGTTGGGGCTGGCCCGCAAGGCTCCGGGCGGCTGTCACGTGATCACTACGGCAATCGAACACCCGGCAGTGCTTGCCGCTTGCGCCCAACTGGAGCGGGAGGGGTGCATAGCCACGCTTCTGCCTGTCGGTTCGAACGGCGTTGCCGATCCCGGAGACGTGCGCCGGGCTTTGCGGCCGGAGACGGCGCTGATCTCCGTGATGCACGCCAATAATGAACTGGGCACCATTCAGCCGATCGCCGAAATCTCCCGGGTGGCGCGCGAAGCCGGCGTGCCGTTTCATGTGGATGGCGTGCAGGCTCTGGGAAAGATCCCCGTCGACGTGAAGGCGCTTGGCGTGGACCTGTACAGCATGAGCGCACACAAGCTTTATGCGCCCAAGGGTGTGGGCGCGCTTTACGTGCGCAAAGGAATGCGACTCGCGCCGCTCACGTTCGGCGGCCATCACGAGCGTGACCGCCGTCCGGGGACGGAGAACGTACCTGGGATTGCGGGTTTTGGAGCGGCTGCCGCACTTGCTGCTCGTGATTTCACGACCGAGGCGGTCCGAACCGCTCAATTGCGCGATCGCCTCGAGCGCGCAGTTGTGGAACGCATACCCGATACGCGTGTCAACGGCGCGCGCGACAGCCGGACCGGTAACACGACCAATATCTGTTTCGATGGAATCGACGGCGAGGCGCTGGTCATCGCGCTCGATTTGCGCGGGTTCGCCGTTTCCACGGGCTCGGCCTGTTCCAGCGGCGCGGTCACTCCTTCGCACGTTCTTACCGCCATCGGGCTTTCGGCGGAGCGGGCGCGCTCCAGCATCCGGTTCTCCCTGGGCAGTTCCAATACCGCCGATCAGGTAGACGGCTTGATCGAAGCCCTGGAAGCTTCAGTGAAGCACCTCCGCAGGATCTCGGTTCATGCCTGACGCCCCGATCGCCGTTGCTATGAGCGGCGGTGTCGACAGTTCCACGGTAGCCGCCCTGCTGGTGGACCAGGGCCGGAGCGTCGTGGGACTAACCATGCAGCTCTGGAACCAGCGCCGATTTCCGGAACTTTCTCCGGAGGGCGGAACCGCGTCCGGCGCCGGACGCTGCTGCTCGCTCGACGATGTTTACGATGCGCGCCGTGTGGCGGAGCAGGTGGGAATTCCTTATTACGTAGTGAATTTCGAGCAGCAGTTTGAGGAACAGGTGGTCAAGCCCTTCGTGGAGGAGTACCTCGCCGGCCGCACGCCCATCCCGTGCACACTTTGCAACAACTACATCAAATTCGACCGCTTCCTGGAGATGGCGGATGCCGTCGGCGCGGCGCAGATCGCGACCGGCCACTATGCGCGCATCCGCTATTGCCAGTCCTTGGGCCGATATCAACTGCTGCGCGCGGTGGATTTCTCGAAGGATCAGACCTACTTCCTGTTCGGCCTGACGCAGGAGCAACTGGAGCGCACGCTCTTCCCGCTGGGCGAGATGACAAAGCCGGAAGTTCGCGAACTGGCGCGCTCCCTGGATCTAAGCGTTGCGGCGAAGGCCGACAGCCAGGAGATCTGCTTTGTACCCAACGGCGATTATGCGGCCTTCCTGGACGCATATTTGAAGGACACGGGAATCGAACCCCGGCGGACGCGCGGCACGATCGTGACGCGCGACGGCCGCACACTCGGCGAACATACGGGAGTGCATCACTTTACGGTAGGCCAGCGGCGGGGCCTGGGAGTCGCCACCGGAGAACCGCTGTACGTTATTGCCACTGAACCGGAATCGCGGCGCGTGATCGTCGGCGGAAGCGATGAATTGCTGTGCCCGCGATTCTTCGCTGGGGGTGTTAATTGGATTTCAATAGCCGGATGCGGCGATTTCGTGCGGGCGCAGGTCAAGATCCGGAATAAGCATGCTGCGGCGCCTGCCACTGTACGCGGTACTTCCGACCCGCGGCGCGTCGAAGTGGTTTTCGATGAACCGCAGCGTGCCGTCACTCCGGGGCAGGCGGCGGTTTTCTACGATGGTGATCTCGTCCTGGGGGGTGGTTGGATCGAGTGAGCGCATGCGGCCTCCCCGCTCCCATCTGCGCAACGTCATCGAGTACGCGGCGGTTTTGAGCGCTCTCAAGTCGCTGGAGTGGGCGCCGTTGCCGCTGGCGTACCGATTGGCTCGCGGCTACACGCGCCTGCTGGATCTGGCGCTGCCCCGTTACCGCCGTATTGCCGCAAGCAACCTGTTGCTGGCCTGGCCCGAACTTGGACCGGCGCGGCGACAGGAGATTATCGACGGCGTGTTCCGCTCCATCGCGCGGCTGCTGGTTACGTTCGCGAAGTTTCCTTCCATCCACAAAGACGGGCTGGAACATTGGATCCGGCCGGAAGGCTATGAGCACTTCGAAGAGGCGGTGCGCTCGGGACGTGGTGTCTTGTTTGCCACGGCTCACCTGGGCAATTGGGAGTTGAGCGCATATGCCCACGCTTACTTTGCCGGCCCAATGAATGTAGTGGTGCGTCCTCTTGACAATCCTCTCCTCGACCGGTTCGTGGAACATCGCCGAACGCTTTCCGGCAACCGCGTTCTCGGAAAGAAGGATTTTGCGCGATCCATCCTGAAGGCTCTTGGCCAGAACGAAGCGGTTGGAGTGCTGATCGATCAGAATGCCGCGAGCGAGGCCAGCGTGTTTGTCGACTTCTTTGGCGTTCCCGCTTCTGCCGCCACCAGCTTCGCGAGATTCGCGGCACATACGGGCGCCACGGTGATACCAGGGTTCGCAGTCTGGTCCGATGCGGAGCGCCGCTATATTCTCCGCCTCTATCCTCCGGTTTCGATGACCGGGGAGATTGCGCGCGATACGCAGGCACTCCACACGCGGCTGGAGGCCGTCATCCGCGCGCATCCGGAGCAGTGGTTATGGATTCACCGGCGCTGGAAGACGCGGCCGCCGGGGCAGCCTCCGTTGTACAAAAGCACACCGGCCCATACAGATGCGCTGTAGTATGCTGTAGCCGGACTTCGCGAATGGAAGCGCTCAAACATCCGTTGCACGGCAGCGTGTTCGCGCTGGTTCTGACTGCGCTGGCCATTCTCGTCTCGATTCTGGTGCGGCCTTTCCTGGGCGCCGATGCCTTCCTCGTTTTCATCGCCGCCATCGGGGCCAGCGCCTGGTACGGTGGAATGGCGGCCGGAGTCATTGCGAGCGTCTGTTCCAGTGCCGTCATCGCATACTTTCTTCTCGGATCGGGTTTATCTCAGGAAACTCGGGTCAGCGCATGGGTTCGGATCGTTGGATTTTTGGCGCTGGCCCTGCTGATCACGTGGCTGACCGCCTCATGGCACGAAAACCGGCGGCTCTTCGCAAGCACCCTTGCCAGTATCGGAGACGCTGTAGTCGCTACCGACCCGGAAGGCCGCATTACTTTCCTCAACTCCGTTGCCGAGACGCTCACCGGCTGGGCCGCGTCTGAAGCACGGGGCAAAGCAGTGACCGAGATCATGCAACTGGTGGACGAAAAGCGCCGCGAGCCGGTCGCGAATCCGCTCGTAAAGGCCATGCGCGAGCGAGTGACGGTCACGCTCCAAGAGCATCCGCTGCTGATTTCCCGAAGCGGAGCGGAAGTGCCGATCGAGCAAAGCGCCGCTCCCGTTCGGGAAGACTCCGGCCGGACTTTAGGCGGTATTCTGGTGTTCCGCGATATCAGCAAGCGCCGGCACCTGGAAGAACAGGTAACACAGGCGCAAAAGATGGACGCCGTCGGCCGGCTGGCGGGCGGCATCGCCGGAGACTTCAACAACGTCCTGACGGTGATCACGGGTTATGCGGAACTGCTGCGAAGCGAGATTTCCTCCGCACAACCCACGCGCCGTTTCGTGGACGAAATCATTTATGCCGGCGACCGCGCCGCCGCCCTGACACGCCATCTGCTGGCATTTAGCAAAGGCCCCGACGTTCAGCCGCGTGTGCTCGATCTCAATACCGTGGTGGCGGGAATGGAGCCGATGCTCCGCCGGCTCCTGGGCCAGACGATCGAGCTCATTCTGTTGCCCGGCTCCGATCTCGGACGCATCAAAGCCGATCCCTCGCAGATCGAGCAGGTGATCATCAATCTTGCCACGAATGCGCGGGATGCCATGCCCACGGGCGGCAAACTGGTCGTCGAGACCGCGAATGCCGACCTGGAAGAGCCCGGCAGCAAGAACCTGGGTATCGCTCCGGGATCCTATGTCATGTTGGCGATGAGCGATACCGGTGTCGGCATGCCGCCGGAAATCCGCTCGCGGCTGTTCGAACCTTTTTTCACGACTAAGGACCCCGGCAAAGGCAGCGGACTGGGGCTCGCCACGGTTTATGGGATTGTGAAGCAGTGCGAAGGCCAAATCACTGTTTACAGCCAGCCCGGTTGCGGGACCATTTTCGAAATGTATCTACCGCGGGTCCGCGAGCCCGTGGTGGAACCCGAGCGCAAGCTTTCCCCCCGGGGCTCGGAAACTATCCTCCTGGTGGACGATGAGGAAGGTGTTCGCAAACTGGTAACCGCGGTGCTCCGTTCCAACGGATACGATGTGCTGGAGGCCAGCAACGGCGGCGCGGCCCTGGCCGTCTACGACAAAAACGGCCACAAGATCGACATGGTGCTCACCGACGTAGTGATGCCGCAGATGACCGGCTTCGAATTAGGCCGCGAACTGAGCACTCGCGCACCCGGGTTAAAGATCCTCTATATGTCCGGTTATCGCGACAATACCATTGGCGGAAGTCCCGGCGGGCAGCCGAAGCCTTTTCTGCAAAAGCCTTTCACACCCGACGTCCTGCTGGCGAAAGTGCGCGAAGTACTCGACGCCGAAAACGCGTAACGCTTTCTTGGAGCCTCTACCGCACCGGCCGCAGGATCACACTTGCGGCGCTGCACTCGCCCGCGCTCGGCCCGCAGGATCGGGGCGAGAGATCTTTGTTCAGACAAACCCTCACCTCTTCCAGTTCGGAATTGCTGTAGCAGGAGGTACGAAAGGCGGATCTGGGGAAACTCGGGTTCGAGGCCGCCATTTTCGATTCGATCTCGGCGGGACTCGACCGCAGTTCCTGCGCGGGCTGGCTCAGATCGGCCGGCAGCGTAACGGAATCGCGGGCTTTCCTTAGCGCGGCAAAATAATCCGCGGCGCTCAATCCGCTGCAGGTCCCGTGAGCGGCCCACTCATGCTGAATCAGGGATTCGGTGGGAACGTAACCCAGGGTGGCTTGGACGACTGCCGGCGGAACGGGACTAGCCGGTCCGCAATTCTCGGGCCCTCGCGAGTTCTCGCCTTGCGGCCAAAGCCCATGAACGACGAAGCCGATGTGCCGCCCCACGCCACATTCGCGCGGGTCCTGATTCCCAGGGTGCTGGTCACAGAAATCGGGCGCGTCGGAAAGAACCAGCAGGTAATAGGAAAACTGCGAGGCCTGTTTCTTCTTGTGAGACCTCGCAGATGCACTGCCTGATGCTATAAGGCAGATCAGCATCGCTCCAGCGGCGAGGCGGCGGATCATTGTTCTCATGGACATATTCTGACGCGAACCCTTCCCAAGAGTGTGTGCCAAAAGGCGTCCCGGCGTTTCAGGGATTCTGGAGTATTGGTTTTACCTCCAGCGGAACAGCTTCAGGGCCAGCCCGAAGCACACCACCAGCCAGATCCCCAACACGCCCGCCTGGGGCGCTACGCGCGCCAGGCCGCCGCCTTGCAACATGTTGGTCCGTAACGCATCGATGATTGCCGTCAGCGGCAAAGCTTTGATCAGCGGTTGTACGACATCCGGAAATCTCTGCGCCGAGAAGAAGACTCCCGAGAAGATCCACATAGGCACCTGACAGAGGTTCATCAAACCGGAGACTCCTTCGATGGTCCGCGCCCGCGATGCCAGCAGCAGGCCCAAGGCGCAAAACGCGAAGGCGCCCAGGACACACAACACTGCCAGGTCCGCGAGGTGGCCGCGGACCGGCACGCCGAACACCCACACCCCGAAGCCCAGCGTTACTCCCACCTCGCCGAAGAGTAAGAACAGGCGCGAGAGCAGGAAGGAGAGCAGGTAATAGTGGCGCGGCATGGGCGTGGCCACCAGGCGCTTCATCAGGTTTTTGCGCCGGGCGTCCACAATGGCAAATGCGGTGAGCCAGACGGCATTGCTCATCATCCCCAGGCCGAGCAGCCCTGGAATCAAGAAGTCGATATATCGCGACCCTGGCTCGCGCAAGATCTGATCCTGTGCCGCGATCGGATCGGCGCGCCCAGCCGCGCGCTGCACGGCGGCGTCGGCGAGCATACGCGCCGCACGCGCTTCGGGATTGGTGTCATCGTAGCGGTAGAGCACAGTCCCGCCGGGCCCAGGCTCCGCCAGCAAGGCCACCTTGCCGCCACGCAATGCTTCTTCTCCGGCCGCGGTGGGGAGTTGCTGCACATCCAGTTGCTTTTCTCGCGCGAGCGAATCTCTCAGTTCAGCGCCGACGGCTGCAATTTTCAGAACCTCCGCCGGCCGGTTGCGAAACGCAATGCCCAGAGCGACGGCGAGCAGAATGGGAAAGGCAAACGTCCAGAAGAGCGCTTCCGGTTCGCGCCAGAATTCGCGGAACCGCATCAACGTCAGTTGCACCAGCGGATGGCCGGTGCGGGAGCGCTTAGTCATTGCGTAGATGCCGTCCCGTAAGGGCGACGAAGACATCCTCCAGGGAAGCCGAATGGGTGCGTAGCTCGGTGAGCGGAACACCCTGCCTGCCCAACTCGTTCAGCAGCGCGGGAACCGTCCGATGCAATTGGGCAACCTGCAACTGCATGTTTCCGTTTTCATTGCGCACGGCGTGTACGCCCTCCAGGCCGCGCAGCGCAGAAGCATCCAGCGCCGTGCCCGTTCTGAACTCCACCACGTGTTCCACACCAATCGATGCAATCAATTCCCGGGGCGTGCCCAGGGCGATGATCTGACCGTGGTCCATGATCGCCACGCGGTCGCACAACTGCTCGGCCTCTTCCATGTAGTGGGTCGTCAGCAGAATGGTTCGTCCGGCGGTGCGGAAGCGCTCGATCAGGTCCCACACCTGACGCCGCGCCTGCGGATCGAGCCCGGTAGTCGGCTCATCAAGGAACAGAAACTCCGGATCGCCTACCAGGGCACACGCGAGTGCCAGGCGCTGCTTCTGCCCCCCGGAGAGGCTTCCGACGCGCGATTTCTGCTTTTCCTGGAGCTGCACCAAAGCGATGACTTCAGAATCACCCGGCCCTTGCTCAAAAAAGCTGCGGAACAGTCGGACCGTTTCTGAGACGGTGAGCTTATCGGAGAGCTGCGTTTCCTGGAGTTGAATTCCAAGCCGCTGGCGCAGTTGCCGGCGATGCGTGTTCCAACGCATTCCCAGCAACTCCACCTCGCCCGAATCCGGCTGCGTGATCCCTTCGCAGATTTCGACGGTGGTCGTCTTTCCGGCGCCGTTGGGGCCGAGCAGGCCGAAGCACTCGCCCGGCTGCACCTCGAGGTCCAGCCCGTCCACCGCCACCACGTCCTTGTACAATTTGCGCAGACCGCGCACGCGCAGAGCAGGCGTAGTGGCGGACGCGGGCATATGTACCAGTATCGCGCGGCGGCTGGCGTGCCACACGCGTCGATCCCTCTGCGGCTTCGCGCGAAGAGTAGGCGCGATAATAGACCGATGGCAACGCTTTATGCGGGCACGTCAGGATTTGCTTACGCCGCGTGGAAACCGGCCTTCTACCCCGCGAAACTTCCGGCCAACCAATTCCTCAAGCATTATTCCCAGCGGCTGAACTGCGTCGAAATCAATTACACTTTCCGGCGGCTCCCCTCGGCTTCGACACTGGAGAATTGGGTGGGCCAGACGCCTCCGGGATTCGTTTTCGCCGTGAAAGCGAACATGCGGATCACCCATATCCTGCGGCTCAAGAATGCCGAACAGGCGACGGAGATTTTCCTGAAGGCGATCGATCCTCTCCGCACCTCGCGGCACTTGGGCCCCATCCTGTTTCAACTTCCTCCGCAGATGAAGTGCGATCCGCCGCTGCTGCACTCTTACCTGGACGTGCTGCCAAAAGGCCCGCGCTATGCGTTTGAGTTCCGCCACCCCTCCTGGCTGGCGGAAGAAGTCTATGAGGAGCTGAGACAGCGGAATATCTCCCTGTGCGTGGCGGAGTCGGAGAGACTGGAAGTGCCCGAAATCATTACCGCCGATTTTGTTTATTACCGCCTGCGCAAACCGGATTATACGGAAAAGGACGTAGAGGCGTTCGCTAACCGCTCCAAAGAATTGCTGGCTAAGGGGCGCGATCTCTACTTGATGTTCAAACACGAGGAGACCCCTGAGGGGGCGCTCAACGCGGAGCGAGTGCTTCAACTTGCGGGAGGCGCCCGCAATGCCGCCGAAACCGGCTAAAAGTCCCATCAGGCCCAGGACGAAAAACTGGGGACCGCCTCCCATTCCGCCGGTACTTTTGGCGCCGATTTGGCACCGCTGGAACACATCCTCTGTTACCTGTACCGGCGGCACTACCGGCGTGTCAGCCCATTTGCGATCCTCAACGCATGACGGCAATGTCAGTCCTGATCTACCTGGCCTTATGCGTTGTGCTGCTGCGCCTCATGCTCTGGTCGGCAAAAAGCCGTTAATTGGCTCCGGGTTTGTACCCTTGTGCGGGCGAACAGATCATCAGCAGGGGGGCGTCATTATTCCGAGGCACCCACCGGAAATTGCCTTCGTGCGAGGCAGGTGATGACAGTGCCCGGGTCGGTGATGACGATTTGAAGTTCATTCCCGCCATCAGCAATCACGAAGAAGGCGTGAATCGTGAGACCCAGAGAATTCTGGACCGTGTAAGTACCGGTGCAATCGGAGTTCACGGTATAGGTGCCCGTAAACGTCGCTGAGACTATGTTGCCGTTTAGGCTTACGATTCCCCGACCGTTAGAGCGCCATGTCCGTCGAAGGTTTCCAAATTGACACCTGCGAACGGACCGGCCATCTCCGGCGGGGCTGCAAGGAAGCCGGTGTCTTTATCTGCAAAGGCGCCCTTCAGAGTAGCGTTAGAGCATGCTTTGCCCGCGGCGTTCGCTACGGAAGCCAGGCCTAGAGCGAGTACGGCGACTGCGCCGATTGCCAAACTCTTTACGATGGTGCTGCGTTTCATGATCATCTCCTTTTCGGGAAGGAGATTGTTTCCATCGCCCGTTCCCCTTCCGCCGCTACAGGCGGCAGTGGATGCCCAAAGGCGGCTCGGCACTGCTGGCGCAAGCAGATCCCGAGTTGCGCCGCGAAGTAGAATCGCTTCTGATAGAGCAGGCAAGCGGCCAATTTCTCGATCGTCCTGCGATCCGGAATGCTCCACATCTGTTGGCGGATTCGACTGTGGCCGGACCGGTTTCGGACGCGAGGCTCGGACCATACCGTATCGAATGCAAGCTCGGCGAAGGCGGAATGGGCGAAGTTTTTCGGGCGGTAGACACGCGATTAGGCCGCTCCGTTGCCATTAAGACCACCCACGAGCACTTCAGCGCGCGCTTCGAACGCGAGGCGCGCGCAATTGCCTACCTGAATCATCCGAACATCTGTATCCTTTACGACGTCGGAGCCAACTACCTGGTTATGGAACTGGTGGAAGGGGAGACCATCGCGGCACTGCTGCAAAAAGGCCCGCTGTCTGTGGAAGAGGCAATCCTTTACGCCCGACAGATTGTCGCCGCCCTGAAAGCGGCGCACGAGAAGGGCATCATCCACCGCGATCTCAAGCCCGGCAATATCATGATCGGGAAAACCGGCGTCAAGGTTCTGGATTTCGGGCTGGCGAAATCGGGGTTTTGGCCGGATGGGGCACGAGGGGAACTGGCCAGTACGAGAGGGGAATTCAAGCGAGCCAGGAGGCACTTCGGTTGAATCCCAACCTCTCGATTCCCTACGACGGTCTGGCGGTCCACCAGATCTCGCTTGGCCGATTCGCAGAAGCCGCGGCCGTCCTAGAGCGGGCCGCAGAGCGCAAGCTGGAACTTCCTGCGTTATTAGTTAACCGCTACTATCTCGCGTTTCTCGTGGGCGACGAGGCGGGGATGAGACGCGAAATCGATCGGGCTCGAGGGAACTGGGAGGCGGAAGGCTGGATGTTACATAACGAAGCTCTGGTGCTGGCGCGTTCCGGACAGATGCGCAACGCGAGAATTCGGTGGCGGCATACGATCGAACTGGCGCAACAGGCCGGCGATCGCGAGAAGGCTGCCCTTTACCAAGCCGCGGAGGCAGTGTGCGAAGCACATTTCGGTTTTCTCGATCGGGCCAAGGAGCGCTCCCAGGCAGCGCTAGCGCTGGGAAAAGGCCGCGACGTCGTGTACGCGGTGGCGTTTGCCCTGGCGGTCTCAGGCGACAGGTCCGAATCACAAAGGCTCACCGAAGATTTGGCGAGACGATTCCCGGAAGACACTCCCGTACAATTCGAGTATCTTCCAACGCTGCGCGCGCTTTTTGCGCTTTGCCGTAAGGCGCCGGCGGATGCGCTCGAAGGGCTGCAAACGGCACTTCCCTATGATCTCGCGATGCCAGGCACGGCGTTCTTCGCCAAGTTTGGAGGGCTCTATCCGGCATATGTGCGCGGTCAGGCGTACCTGGACGGAGGGCGAGGACGGGAGGCGGCTGCGGAATTCCAAAAAGTCCTGGATCATCGCGGCATCGTTCTTGCGGATCCAATCGGCGCCTTGGCGCACCTGCAACTGGGGAGAGCACTCACCTTATCGGGAGAAAGGGACAGGGGGAGGAGCGCCTACCGGGACTTCCTCACCCTTTGGAAGGATGCAGACACGGATATCCCCGTCCTCCGACAGGCCAGCACGGAATACGCGAAGCTGTAGTCATTCCGCGTCCTCTTTCTCATCGAACGCTCTGGATCCCTGACGGATTGCGTTGTGCTGCTGCGCCTCATGCTCTGGTCGGCAAAAAACCGTTAACATGTTTGCGTGCCGGTGAATCTGGCCCGCGTTCTCGATCGGCTGGAAAAACATTATGGCAAGCTACAGCCGGTTGGCCCCTTCGATCCCTATGAGATGATCCTTTACACAACCTGCGGCTATCCGGCGAACGATGTGACCTGTCCGAAGGGGTTTCAAGCGCTCGAAAAACTTGTAGGTTTAGCGCCCGATCAGATTCTGGCGGCCTCCGATAAAGAGCTCACCAACATCATGCGGCTGGGAGGCATCGTGCCGGAAGTGCGCGCGCAGCGTCTGAAAGAGATTGCTTCGAGGGTCAAACGGAACTTCGCGGGTAACCTGGCAGCGGTGTTGAAGGCCTCCGTTCCGGAGGCGAAGAAAGCGCTCAAACAGTTTCCCACCATCGGCGATCCCGGGGCGGAGAAGATCCTTCTGTTCACCGGATCGGCCCCGATTCCGGCGGTCCCCTCCGGACAACTTCATGTTCTCCACCGCCTGGGATTTGGCCAGGAGAAGAAGAGCTACGCAGCCGGATATCGTTCCGCCCAGGAGAGTCTTGCGGCGCAGATTCCCGCAGACTGCGCCGCCTTACAGCGCGCATACTTACTGCTCCAGCACCACGGCCGCGAATTATGCAAGCGTTCGCAGCCCCGCTGCCAAGATTGCCCGGTAACTGCCGACTGCGCTTACTACGCCAAAACCCGCAGTTAGCCAACTGAGTCCTGAGTTCCTGACTAGTACTGATTAGTACGATAACGTACTCCCGCGATGCCTGCGGAGACGATATCGTGCTGATTCGCTGATGGTGTTCGCGGTATTCTATTTTGCATTCGGCGAACCGCGCCTCGCCGAGGGGGCTGCTGTATGTTCCATGCAAACGCCGTATTGGCAATCGAAGACCCACTAACATATCTTTCCCGGAAGTCGATTCAGGAATTCGGAAAGGGCCGTGTTATCTACAGCCCCGAACACCCTTGCGATCGTCTGTTCCTCGTGGTCCTGGGCCGAGTCAAGGTAACTTCTAACTCGCATGATGGTACGGAAACCGTCGGCCGCATAGTCTGCCCGGAGGGATTGTTCGGCGAGGCGGTGATGGTGGGCGGAGTCAGAAATGAAATCGCCCTCGCGTTAGATACAGCTACGGTTATGTCCTGGACGCGCGACGAGGTTGAACAGCAAATCGGCCGAGAGCCGCGCCTGGGACTCGCCCTTTCGCAGTACCTGGTGCGCCAGTGTCTGGCGCTGCAGGAGCGCATCGAGAGCATGGCGGTTCAGAAGACTCCGGAACGCGTGATGGTAGCGCTGGTGCAGATGGCCGCCATGCTCGGCAAACCGATGTCGGATGGCGTCACCCGTATCGGGTCGCTGACTCATCAGACGATTGCGGAATATGTGGGCACCTCGCGGGAGATCGTGACCTTCCAGATGAACCGTCTCCGAAGGCTTGGACTGATTCGCTACTCGCGGCGGCACATTGACGTGTATACGCAGGCAATCGAGCAAGCTTTGAAGGGGCAAAACGCCGCGGTGCGCCGTGCGGAGACAACGAGTGTCTTCCACGCCGGCGGACAGTCGGGTTAAGCCGATTTCTTGCGCTTGCGGGGGATCTTAGCTCCCGCCTGGCGCGCTTCGCTAAGTCCGATGGCAATGGCCTGTTTGCGGCTCTTCACTTTGCCGCCTTTGCCGGATTTCAAAGTACCGTGTTTATACTCATGCATCACTTTGCCGACCTTGGCCTTTCCCTTGGTGGTCGATTTTTTCGCGGCCGATCTGCCTCGCTTGGCTGCCATGGTTCCCCTCTGTGCGCAGTATAGCTTCCACGGCTAAGAGCGGAAGCCGGCATTCGCGTGTAAACATACATGGCCCCGAGATTGCGGAAGGGCGATTGTATGTTCTCGATGGATCCGCGAGAATCGGCTGCGGAGGCGGGTCTTCGCTACGTCACCGGCTACGGCTTGGGCGTGCGGCGCGTGCGTTGCGGTAAATCGTTTCGTTATCTGGCGCCCGATGGGCGGCCGCTCCGTGACATGCAGCAGTTGCAACGGATCCGGTCTCTGGCCATTCCGCCCGCGTGGCGAGACGTCTGGATCTGCCCTTACCCTCACGGCCACCTGCAAGCCTTCGGCTGGGATGCCCGGGGTCGAAAGCAATACCGGTATCATCCGCTCTATCGCTCCACTCGCGACCAGGCGAAATTCAGCCGCATGATCGCCTTCGGGGCCGTACTGGCGGTGATCCGCCAAGGAGTAGAGCGCGACCTGGCGCTTCGCGGTCTGCCTAAGCAGAAGGTGCTCGCCACCATCGTACGCCTCCTGGAAACCGCCTTCCTGCGAATCGGCAACGATGAATACGCCAAAGAAAACGATTCTTTCGGGCTCACCACCTTGGGGAACCGCCACGTGAGCATCGAAGGCACGAGACTCCGATTCCGCTTTCGCGGCAAAAGCGGCCTGGAGCATGTGGTCGAGCTGACCAACTCGCGGCTCGCGAAGATCGTGAAACGGTGCCAGGAACTGCCTGGCTACCATTTGTTCGAGTACGTGGAAGCCGGCGGCGAAGTGTGCTCGATCGATTCGGCTGATGTCAACGATTACATCCGCAAGCTTTCCGGGCAGGATTTTACTGCCAAAGATTTTCGTACCTGGGCCGGAACCGTTCTGGCTGCGGAGGCGTTGTACAAAGCCGGTCCGGCAGCGACTGCCGCGGCGGCCAAAAGAAAAGTCGTCAGCGCGCTCACGCACGTGGCGCGCCGTCTCGGCAACCGCCCGGCCACCTGCCGCAAATATTATGTCCACCCGGCCATCATCGATGCATATTCCGAAGGCTCTCTATTCCGCGTGATGGAAGAGGGAAAGCACCAGCACGCGGCGTATTCCGGCCTCGGCTTGCGGCCGGAAGAGTATTCGGTAATGGTAATCGTGGCCGAGCACCAGGAGCGGGTGGCGCGGCAGGCGCGCGGCAAGGCGGCGTAGATTGAACCCGCCCACGGTGCCTGCAGTACACTAATGTGATGATTCGCAAACTGCTACCACTGCTGTTATTCCTGTGCGCCGCGGCATTCGCCGCGAGCGGCCGGGTGTATGAATTGCGCACCTATACGGCGCCGGAGGGCAAACTGGACGCGCTCATCGCCCGCTTCCGCGATCACACCGTCAGCATATTCAAGAAACACGGGATCGAGAGCGTGGGTTACTGGGTGCCGCAGGATGGGGAGCGCTCAAAGAATACGCTGATCTACATTGTGGCGCATCCCAGCCGCGAAGCCGCCACCAAGAACTGGGCCGAGTTCGCCGCCGATCCCGAGTGGAAGAAGGTTGCCGCCGAATCCGAAGCCAATGGCAAGATTGTGAGCAAGGTGGAATCGGTCTTTATGAATCCCACCGATTTCTCTCAGCTTAAGTAGCCCGGTCAGCGGAATGATTCGCATCGCCAACGGCCAGGGCTTCTGGGGCGATTGGCTGGAAGCCCCGGTGCGCCTTGTGGAACAGGGTCCCATCGACTATCTCGCGCTGGATTACCTGGCCGAGATTACGATGTCGATCCTGCAAAAACAAAAAGAGGCCGATCCGAACCTGGGCTACGCGCGCGATTTTCCTCCGCTGGTGGCTCGCCTCGCCGGGCAGATCAGGGATCGTAATGTAAAGGTGATCGCCAACGCCGGCGGCGTCAATCCCGTGGCGTGCGCACGTGAAGTGGTGCGTCTTGCCCCCGGTTTGAAGGTGGCCATCGTGCAGGGCGACGATGTATTTCCGCGGATCGACGAATTCCTCGGGAAGGGCTACCAGATGCGCGACATGGATACCGGCGAGCCGATCAGCCGCATTCGCGGCCGGATTCTCAGCGCCAACGCCTACATCGGCGCGTTCCCGCTTGCTGAAGCTCTCGCCACCGGCGCCGACGTCGTCATTGCGGGGCGCTCGACCGACACCGCCCTGACGCTGGCGCCGATGATTCAGCGCTTCGGCTGGGGTCCGGATGACTTCGACCTGCTGGCCGCCGGCACCATCGCGGGACATATTATCGAGTGCGGCGCGCAGACGACCGGCGGCAACTGCCAGGTCGACTGGCAGAGCATTCCCGATATGGCCAATATCGGCTACCCGATTATCGAAGCCGAACCCGATGGCATGTTCTGCGTCACCAAACACGCTTCCGCCGGAGGCCGCGTCAACAGCCACGTAGTCAAAGAACAGCTGCTTTATGAACTGGGGGACCCGAAAAACTACATCACGCCGGATTGCGTGGCCGACTTCACCAGCATACGGCTCGAAGACGCCGGCGCCGATCGCGTGCGCGTCCGGGGCATTCGCGGCCGGTCCCGGCCCCCCTCATTGAAGCTCTCCATCAGTTACTCCGCCGGGTGGAAAGCCATCGGCACGCTGGTCTATTCCTGGCCGCAGGCGCTCGAAAAGGCGCAGGCCGCCGATTGCGTTGTGCGCCGGCGCCTGCAACAGATCGGGCTGGCGTTCGACGAGATCTACACGGAGTACTTCGGCGTAAACGCCTGCCATGGCACAACCGCGCCGCCCAATCCCGATCCTCCCGAAGTGCAGGTGCGTATCGGAGTGCGCGGCCCCGATCGCAAGGCGGTGGACCGTTTCACGCGCGAATTGATCCCACTCGTTTTGAACGGCCCTCCTGGCGCTACGGGGTTCGGCGAAGGCCGCCCCGCGGTTCGTGAGATCGTTGCGTATTGGTCGGCGCTGGTGCCGCGCGAAGAGATCTCCACTCAAGTGCAACTGGTGACCCAATGAGAGTTCCTCTTTCCCGCATCGCCCACACACGTTCCGGCGACAAAGGGGACACGTGCAACGTCGGCGTCATTGCCTGGGAAGATCGTTTCTATCCCATCCTGCTCCGCGAAGTAACCGCGGAACGCGTTAAGGCCCACTTCGGCGCTCTGGTGGAAGGGCCCGTCGAACGCTACGAACTGCCGAATCTGGGGGCGCTGAATTTTCTGCTGCACGGGGCGCTCGGCGGCGGCGGAACGGTTTCGCTCCGCACCGATGCGCAGGGAAAGACGTTCGGCGCCGCTCTGCTGAATCTGTCCATCGAAATCGGGCCCGGCGAGTTGCCGGGCGTATGATCTCTCCGAATCAGTCCGGCGCGATAATTCAAATAGGATGAGTTTGACTACGCTGATCCGGGCGCCGCGCGGGCGCCAGATAAGTTGCCGGGGCTGGCACCAGGAAGCAGCCTTGCGCATGCTTCACAACAATCTCGATCCCGAAGTGGCCGAAAAACCGGACGAGCTGATCGTCTACGGAGGAACCGGGCGCGCCGCGCGCGATTGGCCTTCGTTTCACGCCATGGTGCGGGCGCTCGAATCGCTCGCCAACGATGAAACCCTGCTCGTGCAATCCGGCAAACCCGTAGGCATTTTTCGCACGCACACGGAAGCGCCACGAGTGCTCATCGCGAACGCCAACCTGGTGGGCCATTGGTCCAATTGGGACGAGTTCAATCGTCTGGAGAAGATCGGGCTCACCATGTACGGCCAGATGACCGCCGGCTCGTGGATTTATATCGGCAGCCAAGGAATTGTTCAGGGCACCTACGAGACTTTCGCCGCGGCCGGCCGCAAGCATTTTGGCGGTTCCCTGGCCGGCAAGCTGGTGGTCTCCGGCGGCATGGGCGGCATGGGCGGCGCGCAGCCGCTGGCGGCTACTATGAATGGCGCGCGGTTCCTGGGCATCGAAGTCGATCCCGCCCGTATCCAGCGGCGTCTGGAAACGGGATACTGCGACCGGATCGCCCATACGTTGGACGAAGCGCTGGCCATGCTCGCGGGGCCCGAGGCGGTCTCGGTGGCGCTCGTGGGCAACTGCGCGGACGTGCTCCCCGAAATGGTGCGCCGCGGCATCGTCCCCGATGTGCTGACCGATCAGACCAGCGCGCACGATCCTCTCAATGGGTACGTACCGAACGGCATGAGTTTGGAGCAGGCGCGGCAGTTGCGCGCCTCCGACCCCGAGACTTATCTCACGCGGTCTTTTGCCGCTATGGCGGCGCACGTCGAAGCCATGCTGGCGCTGCAAAAGGCCGGCGCCGTCACTTTCGATTACGGCAACAATCTGCGCGCCCAGGCGCAGACAGCCGGCGTGTTGCGTGCGTTCGACATTCCCGGCTTCGTACCGGAATATATCCGGCCGCTGTTCTGCGAAGGCCGAGGCCCGTTTCGCTGGGTGGCGCTCTCGGGCGATCCCGCGGATATTTATCGCACGGATCGTCTGGCCGCGGAGATGTTCCCGCATAACGAAACCTTGGCCCGCTGGCTGCCCCTGGCGCGCCAGCGTGTTCGCTTTCAGGGGCTGCCTGCGCGCATCTGCTGGCTGGGTTACGGTGAGCGGGCGGAATTCGGACTGGCCATCAACCGCCTGGTACGTTCCGGCGAATTGCAAGCTCCAATTGTCATCGGACGCGATCATCTGGATGCCGGCTCGGTGGCTTCGCCCTTCCGCGAAACAGAGGGCATGCGCGACGGCTCCGATGCCATTGCCGATTGGCCTCTGCTCAATGCGCTGCTGAATACCGCCGCGGGCGCCTCCTGGGTGTCGATTCACAACGGCGGCGGCGTCGGGATCGGTTATTCGCAACATGCCGGCATGGTTGTAGTGGCGGATGGATCGGAAGAAAGCGAGCGCCGCCTGGAACGCGTGCTCACCACCGACCCCGGGCTGGGCGTGATTCGCCACGCCGATGCCGGTTACCCCGAAGCGGTCGATTTTGCGCAGCGCGCCGGCATCCGGCGGCGCGTATGAGTCTCCATGACGACCCGCACTGGCCCCGCGCCAGCGCCTGGGTAGCTGGAGATTGCCTTCCCCAGACTATCGGAACATTGGCGATTGTCGGCGCACCAGTGGCCAGAGGCTCCATCACTCCCGGACGCTGCGACCTGGCTCCGGCCGCCATTCGCAAAGCCCTCCAGCGCTTCACCACCTACGATCTCAATACCGGCCGTGACGTGCGTCTTATACGCGTCGAGGACGGCGGCGATCTCGATGTGGCAGCACTCACGCCGGAAGAGGCCTTCGAAAGAATCGTTGCGGCGACTTCCCGAGAGACGCGCGGGCCCGAGGCAACCGTACTCCTCGGCGGCGACAACAGCATCACACGCCCGGGCGTCCACAGCCTCGGCGCCGGCGTCAAGCACTGTGGCCTCCTCACTCTGGATGCCCATTTCGACCTGCGCCACCTCGACGCAGGTCTTACCAACGGTAACCCCGTCCGCGCGCTCCTGCGGGATGGTCTCCCCGGCGATCACATCTTCCAAATCGGTCTGCAATCTTTCGCGAATTCCGAACCTTACGCCAGCGTCGCCTGGGAAGCTGGTATCCATGTCGCCACCGCCGATTGCGTGCGCGAGCGCGGCATCGACCAGGTGCTCCACGATGCGCTCGCTCACTTCGACGAACGCGTAGAGAGCATCTACGTGGATCTGGATCTGGACGTTCTGGATCGAATCTATGCGCCGGCCACGCCGGGCGCCCGTCCGGGAGGGTTGACACCGGCTCAGCTTCGCCGCGCGGCCCACATGTGCGGCGCACACCCCAAGGTCCGCGCGCTCGACCTCGTGGAAATCGATCCGACGCAGGACCTCGCCGACGTTACTGTCCTCACTGCCGCCGCCTGCCTTCTCGAGTTTGCCTCGGGCGTGCTCCATCGCTTGAGCCGTGAGTGAATTCCTTGTTACAAACTGCCGGCAGATCGTGACGGTCTCGGGCCCGCCCGGTCCACGAACGGGCCTTGCAATGCGGGAACTGTCGATCGTTCCCAATGGAGCCATGCTGGTACGAGACGGGCGCCTCCACGCCGTCGGACCTCGGGAGGTGGTCGAGCGGAAGGTAACCGCGGCAACGGCGGTCGTCGACGCGGGCGGCCGGATCATACTGCCCGGATTCGTGGACGCACATACTCACGCCGTTTTCGCCGGCAACCGGGCCAATGAATTCGAGCAGCGCATCGAAGGAGCCACTTACAACGAAATTGCCGCGCAGGGTGGCGGCATCCGGGCCACGGTCCGCCGCACGCGTGAAGCCGGCGAAGCGGAAATCCTCGATGCGGGACGGCGCTATCGCGAGTGGTTCTGGCGCGGCGGCACGACGACGATTGAGGCCAAGTCTGGTTACGGATTGTCCCTCGATGCGGAATTGAAGATGCTGCGCGTGATCCGGCAGCTTGGTTACGTCGCAACCTTCTTGGGCGCGCACGAAGTCCCGGACGAATATCGCGGCAATCGCGCGGGCTACGTCGATCTGCTGATCCGCGAGATGCTTCCGCCCGCGCGAGATCTGGCCGGGTTTTGCGACGTGTTTTGCGAGCCGGCAGTGTTCCCGGTTGAAGAATCCCGCCGCATTCTGCAGGAGGCCGCCCGGCTCGGCTTCGGTCTCCGCGTTCATGCAGACCAGTTCGCGAATGACGGGGGCGCCCGGCTGGCTGCGGAGTTAGGCGCAGTCACCGCGGACCACCTCGAATATACCGATGACGAGGGGTTGCGGGCATTGGCCGGCGCCGGTGTGCAGCCGGTCCTGCTGCCTGGGTCGGTGTTCAGCCTGGGCGGCTCCCGCTATCCGGCAGCGCGCCGCATGATCGAATTGGGTTTGGCGCTCGTGTTAGCCACCGACTTCAATCCCGGTTCGTCGCCCACTGCCTCCATGCCGATGATCCTGTCCCTGGCCTGCTCCCAGATGCGCCTGACGCCGGCCGAGGCGATTACGGCATCCACCATCAACGCAGCCTGCAGCTTGCGTCTTGGCGGGGAGGTCGGATCGCTCGAGGCCGGCAAGCGCGCCGATTTCGTCATTCAGGATTGCGACGATTACCGCGAGCTTCCCTATTTTTTCGGACGCGAACCGGCGCACGCGGTATATATAGGAGGCTCGTGTGTCTATGAGCGCCGGCGCGATGCGTAAGCCCCTTGCATGGTCCATTATCTTGCCCGTTGCGGCGGCCAAACTTCTCGTGCATTTATATGCAGGAAGGCACTACGGCTACTTCACCGACGAGCTCTACTACCTGGCGTGCAGCCGTCATTTGGATTGGGGCTACGTGGATCAGCCGCCCCTCATCGCCCTGATTACCTGGATCGCCCGCGTGACGCTCGGGGACTCACTGCCGGCTATACGACTTCTTCCAGCACTCGCCGGCGCGGCCGAAGTGGTCCTTGTGGCAGCGGTCGCGCGCGAACTTGGCGGCAATCGATGGGCGCAAGGCATGGCGGCGATGGCGACGCTCGGCTCGTTGGGCATTCTCGGCATGCACAACCTGCTCACGATGAATGCCTTCGAGCCCCTGTTCTGGCTCGGCTGCGCGTGGCTGGTCATTCGCATGATTCAGACCGGCAACCGGAGGCTCTGGCTGTGGTTCGGGTTGTGGAGCGGGCTCGGATTGGAAGACAAATATTCGATGGCTATGTTCGCCGGAGGCCTGGTTGCCGGCCTGCTCCTGACGCCCGAACGCCGCCTGCTCCGCAGTGGCTGGCTCTGGATCGGCGGCGGCCTGGCGCTGGTGCTCTTCCTCCCCAACCTCTTGTGGAATGTCCAACACCACTTCCCGTTTCTCGAATTGCAGGCCAATATTCGCCGCAGCGGCCGGGATGTCTCGCTCACCCCCCTGGCTTTCTTCGGCCAGGAGATTCTGGCGATGAATCCTTTAACATTGCCGCTCTGGCTGGCCGGTCTCGCCTTCTACTTTTTTTCGCAAGCAGGAAAGATGTTTCGCGCACTGGGCTGGGCCTGGGTTCTTACGGCGGCGATCATTGTGGCGCTCAGCCCGCGGGTCTATTACCTGTTCCCCGCGTTTCCCATTCTGTTCGCGGGCGGCGCTGTACTTGCGGAAATCTGGTTCGAAACGCTGCCCGCGCGGAGAGTTGTGTGGCCGGCCGCGACGGTGGCCGCAGCGGCGATCCTCGCGCCACTTATCATTCCGGTGCTGCCGCCGGAGACATATATCCGGTACACGCAAGCCCTCCATCTCGCCCCGCCGGCCATTGAAACGCACCGTCTGGGGCCGCTCCCGCAACTCTTTGCCGATCAGTTCGGGTGGGAGGAGATGGCTGAAACGGTCGGCCGCGTTTACAATGGGCTTCCTTCTGAGGTGCGCGCGAAGACTGCAATATTCGGCCAGAATTACGGTCAGGCAGGCGCAATCGATCACTTCGGCCCCCGATATGGATTGCCGCCCGCGATCAGTGGGCATCAGAGTTATTTTCTGTGGGGCCCGCGAGGCTACACCGGCGAAAGCATGATCGTGATGAACGACCGGCAGGAGCGGTTGGAGTCCCTTTTCGCCGAGGTTCACAAAGTGGCGCGCGTGGAGCACCCGTATTCCATGCCGTACCAGCATTTCGATGTTTTTTATTGCCGCGGCATGAGGATGCCTCTGGCGGATCTTTGGCCTCGGCTGAAGACATGGGATTGAGTTGCAAACGACCCGTCCGCCCGGCTACGCTGGCCGCATGCCACAGCTACTGACGAAGAAAGTGTTGTCGCTCGAAGCAGCCAAGCAGATCGCTGCCGCAGCCCACGCCGAAGCCCGTAAGAATAGTTGGACGATGGTAATCGCCATAGTGGATGACGGCGGTCATCTCATGTATCTGGAGCGCATGGACGGCACTCAGTTCGGCAGTTCGGTCATTGCGCAGGAGAAAGCCGCTACGGCGATTCGTTTCAAGCGGCCGACCAAAGCGTTAGAGGATGCCGTTGCCGGCGGCCGCGTGGTGGTGATGAAGCTGCCCGGAGCCGTTCCCGTGGAAGGGGGCGTCCCCATCATCGTCGATGGCGAGTTCTTAGGCGCAATCGGCGTCAGCGGCGGCACCAGCCCTCAGGACGGCGTTGTAGCCGCGGCCGGCCTGGCGGCTTTGGCGTAGCCGTGGGGCAAGGCAAGTTTCAGACGCTATCCGCACGCTACTATACCGGCCCGGACACCTTTCGTCAGGAGATGGAGAGCTTCTATTTCCGCGACTGGATCTACGCGGGACGAGAGGAAAGCATTGCCGCGCCGGGCGATTATTTCCTGTGTGAGTTTGCCGGGGAAAGCCTCATCGTAGTTCGCTCTCAGAGCGGCGCGTTGCGGGCTTTTTACAATGTCTGCCGCCATCGGGGGACGCGCCTCTGCACGGAGGGCGCCGGGCAGTTCGGCGGGCGCGTTCAGTGCCCGTATCATGGCTGGACCTACGATTTCGATGGCCGGCTCCTCGGCGCGCCTCACATGGAAGAAGCAGACTTCGCGCGCGAGGACTATGGGCTGCATACGGTGAGCACCGCGACTTGGGATGGCCACCTCTTCCTGAATTTGCGCGCGAATCCGCCGCCTCTGTCAGACCAGCTCGGAGATCTGCCGCGCAAATTCGCCGCCTGGCGCATGCAGGATCTTCGGCTGCACCGCCGCATTGATTACAAGGTGAAAGCCAACTGGAAGCTGGTGGTGCTGAACTACAATGAGTGCCTCCATTGCCCGCATCTGCATCCCGCGCTCCATCAGCTAACAGACTATATGGGCGCCGACAACGAAGCTCCCAGGCCCGGTTACATCGGCGGTTCCATGGGATTTCGCAGCGGCGTGGAAACCATGAGCATCGATGGCAGGCGGCGGCGTGATTTCCTGCCCGGCCTCGACGAAATCCAACGGAGGCAGGTGTATTACTATGCGATCTACCCCAACCTCCTGCTCAGCCTGCATCCCGACTACATGATGGTGCACACCCTCTGGCCTCAATCGGTGGACCGCACTCGTATCGTCTGCGAATGGTTTTTTCACCCGGCTGAAATCGCCAAGCCGGGCTTCTGCGCCGACGATGCCATCGCGTTCTGGGACACAACCAACCGCGAGGATTGGGCGGTCGTCGAGCTTTCCCAAGCCGGGATCGGGTCGCGCGCCTATACGCCTGGCCCCTATGCCGGGTGTGAGAGCTTGCTCCATGCGTTTGACAGCGAGGTGCTGAAACGAGAGGCGAGTTTTAGTACTCCGGCGCGAATTGTTCCCAATTTCACGTAGTATAGTGAGGAAATCCCTGGACTCCAACACTTCGGAGAAGTATGCGCCACATTCTTCTGACTGCTATCTGCGCCTGTTCGCTGTTCGCGCAAACGCCGGTCCCCGTGCCTACCTATCACAACAACAACTCGCGAACCGGACTCAATAATGGCGAGACTACCTTAACCTGGAACAACGTCAACGTAAACAGCTTCCGATTGCTGTTTACTTATCCGGTGGATGCGCAGGTATATGCGCAACCGTTATATGTCCCCGGTTTGAACATCAACGGTGTCACCCACAACGTCGTTTTCGCCGCCACCGAAAACAATAGCGTTTATGCCTTTGACGCCGACAGCAACGCGGGCGCAAATGGGGGACTGCTTTGGCACGTTAGCTTCAACGTGGGGCCGGCCGGAGTCACGGTGACACCGGTCGCAAGCAGCGATATCGGCTGCAGCGATATCTCGCCGATTTACGGGATCACGGGCACTCCGGTGATCGATATCGCGAGCCAAACGCTGTATGTAGTCGCCAAGACCAAAGAAGTTTCTCAATCGGGCGTGACATACGCTCAACGTTTGCATGCGCTCAGCCTCACGGACGGGCAGGAGAAGTTCGGCGGGCCGGGGGGCATCCAGGGTTCAGTGCCGGGCGCCTGCGGCAACGCGGACGGGCATGGGAATATCATTGTCGATCCGCTGCTGCAAAACCAGCGCGCCGGCCTGTTGCTTTCCAGCGGGACGCTGTACGTCGCCTTCGCGTCACACTGCGACATCAATCCGTATAACGGCTGGATGCTGGCATATAGTCCAACGACGCTCCAGCAGACGGGCATCCTCAGTACTTCGCCCGACGGCACCAATCGGGATTGCCGCGGCGGCATTTGGCAAGCCGGCGCGGGACCCGCTACCGATGCGGCTGGCAATATCTATTTCCTTACCGGCAATGGAACATTCAATGCCGCCAACGGCGGCCACAGCTACGGCGATAGTTTCGTCAAGTTGAATCCCGCCCCGGCGCTGACGGTGAATGACTATTTCACACCAGTCAACCAATCCAATATGGACAGCGCCGACCTGGATCTGGGGGCGGGCGGCGCCCTGGTATTGCCGGATCAAACCGGGCCGAATCCGCACCTTGTGGTGGGCACCGGAAAGACCGGCACGATCTACCTTGTCAATCGAGACAACATGGGGAAGAGCGGCATTGGCGGAGCGGTGCAACAGATTCCGGGAGCAGTGGGTTCCCGCTTTGAGCCGTTTCCCATGCCGGCTTATGTCAATCAGGCGGTCTATTTTGCCGGCGCCAACGATAACGTAAAAGGTTTCCAATTGAACAACGGAAAACTTACGCCGAGGCCCTTCGCCACGAGCGCCCAGGGAGTCGGATTCGAAGGCGCCGGACTGAGCACCTCCAGCGACCCCTCCGGCAACAACGCAATCGTCTGGGCGTTGGATGGCAATGGATCCCCGGCCATTGTGCATGCCTACAAAGCCACTGACCTTACGGAACTGTATAACTCCAACCAGGCCGGAACCCGCGACAATCCGGGCCCCGGGGTGAAATTCTCGGTCCCGACGGTTTCGGGCGGTAAGGTGTACGTCGGCACCGCAAACACTCTCGCAGTTTACGGGAATTTCTAGGGAGTACAAGGACTTCTAGTTCTTTCGGTAGTGTCAGTGTTAGTGGACAGCCGTGTGGAAACCAGTTATTCTCTATGCCAGTACGGGTGAGGGTGGAGTGTCCACACTGAAGACGCGGACTGCCGTGGTTCTGTTTCCTGCCGCAATCGCCCTGCTCTTGACTGCGATTCCTGAGCAGGCCCGCGCCCAGAACTGCCAGACCGGCAGGCTTCGAATCGTAGCTCAGGACTCCTCTGGAGCCGCGGTTGCGGGTGTGAACCTGCGCATCGCGGCAGAATCGGGAGCCGTGCTGAGAGCTGCCACCGATGCGCAAGGCGTCGCTGAGTTCGATCGGTTGGCGTGCGGCGCCTGGACGCTGAAGGCGGCCAAGGATGGTTTCCACGAAATCACTGATAGTCCGTTTCGGGTGGCGGGCACATCGGCCGCTACTTTGGACCTGATTCTGACTTCCACTACCGTCAGAAACAGCGTTGAAGTCCATGAGACCACGCCGGAATTGACACAAACATCTTCTCCGCCGGAGCAACTGCGCCCCGCGGAAGTGAAGAATCTGCCGTTCCGGCCGCGCACGGTTGCCGATACGCTGCCGCTGGCTCCCGGAGTAACGCTTCAAGAGAACGAGGTCAAGATCGATGGCGCCGGGGAGCACCGGGCGGCGTTCGTGGTAAATCAGATCGATGTGACCGACCCCGCTACCGGCCGCTTCGGCCAGACGATTCCCATCGATAGCGTGGAATCGGTGGCCGTCCTGAACTCGCCTTTTCTGGCCCAATACGGGAACTTTACATCCGGGGTAGTGGCGGTGGAAACCCGGCGCGGAGGCGAGAAATGGCATGCCGAACTAAATGATCCGCTCCCCGATTTTCGCTGGCGCAGTTGGCACATGCGCGGCATTCGGGACAGCACGCCGCGGGTGCTTTCGAGTGGTCCGCTGATCGCTCAGCGGCTGTTTTTCATCTCCGCGCTGCAGTACGGCATCGTGAAGAAGCCCGAACGTACTTTGGGTTTCCCGTTCAACGAGTCCAAGCAGGAATCGATCAACTCGTTCACGCAACTGGATTACGTGGTTTCGGGCCAGCAAATGCTGACGGGTTCGCTACACTTCAGCCCGCAGCACACCAATTTCGTCAACCCGGAATACTTCAATCCGCAGCCGGTGACGCCCAATTACGCGCAGCACAATTACGTGGCCACGGTAAGCGACCGGCTGGGAGTTGGCCAGGGAACGCTCACCAGCACGATTTCCGTCCAGCGCTTCGATGCCGGAGTGGGGGCGCAGGGCGATCGCGAGATGGTTTTGACCCCGGTGGGGAATCGCGGAAACTATTTCAGCACACAGCGGCGTGAAGCGGGGCGCGATCAGTTGGTGGAAACATGGTCGCCCAGTCAGATTGAGCGCGCCGGTAGGCACGAGTTGAAGTTCGGCGGTTCCTTTACCTATCTGGACAACCGCGGCGAACTGACGAACCGGCCCATCAACATCCTCGACATGACCGGCCTATTGCTGCGCCGCATCGAGTTCACGGGAGGGCGGCCCTATCGCGTTACCGATTCCGAGGCGGCCGCGTTTGCGCAGGATCATTGGGCCATCGCGCCCCGGCTGGCCTTCGACTTCGGCGCGCGCATCGTGCGGCAGAACATTTCGGGTACGGTACGGATGGCGCCGCGGACCGGGCTTTCGTGGGCTCCGTTCTCGAGCGGGCGCACCGTTCTCCGCGGCGGCTTTGGCATCTTCTTCGATCGGGTGCCGCTCACCGTCTATACATTTGGCTCGCTTCCGCAGCGCATCGTTACCACTTACGGACCCGATGGGAGTGCCGTGGGCGATCCGGTGACCAATGTGAACGTGATTGGGCCCGGCGGAGCGGCTTCCCCGCTGGTGCACAGCATGCGTGCGCCGGGCAGTTTCGCGCCGCACGCCGGCACGTGGAACATCCAATTGGAGCAGCGCGTTTCGAGCTTTTTCAAATTGCGCGCGGCGTTCACTGACAGCCGCTCCGCGGGGCTCGTGGTGCTCGAACCGCAAGCCGTGGAGACCGATCAACTGTTGCTGCGCGGCGGCGGCCGCTCCGTTTTCCGCCAGGCCGAACTCACCGGCCGGTTCGAGTGGAAATCCGGGCAACAGATGAATCTCACATACACTCGCGGCCGGGCGCAAGGAAGCTTGAATGACTTCAGCGGATTCCTGGGCAACTTCCCCGCGCCCCTCATTCGTCAGAACCTCTACTCGCGATTTCCTGCCGACCTGCCCAACCGTTTCCTGGCGTGGGGCCGCGTGAACCTCCCGAACGGCGTCCAGCTCTTGCCGATGGTCGAATACCGGGACGGATTCCCGTACGCTCGCGTGAATGCCGTGGGTGACTATGTCGGCACGCCATTCAGCTCGCGTTTCCCGAGCTACCTCACGGCTGACGCCCGCATTCTCAGAGACGTGATGGTGAACGCGAAATATACGCTGCGCTTTGCCATCAGCGGCTTCAATCTGACGAATCATTTCAACGCGCTGAGCGTGCACGCCAACACCGCCGATCCGCAATACGGCATCTTCTTCGGAAATTACCGTTTCCGTTATCGTGCGGATTTCGACGTGCTCTTCTGATTTAACCGACCGGCACTTCTGGCTCGGGAACGTGATGCCGCCGGAGCGGAACATTCTTGAGGAGCACGTTGAGGATTACCGAACCGCACATAATGACGGCGCTCGCGAGGAAGATCAGTTGCAGGCCGTGCAGCAGGGAAGTGCGGACGTTCGCGAACAGGGACTGCAGCAGTTGCAAACCGCCTGGAATGCGGCCGAATTCTTCTTCGAGCCGCGGCCGAAGCTGCGCCAACAGCAGCGGGTT
>PSRJ01000241.1 GCA_003175985.1 Terriglobia bacterium
GTGCAGCCCCACAACTTGTACGCCTGTTGGTAATCGCGCGCTGACAGCAGCTCGAAGAATCGCTTCGCCTGCCGCTCCTCGGGATAATTGTGGAAGAAGACGTAAAGCAAGCCGCCGCCCGCCAGCACTATCACGATAGCCAGGACGACCCTTTTGGTGATCTTCTCCCGCCGCTCGTCGCCTGCGCCGTATTGATCCAGGTAGCCGGCCATCGCCTCCTCGAGCGCGGTTTACTTCGCCGGATACGCCTTGTCGTATGCGGCTATGGCGTCGTTCGTGATCTCTAGCGCCGGCTTGAAGAAAACCGTATTGGAGACGTCCACCACCAAGTCGTAGCTCTTCTCCTCGGCGATTTTCTTCACCACCTCGGTCATCTTTTGCGTGCTCCGCGAGAGAATTTCGTTCCTCTCGCGATCCACGTCGGCCTGCAAATCTTCCTGAATGCGCTGCGCCTCCCGCTGCTTCCGCTGCCCTTGCGACTGCAGGTCGGCCTCGGCTTGCGGCGTCAGCTTGCCCGCGTTTGTCTGCAGGTTTTGCGAGATCGAGGCCAGCTCCTTCTGCAATTGCTCCAGTTGGTTCGCCCGCGGCTTGTAGCGGGCCTCCATCTCGGCAGAGGCCTTCTTGATCTCCGCCGAATCGAGCACCGCGCGCTGCAGGTTGATGACAGCGATCTTATTTTGCGCGGACGCAATCGCACTGATCGATAACAGGGCGCAGCCCGCTACAAACAGGCGCAACCCCATCCGTGAAGACATGAAACAACTCCTGATGGGCGTGTTAAGTTTCAGTGTAGCACCTCACTCGAGCACGCCCAGAATCTCGTCCTCGCGCACAATTAGATACTCTTCACCGTCCAGCTTGATGTCCGAGCCGGAATACTTTCCGAATAAAATCCGGTCGCCTGGTTTGACTTCGATAGCCACGCGCTCGCCCGAGTCCAGCAGTTTGCCGTTGCCCACGGCGACTACTTCCGCTTGCTGCGGCTTCTCCTTGGCGGTGTCCGGAATGATGATCCCGCCGCGCACCTGTTCGCCTTCCTCCAGGCGCCTTACCAGAACGCGGTCGTGTAGCGGACGCAAGTCCATGTCAATGCCCCCCAACGATTATATAGCGAGGGATTCGCTCATTCGCCAAAGATCTCGGAGAGCACGCGGCCCACCGATCCGCTCGGAGTTTCCACATCCAGGATCGCCGCTACCGTGGGCGCCACATCGTTTACGGCCACCGGTTGGTAATACCGGCCCGCTCGTATCCCCGTCCCCATGAAGATCACCGGGACGTGGGCATCGTAGCTGAATGTCGTACCGTGGCTGGTCCCCGACGCCGCGTACAGCCAGTAAGGTTCGAGCAGGATTTCCAGGTCCGCGCTCCTGCGCGCATAAAATCCGTTCATTACGCGCCGCCCCACCTGATCCTCCAGTGCCGTTCCATTTACGAGCTGTTCGTGCGTGTACACGCGAAAGACATGGGGAACCTCCAGAACCGCGCGCGCGGCGGTACGCTCCACGGCGGCGGGGTCCAGCTTCTTCTGCCCGATCAATCCCTGGTTCAGATAGATGGAGTGTTCGTAGCTGTTTGCGATCCACTTGCCGTCGCCGTACCTCTTGACCAGCGCGTCCTGCACCGCGCCGGTGAGGGTCCCCGCCGGGATGCGGCCCCCCGGCATGCGCCGCTCGTGGTTCTTCTCCGGCACCGGAGCTACGCCGTGGTCGGCGGTCATCACGATCAATATGTTCGCCATCCCCACTTGACGGTCCAGCGCCTGGAAGAACTGTCCCAGCACCTTATCGGTACGCAGAGAAATCTCCCTGACTTCCGGAGAATCGGGTCCCAGCTCGTGACCGACGTAGTCGTTGGAAGAGAAGCTGACCGTCAGCACGTCGGGATCCTGGTGCTTGCCGAGTTGCTCCGCCTCCAGCGCGCGTTCGGCGAAAGATTCCACCATCTCGTTACCGAAAGGGCTCGCCACCATCGCCGAGTAGAGCTGTTTCAGATCGAGCGGCATCTTGTGGTTCAGCCAGCTTGCGCCCGCGAATTTGTCCGCATGGTGCGTCTGGTTGAAGTCCTTTACCCATCCCGGCAGATCGGCAAAATAGAACGTGCTGCTCACGAAGTTTCCGGTCACGCTGTCGAACCAATAGGCGCCGTTGGCCATGTGCCCGGAGGGCAGAATTGCAGCGCGGTCCTTCAACGAAATTCCAATCACGCGCGGTCTGCCTGCGTGCGCAATCTTCAGTTCATCTCCCACGGTGCTCACCAGTAGCCGCTCGGGAGAGGACCCATCCCCCGGAGTGCCCCCCAGCAGTTTCGTCCGGGGATCGGAAACGCTGGTCACTTCCCGGCCATCTTCCCGCTCGAACCACTGGTTGTTGATGATCCCGCTGATCGATGGCGTGGCTCCGCTCAAGAACGTGCTGTGTCCCACGGCGGTGACGGTCGGAAACTGCTCGTAGCGGGCGTTCGTAAATACAGCCCCGGAGGTCAACAGCTTATCCAGCCCGGCGCTGTATTCGCTGCGGAAACGCGTCAGGTAGTCGTACCGGAATTGGTCCACAACAATTGCCACCACCAGCTTGGGTTTTCTCGGTGCGCCACAGAGAGCGGCAATGGTCAGGGTGAGCAGGAACAGGATCTTGCGTACCATAATCGATTGATCGAAGTATAGCGCTCTGTCAATCCGGTTTACATCTGGCGAATCGGCATCTGTCCACTTTATGGACAATAGTCCCTCCATGCTGCCTGTAAGTTACTGATTATTTGTCGATTGGGGTTCGGAGCCTGAAGTGCCCTATTGGCCGGCGGATGCGGAGGAACCAATGACAATGTGGAATGAGGAACTTGGACTTGACAGGCGGACCAAACACCGCTTCGCGCTCGAACGGGAGCTCCGGTATAAAGTTTTCGAAAACGACCGCGTCGTGGCTAGCGGAGTGGGCCGGACGATTAACATCAGCAGCCGTGGCGTCGCCTTTGAATGCGGCCCCGTCAAACCGGGCGCCCTGGTGGAACTTTCGATCGGCTGGCCTGTTCTGTTGGGCGAGACCTGCCTGGTGCGCTTGATTGTGATGGGCAGAGTGGTGCGTGCGGGGAAATACAACGCCGCCTGTACAATCGATCGCTACGACTTTCGGACACAGGCGAAGGTGTCCCCAAACCCTTTACCGGCAGTCAATAACCCGCTACGCCGCTGGGTGGAAGGTATGAATCGGGAGCTCAAGACCGTATCGGTCCGTACCTAAGGCTTGGCGGAAGGAGTCTTCGGAGATGCGCTGCTTTCGGTCTTGGTCTCGGCCTTCGGTGCGCTCTTGTCTTCTGACTTGGTTTCGGATTTGCCGTCCGAAGTCTTCTGTGCGCCGCCTGAATTGCGGGCGTAGTCCGTCACATACCACCCGGAGCCCTTAAACTGTAAAGCCGGCGGCGAAAGTAGCCGCTCCACCTCGCCGCCGCAGCCCTCGTGGGTCGCCAGGGGTGGATCGGAAAACTTCTGCATCACCTCGAATGTTTCATGACACCGGCTGCAACTGTATTCGTAAAGAGGCATAAACCGCGCGGAATCTTAGCTTAAGTGTAACAGGTTTTCTCAGCCAGACCGGGATGTAGCTCCAATTGCCCACCATTGCACGCTAACCGCTGGCCCAGGCGCCTCGTCTTAACAGGTGAGATGATGCGGAAGGTATTCGCAGTCGGGATCCTGATGTCGGGGCTGGTGCTGCTTAGCATTGAGCCCGCGACCCGGCATCGGATCGCCGCTTCCACCCGGAACTTTGAGCAGTCTTTTGCCGACCTGCGGACTGCGGGAAAGCTCAACCCAGTGGAGCGTCTCGTTTTCAGCCTCGTGCTGGCAAGCGCTCACGCCGATCCCGGCGCCAACTGATTTACGCCTTCTTCTTGGCGACGCCCTTCTTCGCTGCCGGACGAGGCGGAGCCGCGGCGCACGCTTCCTGCTTCACGTTCTCGACCTTTTCCTGCTCGGTATCCATGGTGAGATTGAAGGGGTCCTTGGTGAAGGCGCTCGGCACGCCTTCCCACTGAATCTCCGCTCCGGTTTCCGGTTTACCCTTGAGCGGCATATCCAGCTTCAGCGTGATTTCCCCATGTGTCGCATCGGAAAGCGCGACCACCAGTTCCTTGGGCCGGCAGGCTGGTTTGGCTTCCACCAACGTGCCCTTCAGCTTCGGAACCGCGGCGTTTTTCAGGCTGGAATCGAAATAGGCCTCCCCGCCGGTATCGGTCAACTGCTTCTTGATTCCCATCCACAGCGCGAGCTGCGGGTTCTTGGTCTTGAACTCCTCTTCCTTTTCGGCGGCAATTTCGGCGGCAGTCTTTAGCTTGAAACCGGCCGGCGCGACCGGAGCGGTGAGCGCAGCCTGTTTCAGTTCCGCCAGGCCGGCATCGTCGGCGCCGTGGTATTGCGTGTAGATCTTGTTTAAATAAGCATCCACCTGGGCTCGATTCTGCGCCGGCAGCCCGCCCTTGGTGGGATCCATCGCCACCGCACGGGCGATCTGGTAAATCGCTTGCGGAAATTTTTCAGGGTTGCGCTCGGAAATCAGGACGGAGCCAAGCTGGTAGGAAAACTGCCCGTTCTCCGGGAACTGCTGCACGAGTTTTGTGAACTCTTGCTCGGCGACGGGATAGTTCTTCTTTTCCAAAGCCTCCATCGCAGGCTTAGTCGTAATCCACATGATGGTGCCCTTGGCCAGGTTCTCCACTCCGGGACGCGCCTGCTTCCAGGCGTCGTCGGTCACCGTCGCCGGTTTGAGCGAATCCAGATTATCCAGCAGCGTCTGCGCCGCTTTCTGGGCGTTGGCCAACTGCTCCGGCGAGGCGTTGGGAACCTTTTGGATGTTGGCTGTGATGAGCGTCAGCGCCGTGAGATTCTTTGGATCTTTTGCCAGCATCTTCTGGCCGAACTCGAGCACCTTGGCAGGCTGGTTGAGTTGATTGTAAAATTGGAGCTGCTCGTCCTGGAAATCCGTTTCGGGATACTTGTCCACCCATTGATTCAGGTACTGGAGCTTCTTGGCAGGATCGGTCTCCTTCACCACATTGTTGTAAAGGTCATATTCGCCCTGGTCCTTGACCTTTTTCTGCGGCTGCGCCTGCCCGCCCTGCGCATACGCGTAGTTTGCCGTTCCGGCACAGAGAAATGCGCCGGCTACGCCGATGGCCGCCACGGCCTTCAGAGCTCTAGAGAATCTGTCCACGTTACGCCTCCTGCCTTCCGCGTTTTCGAAAATCGGCTATGGTCCTGCCGGTCCACTCTCGCAATCGGATATCCAACACGGCCGACGATGACCACTGGAGTATAGCCAAAGCACTCCTGGCGTGCAACTGACACGCACCGTATTCGACACCGTCATGGCGCTGCCGGTTTCCGAACGACAAAATAATATCAAAATCGGGAGTATGCTAGGAATCGCCGCATGCGCTTTTTCGACCTTGGGGTCATCCTAGCCTACCTAGCCGGCATCACCTGGTTCGGAGCGCGGTTTCGGCGTAATCAGAAAAACCTCCGCGACTATCTCCTCGGGGGACGTTCCGCCCCCTGGTGGGCTATCAGCCTCTCCATCGTCTCGGCCGAGACGAGCACCCTGACCATCGTCGGCACACCCGCCCTCTCCTTCGCCGGCGACCTCGGGTTTCTACAGATCGTTTTCGGGTATCTGCTGGCCCGGATCGTCATCTCGGCTGTTTTATTACCGCACTATTTCCGGGGAGAGATGTTCACGGCGTACGAACTGATGCGGCGGAGGTTCGGCGAGCGCATTCGCAGACTCACAGCCTCGATATTCCTTGTGACGCGGGCCCTGGCAGAAGGGGTACGCGTTTTCGCAATCTCGCTGGTCGTTTCCATCGTCCTCGGCACCAATGAAGTCTGGTCGATCGTGTTGATCGTTCTGCTCACCCTCGTCTACACTTTCGAAGGCGGCATGACGGCCGTCATCTGGACGGACGTGATCCAGATGACTCTGTATGTGACCGGCGCACTGGTGAGCTTCTTCGTGATTTTGGCGCACATTCCCGGAGGATGGGCGCATGTTGCCGAGACCGCCGCCGCGGCGGGAAAATTTCACCTCTTCGACTTTCGGTTTTCTCCGGACATGAACTTCTTATCGCGCCCTTATACGTTTTGGGCGGGAGTCCTGGGAGGCTGCTTTTTGACCACCGCCAGCCACGGCACCGATCAGTTAATGGTGCAGCGCCTGCTCAGCGCGCGCGATGAACGGCAGGGCCGTGTGGCGTTGCTGTCGAGCTGGGCCGTGATCTTCGTGCAGTTCACACTTTTCCTTTTGATCGGAGTGTTGTTATTCGTGCATTACCGGGATATGCATTCGCCGCCGCCGGCCCAGACTGATCGGATTTATCCGGAATTTCTCTGGCATAATCTGCCGCCCGGAGTGGCGGGCCTGACCATCGCGGCCATCCTGGCGGCGGCCATGGCTAACTTGAGCGCCGCTTTGAATTCGCTCGCCTCGACGACAGTCGTAGACTTCTTCCATGCCCGCTCGCGAGGGATGGCGGAACGGCGCTCGCTGCTGCTTGCGCGGGTGGCTACTGTTGCGTGGGGCGTGGTCCTGCTCGCCATTGGAATTATGGCGCGCGCGTGGGGCTCGGTACTCGTGGCCGGGTTAACCATAGCCGCCATTCCATCGGGAGCTTTGCTGGGAGTTTTCCTCCTCGGAGTCCTGACCAGAGAGCCTCGCGAAGGAGCTGCCACGGCAGGGGTGCTGGTGGGCCTGGCAACAGTTCTCTACGCCCGCTTTCGCACTCCGATCGCGTTTACCTGGTACGTCTTGATCGGCACGACGGCGACGTTTTGCGCGGCCTGGATCGCCTCCTTATTCGAGCGGCCGCTTCCGCGGTCCACGACAGGTGAGGAGTAAGAATATGCAGAAACCATCGTCCGGCTCGGAACTGCGGCGCGTGCTCGGCCCGTGGGCGGCGGCTTCCATCGTCGTGGGAACGGTCATCGGAAGCGGAATCTTTCTGGTTCCCCGCACTATGATCCAGCGTGTGGGCTCCGTGGAAATGGTTTTTGCCGTTTGGGTGGCCGGCGGGGTTCTCTCGCTGGCAGGCGCCCTTAGTTACGCCGAACTGGCGGCCGCGATGCCCGAAGCTGGAGGCGAATATGTCTATTTGCGCGAAGCGTACGGGCCTGTTTGGGGTTTTCTGTATAGTTGGACACAATTGTGGGTTGCAAAAAGCGGGTCTATTGCCACTCTCGCGACAGGTTTTTTTCTTTATTTTGGCGATTTCTTTCCACAGATGGACCGGGTTTTCTATACCATTCATGCTCCTCTCGGACCCAATGGCGGACCGTTGGAGCTTCGCTATGGGCAATTGGCGGCGATCGCGCTCATCCTCGGACTGGCCTGGATGAACTACTTCGGCGTCAAACTCGGCGGCGGTGTGCAGACGGCCGTCACCGCGGTAAAGGTCGGTCTCATTGCCATGATTATCGTTGTTGGATTGGGGCTGGGCTCACCGCATCCCGCTCCCACCGGTCCCATCGCCCCGCTCGGCCTGAGCGGTTTCATTGCCGCATTGGTAGCCTCGCTCTGGGCGTATGACGGCTGGAATAACGTGAGCATGGTCGCTTCCGAAATCCGCCGCCCGCAGCGCAATCTACCGCTGGCGCTCATCGGCGGAACGGCCGGTGTGATTGGAATCTACCTGCTCGCTAATACGGCATATTTTCACGTCATGTCGCGTAATGAAGTTGCCGCCAGCACGCGTGTAGCGGCCGATATGATGGGCAGGATCGCAGGCACAGCGGGCGCGCACGCAGTCTCTATCGCGGCCATCATCAGCATCTTTGCGGCATTGAACGGTTCGATTCTGTCGGGCTCGCGAGTTCCCTACGCGGCGGCGCGGGAAGGATACCTGTTTCGGCCGCTGGCGACAGTACATCCTCAGCACCACACGCCGAGTCTCTCGATCGTGGCTCTGAGTCTATGGTCGTGTCTGCTGGTTTTGTCCGGCAAATACGACGATCTCTTCAACCTCGTGATCTTCGCCAGCTGGATTCTCTATGCCATGACAGCGACGGCTGTAATTGTTTTACGGTTCAAGCGGCCCGCGATGCCACGCCCTTACCGGACGATTGGCTATCCTTTTGTACCAGTACTTTTTGTTGCCGGCGCCTCGGTTTTACTAGTCTCTACTTTCTTCGACCGCTTACGCGAATCACTCATGGGAATGATTCTGATGGCGGCGGGACTTCCGTTCTATTTCTATTGGAAAAAACGGCGGAACTAATCCCGTTTCTACATTCGTACTATACGGCACAAGCGTACTCCAGACTTGTGAAACATTACTGAAAAAGCCGAGAATTTTCTTGTAAATGCGAGGAGATTGCGGTAAAAATGCAGGTGTATAATGAAATCGTAATACGGTTGCGAGCGTGCGTAAGAGGCGCGTGCCACGGTCCAGCCGAAAGGGTGTGACAAATGGACGTATCAAAAATCTTGGCCGAATTAAGAGAGGAACGGGCGCAGATCGAAGAAGCGATCTTGAGTCTGGAACGGTTGGCGCGGGGTCGTGGCCGGCGGCGCGGCCGTCCTCCAGCATGGATGTCGGAAATGACAGCCAAGCGGCGGGGACGTCCCCCTGGAAGCAAGAACAAGACCGCTCCCGCAGCCGCCGCTGCTAAAGGCGCCGCTGTCGCATAATCCTTCTCCAGTTATAGGAAATCCTGCCGGTGAGTCTAAGGGCTCACCGGCATTTTTGTGTCACGGGTGCGGAAGTCCGCGAGCTTGGGGGATCAACTCGAAATAAAGCTGGCTGGGAAGAGCCGGTCAACGGGCAGAGCCTGTCTCGCGGAAACGGATATCGGCGCGGGGCAGGGAAGGGCTTGAGGTCGGTCCCACAAAGCCTTGTTTGGCAGACAAAAGCGACGTTTTCGTGTAGGATTCATCGTTGGTACGATTGATGTAGAGACGAGCGCAATGAAGCAGCCATCCACAGTTGAACCCGCAAGCGCAGCGCCGCCCCCGGCGGGCTCTGTCGATACAACTACGCTCGAACTTCTTGCCGCCTGGAAAGCCGAGGACGCGACAACCGATCCCGAAAAGATTCGTGCCGCGGACGAGGAAGTGGACGCCTTTATCAAGGCGATGAACGAGAACCGGGCCGCGACCGGTGAGCGGCTCCTGTTTCCGTGAGCTGATTTCTTTTTCTAGATTCCGCTCCTCTTGGCCTGATCACACACCCTCAGCAGAGCGCCAGGGTCGCGGCCATAACCGAGTGGCTCTCCCGCTGTATCCTCAGCGGAGATCGCGTCATCGTTCCGGCAATCGTCTACTACGAGCTGAAGAGGGAACTCCTTCGAGCGAAAAAGACGGCCGGCATTGCTCGACTAGACGCTTTTGTACGGGCAACGCCGGGGCGCTACCTACCGCTCTCGGACGAAGCGCTCAGGCTTGCAGCCGAGTTGTGGTCCAGAGCCAGAGAAGCGGGCCAACCCACCTCTGACCGAGCAGCGCTCGACATCGACGTGATACTCGCGGCTCAAGCCCTCTCATTTGGGCCAGCACCCAGCGACGTCATTGTGGCCACCACGAACGCCAAGCATTTTACTCAGTTCATCACCGCGCGAGACTGGCGCGAGATCGTTCCGTAGGGCCGGGGGCGTTGCCCCTGCGACCCC
>PSRJ01000192.1 GCA_003175985.1 Terriglobia bacterium
GGCATCCCCATCGGATGGCTCACAAGCGAATTCGGCGGCGGCGGGTCGCCCGTCTCCAACGTAGCCTTCCTGAAGCAGGCCGGCTGCGATGCGGAAATGCTGCGCCTGCGCGATTACGGCATCTTCGGCAACGGCAATCTGATGCTCCTCGAGAAGAACAATCACGAAGTGTTCGCGGTGATCCGCGATTGGCTGGATAAAAAGGTTGCGGGACCAGGGAAAGGATAAGTTACCCGCGATCGATCTGTTCTTTGAGCTCGGCGGGGTAGGCCGCCGTCAGCTCCGGATACGCTTCCGCGAGCCGGATCAGATCCAATTCGCCCCCGCCCAGCCACCCCGGTGGCGCTCCCGCGCCATTTGTGGCACCATTTTCACAAGCACTATCGGAAGGAGTTCCCGGATGTTCAGAGGAGTGCCGTTCTCCGCTGCTTTGTTAGGAGCCGCGTTGCTGTCGGCAATGCCAGCCTTGGCGCAAAAGGCCGGACCGGCTTCCTGGCAGAACGACCTGACGCCCGTCGCCGCCACCGAGTGGAATTACGATTTCGCCGCGCACCTGCTCGAGCGCGCCGGCTTCGGCGGCACACCAGAGGAAATCGACGCGCTGGCTAAGATGACGCCTGCCAAGGCCGTGGCCCGCCTGGTTCGCTTCGAAGGCGCCGACATCAGCCAGTTGCCTCCATTTGAACACTCCGGCATCCACGATCCGGGGATCGAACCGTTTCCCCCCAGCCGGCCGGCGGTCACTGACATGGCGAAAGAGAAGGGCGAAGCGCTCGGTATCAAGGTCAAGCCCAGCGGGAACCGGCGCCTGCAGCCCATCGTGGACAAGTTTTTCTACTGGCTCCGCGCCAGCGTTCTGGAAACCAACCGTGTGGCGTATTGGTGGGCCAACCGCATGCTCGCCAGTCCGGGGCCGCTCCAGGAAAAGATGGCCCTGTTCTGGCACGGCCACTTCGCCAGCAACGAAGCCAAGGTCCGCGACTACCGCAAACTTCTGGGCGAACTGGACATCTTCGAAAAACAGGGTACTGGGAATTTCCGCGATCTCACCGTAGCTGTGGCGCAGAGCCCGGGCATGCTTACCTTCCTCGATGCCGGTGTCAACGTCAAGGGCGCGGCCAACGAGAATTTCGCCCGCGAAATCATGGAACTGTTCACCATGGGGGTGGGCAACTATTCCGAGAAGGACATCCGAGAGGCGGCCCGCGCGTTCACCGGCTGGAATTACGTGGACCTGAAGTTCGTGGTCAACAAGGACCAGCACGATGACGGTGAAAAGACGTTCCTGGGCAAGACCGGCCGCTTCGATGGCGTCGATGTGATCGACATCATCATGCAGCAGCCGGTCACGGCCGATTTCATCGCCGGCAAGATCTACCGCTATTTCGTTCGCCAGGACATCTCGCCCGAACTGCAGAAACAGCTTGGCGCCGTGCTGCGGCAGTCGCATTACGAAATGGCCCCCCTGCTGGAGAAGATCTTCTTGTCGCGCGATTTCTACAGCCCCGCCTCAGTGGGCACCGCCATCAAGGGCCCCGTCGAACTCGCCGTCACTACTTATCACAAGCTCGGCCTCAAGAGCGTGCCCGGCGTTCCCGACTTCAACCTGGTAACGGGCGCGCTCGGCCAGCAGCTCTTCTCGCCGCCCACCGTGGCGGGTTGGGCCGGAGGCCAGAGTTGGGTCACCCCCGGGCTCTTGCTCGAGCGTGGGAATTTCGTTCGCGACGTGCTGTTTCCCGAAATCAGTTTCCTTCCGCCCGACCGGTATACCGGGGGCGGGGAAGTACGGCGCGTTGCCGAACGCATCCGCCAGGGCATGGATATTTCCACCGCCACCGCCGACGAAAGCAAGAGCGGCGATATCGCCGAATCGAACAAGGCAGCGGATCGCGATGAGGACTTCAATACCCGCTATGGCAGCTTTCGCGGATCGCAAATGGCCATTGAACGCGTGAAAGCCATCCCGCGCGATACGGCTCAGATCAATCTGGCCGGCATGGTGATTCATCAGGATCTCAAGAACACCACACAGGTAGTCGATTACCTGATCCACCGGTTTATGCGCGTTCCTCCGGACGCAGCCACGCGCCGGAAGTTGGTGGACTTTCTGGACAAGGAACTGGGCACATCGGACATTGCCGCGGCGCAGACCTTCATGGAACAGCCGCTGCGCCTGGTCTTGCATTTGATCATGAGCCAGCCCGAGTATCAGCTCGGTTGATGAGGAGCTACCGATGAAAAAGCATTTCGCATTTCCGAAAAGCAGCCGGCGCGACCTGCTGCGCGCGGGCATGTACGGGGTCAGTGTGTGCGCAGGCTCCGCGCTGCGCCTGGGGCTGTTCGGACAGGCAGCCGCGGCCGTGGCCGCGCAGACCGGCGCCGAAGGGAAGATTCTGGTAGTGCTCGAACTTTCGGGCGGCAATGACGGGTTGAATACCCTGGTTCCCTACGGCGACGATGCCTACTACCGGCTCCGGCCCAACATCGGCATCCCCAAAAACGAGCTCCGCAAAATCGATGACCACTTCGGCTTCAGCCGCGGCATGGCCGGTTTCGAGCGGCTTTACAAAAATGGAAAGCTCGCCATCGTCCACGGCTGCGGATACGAGAACCCGTCGTTCTCGCACTTCACCTCCATGGCGTATTGGCATACTGCGGCGCCGAACAGTGGCGAGCCCTACGGATGGGTGGGCCGGCTCGCCGATGCCATGGCCCCCAGCGCGCCGCCCAATTTCCTGGTGAACATCGGCGCCCGGCAATCGCTCGCCGTGCGTAGCCGCAAGCACGTGCCGGTGGTTTTCGACGATCCGAACAAGTTCACACAGCAGGCGTTCTATGGCGAACGCGAAGTGCTGGACACAGCCGTCGAAGCCGGCAAGGTCGATAACCCGTCGCGCCGCTTCCTGTTGGATACGGCTCGCAGCGCCAAGGATGCCTCCGCGCTCGTTCAGGAGGCCTGGGCGAAATACCGGTCGCCAGTGGATTACGGAATTGTCGGCCTGGACCTTCCCAAAGTCGCGGCGCTGATCGAAGCCGGCATGCCTACGCATCTGTATTACACCTCCTACCGGAACAATGCGTTCGATACGCATGTTTTTCAAAACGACACGCACAAGCGCCTGCTCACGTACGCCTCGGACGCCGTTGCGGCATTCCTGACAGATCTGGAGCGCATCAAGCGCGCAGATGACGTGGTGGTGATGATGTTCTCCGAATTCGGGCGCAGAGTGCCCGAGAACGTGAATCTGGGGACCGACCACGGCGCTGCCAACCTCATGTTCGTCGTAGGAAACAATGTGAAAGGCGGCCACTACGGCAAGGTTCCGAGCCTCACTCAACTCGATCCAGGCGACAATCTCGTCTACACCACCGATTTCCGCCGGGTCTATTCCACCGCGATCAGCGGCTGGCTGGGTCTGCGCGACAATCGCGAGCTGCTAAACGGCCAGTTCGAGCCCTTTGCGATGTTCGCTTAGCAGCTCGGTATAAGGCCGTTTCTGAGCCGCGACCGTCAGGGAGCGGTCAATGGGGCGGCTAGCGCCTTCAAAAACTCTTCGGCCACCTGCGCCACGGGACGGTGCTTGCCATCCACTTCGTAATTGAGCTTTCGCATCGCCGCGTCGGAGATGCGGCCCGAGAGCTGTTCCAGCACGCCGCGCAGCTTGGGGTAGCGCGCCATCGTCGCCTCGCGGGCTACGATCGCGCACTGGTACGGCGGGAAGTAATGGCGGTCGTCGTTTAGCACGGAAACGTTCATTACCGAGATCAGTCCATCTGTCGAATTGGCGGCGATCATATCGACCCGGCGGCTCTGCAGTGCCGAATAAAGAAGTCCCAGGTCCATGGTGACGGGATCTCCCGTGAGCCGCAACTGATAAGTTTTGAGCAGCCCATCCAGGCCATCGGGACGCTGCTGGAACTCGTAACCCACGCCCATGCGCCACGGATGAGCGCGCGCTGCCTCGGAGAGGCTCGCGGTGTTCTCCTCGCGCCGCACGATCATGGCGAAGGTATTGTTGAAGCCGAGCGGATCGAGCCAGGCCAGTTGCCATTTCTCCTGGTAGGTTTTGCGCACCGCGCCCAGCACCGCCTGCGGATCATTGGACGGAGGCTGTTTGAGAATCGTGGTCAGCGCCGTGCCGGTATATTCGGGATATAGATCGATCGATCCGCCAGCTACGGCTTCGTGCGCCAGCAAGGTGCCGCCCAGGTCCAGTTTGCGAACCACCCGCGCGCCAAGCTGCCGCTCGATTTGTTGCGCCAGGATCTCTCCCAGGAGCACCTGCTCGGTGAAATTCTTCGAGCCCACCACGATCTCATTGCGCGGCGCGCAGGCGGCGAGCGAAAGGCTCAGGCACGCGATAATCGCTTTTCGATCCATTCCAGTCCTTCGTCCGCCAGCAGTGCCATAAGCGCGGCAGGAACCGCTCCGGCCAGCACCACCGACGTGTCCACCGTCGCGATCCCGCGGAAGATAAAAACGCCCAGGCCTCCTGCGCCGATCGCCGCTGCGATCGTCGCCGTGCCAATCGTGGCGACAGTGGCGATGCGCAATCCAGCCAGGATAGCGGGGACCGCCAGTGGCAGTTCCACGCGCCAGAGAATCTGGTTGCGGGTCATGCCCATGGCCACGGCGGATTCAAGCACTCCGGCGTCGACCCCGAGAATGCCCAGCAGCGTGTTCCGCAGGATGGGCAGCAGCGCGTATACGCACAGCGCGACGATCGCCGTGTGCCGGCCGATTCCGCCGATCACCGGCAATGGCAGCAGAAACCCGAACAGCGCCAGGCTGGGAATGGTTTGCAGAATATTGGCCAACCCGAGCACCCAACGCCGCCAGGCGGGCCGGCGTGTCAGCGCGATCGCTCCCGGCACCGCGATCAGCGCCGCCACGCCGATGGCGATCAGCACCAGCCATAAATGTTCCAGCGTGAGGGTGGCAATCTCAGCCGCGAGGCGCCGACTCATCCTGCTTCCTCCATTCCTCTTCCAGGCCGGCCAGAAATGCCTGCGCTTCCGCGGAGCGCGCGGCGAGAAATTCGTCGCGCGTGGCGATGAGATCGATCATGCCTTCCTTCAAGAGCACGATCCGTGTGGCCACCATGAGCGCCTCGCGGACGTCATGTGTCACGAACAACGCCGTCTTGCGCACCGTTTCGCGGAGAGCCAGGAACTGCTTCTGCAACTCGAAACGGGTGATGGGGTCGAGCGCCGCGAAAGGCTCATCCAGCAGGAGCAGGGGCGGGTCAGCAGCCAAAGCCCGCGCGATGCCCACCCGCTGTTTCTGCCCGCCGGAGAGTTGCCGCGGATAGCGCGGGCCGAACTCGCCGGGCGGCAGCCCCACGGTACGCAGCAGGAAGTGTACTCGCTCTTCGATCCGCGCCGGCTCCCATTCTTCCAGCTGAGGCACAAGCCCGACATTGGCCGCTACCGTCCAATGCGGGAACAGGCCGGCATCCTGAATGACATACCCCATGCGGCGGCGCAGCCGGATCAGGTCCCACTCGGCCGTGGAACGGCCTTCAAACCGGATCTCACCGCCCGCCAGAGGAATCAACCCGTTGACGCACTTGAGCAGCGTTGTTTTGCCGCAGCCGCTGCGGCCCAGCAGCACGATGGTTTCTCCCTCGCGCACATCCAGGTTAATGCCGCGCAGAATCAGCCTTTCCCCGAGGCGGCAGGCAAGGTCGCGAATCTCGAGGATAGGTGAGCCGTCCATCACACCATGTACTGCGTGTCTGAGCCATGGCTGGGATACGCGTACAGCGGCGCTTTGATATCGTCCGCCGTGAGGCCGTGGCGGATGGCCAAAGCGAAAAGATTGATGTGCTCTTCGGCGGCGACGCCCAAAATGTGCGCGCCTAAGAGCCGGCCCGTCGTCCGCTCGATCAGCGTTTTGTAAGCGGAACAGTCCTCGGCAATGCGGCGCGAGGAATACCATCCCGCGGTATCCGCGTAATGGACCTCGAAATCCAGGCCGCGCTCGCGCGCAGCCTGCTCGGTAAGCCCAGCCGCCGCCAGAGGAGGAATCGTAAAAACAGAGCTTGCAAAACCTGCGTAATTCACTTGTTCATGATTGCCATGAAGCAGGTTCGCGGCCGCGACTCGGCCCTGGTAACCGGCCATAGGCGTAAGTGCCGCGCCGGAATTAGCGGCATCTCCAGCGGCATAGACTCGCGGGTTCGACGGGCTTTGGAGAAACTCGTTTACCGTGACGCCGCGCGGCGTGGCATCCACGTCCGCCGCCGCGAGGTGCAACGCTTCGAGTTGCGGCTTGCGGCCGGCCGCATGCA
>PSRJ01000321.1 GCA_003175985.1 Terriglobia bacterium
GCGGCGGGATCTCCGGGCTCTCCACGGCGTACTACCTCGCCCGCCGCGGTGTGTCCTCCAGCCTCATCGAAGAACGGCCGCGGCTGGGTGGCGTAATTCAGACCGAACACGCCGAGGGCTGCACTATCGAAGCCGGCCCCGACAGCTTCATTTCGGCCAAGCCGGCGGCGCTCGAACTAATTCGCGAACTAGGCTTGGCCGGCGAGGTCATCGGATCGAACGATTACTCGCGGAAGACTTTCGTGTGGAAGGGCGGCCGCCTGGTGCCCCTGCCGGAAGGGCTCATGATGATGGTGCCCACCAAGATCATGCCGCTCGTGACCACGCCGCTGCTGAGCTGGAGCACCAAGCTGCGGATGGGCATAGAGCTGTTGCGTGCGCCCCGTCCGCACAACGGCGATCAATCCGTGGCGGAGTTCATCGAGGAGCACTACGGCGCCGAGGCGGTCGATTACCTTGCAGAGCCCCTGCTCTCGGGAATCTATGGCGGCAACCCGCGGGAATTGAGCGTCACCAGCGTGCTGCCACGCTTTGTCACGCTGTCGCGCGAGTATGGCAGCCTGACCCGCGGCGTACTCGCGGAGCGCGCGAAGGCGCCGCGCCAGAACGGCACGGCAGCCCCGCTGTTCCGGACATTGAAGGGCGGCCTGAGCCAGATGATCGACGCTTTGACGGCGTCGCTCGAGAGTTCGATGGTGGTGAAGCGGGCGCACGCGCAAACTATAGAGCGCGCGGCAAGCGGCTTTCGCGTACGGTTGAATGGCGAGTGGATCGAAGCCGCTCACGTGGTAGTTGCCACGGAGGCACACAAAGCGGCGGCCCTGCTCGGCGGCGTCGATGCGCGGCTGGCGGCCCTGCTCGGCACGGTCGCCTACAGTTCTTCGATGACCGTAGCCTTGGGTTTTGACGCGGCGGATTTTTCAACGCCGCCGGAAGGCCACGGATTCCTGGTCCCCAAGAAGGAGCGACGCCGCCTGATGGCCTGCACCTGGGTCGGCATGAAATTCCCCCACCGTGTGCCCGAAGGGAAGATCGTGGCGCGTTGTTTTCTGGGCGGAATGGAAGACGCCGGGGTGTTGACCGAGTCCGACGAAACCATCGCCTCAATTGTTCTCGAAGAACTGCAGGAGATTGCCGGCTTCCAGGCCCGCCCGAAATTCGTACGCATTGCCCGCTGGCCGCAATCAATGGCGCAATATACGGTGGGGCATCCGGAGCGGCTGGCTGAGATGCAAGCGCGCGTTGCCGCGATCCCCGGTTTGCACCTGGCCGGCAACGCCTACGAAGGCATCGGCATCCCCGACTGCATCCGCCTGGGCAAGCGGGCCGCGGAAGCCATAGGTTCCTAGCGGGTTATCGTGGGCCACGCCCATCGGAACGGACCCGGTAAGCGCCCTTAATAGTTCGCCGTTTGACTCCCGAATCGGGATTACGAGCCCTTGCAGAAGGCTACGTGATCGTAGAAGGGCGATAGGAACGCGCCATATCCGTACGTCAGGTTCAGCGTGAGTTGGATCCAGAGGATATAGGCGCAATCCTTGTTGGCGGTCAGGTTGAAGTCCTGGCCCCCACCCGGGGAGTCCGATTCTCCGTCCGCCGAGATCGCTGGATTCACGGCCGGGGGCAACGGTGGCGGCGTCGGGCCTTCCAGATAAACCTGCACCGAGCCCAGGAACGGGTGATAGGCCGTGAAGAGAGCGTGAACGTGGTCCGTGATCTTACCGCAACCGCCTCCGGGAACCGCCAGTTCGGCCGCATCGATCAGCACCACGCAGCGTTCGTTATTCGTGTAGCCGGCCCAGTTGGGGTGATGGAGCTGAATGTAATGCGTGTTGCTCATCACGATCTTTTCGCGCGCGTTGGAGGAGAGGATGGGAACGGTGCCCACCTTGCGCGCTTCGAAGAAGAGCTTAAAACGGTGCATCCGTGACTTCTTGCCCGCGGGCATGGGATCGCCGGCCGCCAGCGGAGGAGCGGGCGTGGTCAGATCGTATTGCTCAGAGGTCAGCTTGGTTGTGTCCAGATTGACCATGTCGACGAATCCACCCACATACAGCCCGATGCCGTTGGTCGCCAGGTTGTTCTGGCGCGGCACCTCGATCCAACCCCCAGGCTTGACGGTCTGGTTGAGCTGAACCGAAATATCCGGCATGCCGTTGCGGTGGATAATAGTGGCCGCAACGCCGGGATTATTAGCCCAATAATCCGCGGATCGGAGGACCCAGACGGAGTTCACGTTGTCCCAGTCGAAGTACTCCAGTTGCCCGATGACGGTAGCCGCGATCTTGGTGGAATCCAGGTCGGAAACCGGACCCAGCACGGTGCCAGCGGGATTGTATTCGCCCCACTGGAAGTGGTATTCGAGCGCATCGGGCGCGCTTCCGTTAGGCAGCAGCCCGATCAACGGGATGGTGTCGGTGAACGCATAATTACCGGCGGTGGTGAGTCCATCCGCTGTGAAATCTCCGTAGATCGGGTCGACGTGATACTGGCCGATGTGGGTGAACAAAGGAATCGGGTTGCCGCCATCCCCGCCCCCGCCTTCCACGCACAACTTCACACAGAAACACGGTCCGATGTTTTCACGGCCCGCGGTGCGCCCCTGGGAGCGCGATTCATTGAGCAGTGAGACGCCTCCCAGAGTTTCGACCTTGAAGTAAACATCGGGGCCGCCGATCAGCTCGAAGTTGAGTAGCGGCGAAAGGGGTGTCTGCTCGAAATCGATGGGCAGGTAATCGATGCGGAACTTGCCGGTCCCGTCGGTGACTCCCGAGCCGAGATCGTCGTCCTGGAGCCAATCCACGTCAAAGGCACGGACCTTCACCCCCGCAATCGGCGCGCCGGACTTGCAGTCTACTACGGTTCCGCAAATGGTCCAGGCGCCGAACCGCCGCCGGATCTCGCACCAGTAGCGCGATGGAACGCAGTAGTCGAACGCCGCGATCAAGCCGGCATCGGTATTGCGCCATGCTGGCTGCAGCGTGGTAATGGAAAACTGGAGCGGTTTGGGAGGCTTGGGAGTCTGTTTGCGGTGTGGAACCGTACCGCAATAGACGTCGATTTCGAACGCCTCGCCCTTGTATTTCTGCTGTTCGCCAAGCTCGAAGGTGAACGAGCCATCCGCGGCTGCCGTCGTCTCGGCAATGAGCGACGACGCTTTTGCCGCGACGTCGCTATCCGACAAAATCGCAAACGTATCTTTGGCCGAAGCGGCCGCCAGCAGGGTAACGCCTTCGTTCGCCCGGCTGCGATACAGCCTTACCTTAACGTTGGCGAGCGGCTCCGGACAGTCCGGGCAAATATAACCACAAAGCCGGCCCTTGAAAATGTACGCCATGGGACACCTTCTTTCTTCGCGCGGGAGTGACGGCTAAGCGCAGAAGGGGCAGTATACACCGGGCCTCCGTTTTTCAGCCCTGCGATTATTCTTACGATCCGCAGAAGAGTGAGACGCAGTACATTCAATAGCGCCGGGGCGAGGAGAATACCTGAGCGGACGCTTCAGGTTGCTTCACTCTTGTCCTGGCCTGCCGAAGAGCGATCCCGATCGCACCGGCCGCGCCGAGCGCGCTCAGCAATGCTCCCCAAAGCACCGCCACGGGACGATACTGAAGCGTAAGCGTGTGCTCGCCCGCCGGCACCAAGACGCCGCGCATCGCTGCGTTCACTTCATAGACCCGCGCCGTTTGGCCGTCGATCTCGGCCCGCCAGCCTGGGACATAGGTGTCGGAGAGAATGACCATGCCTTCGCAGCCCATGCGGGCCTGGATGTGAACCCGGTTGACGCCGTGCTCCTGGAGCGAAACCTGGTCCGGCGTGTTGCAGGTATCGAGAGCCGGAGCTGCATCCAACACGAAGGCGAGGTGGTGGAAGTCGGCGAGTTGTTCCTGCACCATACGACTTCCGGCCTCGACACTTGGCGCCTGCACCAGTTCATGCACAGCCCAGGCGCGCGGAAATACTCCGGAGTGCCGGTAGACGTTCATGCCGCCGGCGCCGTAGAAAACGGGTTTGCCTTCTTCACCCGGCGCTTTGGCGGCAATCGTATATCCGACGCCCCAAAGCATGCGCCAGGGGTACTTCCAAAAATCGAACCGAGTGAGGTTCGTAGTGAGGCTTGCGAGCGACCCGCCCCACATTTCGACTCCGTGCAGAGCGCCCCAGTTTTCGGCGAACGCATCGTCCGCTACATTGGCGCGCACGAATGGCGGCTGGTTCTTGAGGAATGCAGCCACATCGGGGTTGCCGCGCATCTGGTTCAGCCAGCGCATGCCGCCGCTGGCATCGGCGCGCACCGTAAACACCGAGCCTACGTTATTACTTAGTTCCAACAGAACCAGTAACACCATCAGCGCGCCGGCCTGGTTTCTGCCAAGGGCCCCCCGCATGGCGGCGTACACAAGTCCGGCGAGCGCCAGGGCGAAGAAGGGCGTCAGCATCACGGTTTCCGGACCGGTGAAGCCCCACTTATTGGCAAAGAAAATTGCTTGAAAAACGGCTAATGTGAACAGTCCGAAACCGAGCGCCGCCCATACCACGCGGCGCGGCCAAGGAGAGGCATCCGGCGAACTCAACTGGTCCAGACCGAAGGCGGCCAGCACGGCCACTCCGAACTGGAATACGATTATGGCGGCCGAGACCACCCGCGCCTTATCCAGATCGGGAAGCGCGGCGTAAAGAAACCCCTGAAACAGGCTGTGGTGTCCCAGTGCGTAGAGCAGACCGCCCGCCGCTGCCGCCGCAAGCAGTCGCACGCGCGAATCATTCCAGGCCGCGCCCAGGGCCAGCAGCGCCAACCCGAGGGCCGCCACTCCCACGAAGGGGTCGGAATCCGTCTTAATGTCGGGGAATACTGTGCCCAACAGGCTGGACGGCTTCAGGTCGTATTTTTCGTGAACTGAGTACGGAACAGATTCGTTCCAGGCGAGCGCCTCGGGCGCGCCCACCCATCGCTTGGCGTAATGCCCGTATTCGTAGGCGGGGAGGATTTGCAACGCGCCGGTCAATCCCGCGATCAGCATTGCCAGGGCTCCCGCCTTCGCGAATCGCCAGTCCGGCCGTCCCTCGCGGAAGATGAAATACAGCCACGCTCCCGCTGCCGCTAGCGCGATAAAGGTAGGCGCCTGATGATGCCCGCTGAGCCATGCGATGCCCAAAAACATTCCCGAGAGCGCGGCGTTGCCGGCGATGTTGTGTCCCCGGCCGGCGCGCAGCAGAAACAGAAATACGAGCGGCAGCCACACAGCTCCGTTCACCATTTGAGGCCAGCCCGTGTTGCCTATGTAGCCACCCAGCCCGAAAACGGCGCCGGCCAGCAGAGAGGCCGTGCGCGAACGTCCTAAATCGCGGCACAGCAAATAGCAGAAGGCCACCGCCATGAACCGGATGATCACGAAATACCACTGCAGCGCCCACCACTGGATCAGCCCGTCATGCCGCAGCGGCAATAAGAACAGCAGCCAGTTCAGCGGGTATGCCGCGCCGGGTTGAGCCTGCGCCAGCAGCGGCTGGCCGCCCCACATGTAGGGATCCCAGAGTGGAGCCGTTCCCGCTTTCCAGTCGCGGGCCTGCTCGGCGAACCAGGGAAGGACTTGCTGCGCCAGGTCGGGGCCCCAGACCCAATCGAACTGGCGGGTCAGCGTGATCTTCCAATAGAACCCGGCCACGACTACGAACAGCAGCAAAGCCATCCGCAGCCGGCCGTTGCCGCCGCGCATGCTTATGCCAGAGTATCAAACGCGAGTTGGTCGCCGCGTTCCGTGCTCGTGTCCGCCGCAGTGCCCGCGGGAAGCTCGAGCACGGAGTGCGCAGTAAGACATAACGACATGCGCCAGGGCGGCACCGCATGCCGCACCTTGCGCACTTTCTTCTGTTTGTCCAGGTACACCAGGTCAATGGCAAACTTCATGAAGAAGGTGTGAACGGATTCGCAGGGGCTGATCCATAAGCCCTCCCCGGGCTCCAGCCGTTGGTGCTTGAGTAGTCCGGTTCGCCGCTTGGCGCTGGTATCGGCCACGTCCGCCGCCGCCGCCAGCATCGTGTTGCGCGTTTCGTTGCGTACCCGGATTCTCAAACAGGCGTCCCCAATACTTACTCCCGCGCCATAACCGCGTTCTTTTGTCTCAAGTGGCTATGCTTGCGGCTGTAGGCGAAGAAGATGATCTGGCCGATCACCAGCCAGACCAGGAGCCGCAGCCAGTTGTCGATGCCGAGTGAGTACATCATGGCGAAGTTCCACACCATGCCCAGGATCGGAACCAGCGGGACCAGGGGTGTGCGGAACGGACGCGGAGCATCGGGGTTCTTGCGTCGCATGACCCATACACCCGCGCAGACGATCACGAATGCGAAGAGGGTTCCAATGCTCGTCATGTGGCCTACCACCTTGAGAGGCAGGAACGCCGAGAACGGCGCGACGAAAACGAAGAACAGCATGTTCGAGCGCCATGGCGTTTGGAACTTCGGGTGAATGGCGGAGAACACGCGCGGCACCAGGCCGTCACGCGACATCGAGTAAAACACGCGAGACTGTCCCAACAGCATCACCAGAATCACCGAAGTGAACCCCGCAATGATTCCGAACTTGACCAGCTTGTTGAGCCAAAGGTAAGGAGTACGATCGATCGCCACGGCTACGGGCGCGGCCACACCCAGGTTCGTGTAATGCACCATGCCGGTTAGCACGATCGAGAACAACACGTAGAGCACGGTGCATATGAGTAGCGAACCGATGATGCCGATGGGCATGTCCTTCTGCGGCCGCCGCGCTTCCTGCGCAGCCGTCGAGACGGCGTCGAATCCGATATACGCGAAGAATATGGTGCCGGCCCCGGCCATGATGCCGCTGATCCCGAACTCGCCGAACTTGCCGGTGTTAGGCGGGATGAACGGCGTGTAGTTAGCGCGATCGATATACGCCCAACCGATTCCGATGAATGTGACCACCACCAGCAGCTTCACCACTACGATCACCGCATTCGTCCGCGCCGATTCCTGAATGCCGATTATCAGAAGTGCGGAGATCAGAAAGATAATGATGACCGCGGGTAGGTTGAACATGCCGTGAATCAGACGGCCGTCGGGCAGCTTGAGATCTTCAAACGGCCCCGCCACCAGTTGCGCAGGCAGATCGATTCCGAAATCGTGGAGGATGGAAACCACATACGCCGACCAACTGATCGAGACCGTGGAAGCGCCCACTGCATATTCCAGCACCAAATCCCAGCCGATGATCCACGCCAGCCACTCGCCCAAGGTCGTGTAGGCGTAGGTATAAGCGCTGCCGGCCACCGGGATCATGCAGGAGAACTCGCTGTAACACAATCCGGCGAACGCGCACCCGATCGCAGCGACCACCATCGATAGCGCGATGGCCGAGCCGGCGTTTTGCGCAGCCGCCACGCCTGTCAGCGAGAATAGACCTGCGCCGATGATGGCGCCGATGCCCAGCGCAATCAGATTCCCCGGCCCGAGGGTGCGCTTGAGCTTGACCTCGGCTCCCTCGGATTCGGCAATAATGCTTTTTACCGATTTGGTCGCGAACAGACTCATACCGTCGCCTTTCTTCTCCATATAAAATTGACCGGCTTGCAAAGCAGCAGGAATTCACAGAGGCCCGCCACGGCGAAGTACACAGCAGGGAGCACGGGGTAACCGAAGGCCTTATACGGCCGTTCCAGATCCGGTCGCGTGCGGCGGAGCACAAATAAACCCGTGATCGTCAGTATATAGAATAGCAGTGCCCCGAAGATCTTTGACTCTAGACCTGCTTCACGAGTTGTTGCCATTCCTCCATCCGTTCGCGCAGCGATTTGGCCGTGGGATGATCGGGGAGCAGACCGGAGATGATGGCCAGCGAGTCGGCGCCGGCGCGAAGCACATCGCCGGCGTTTTGCATGGTGATGCCGCCAATCGCCACCAACGGCTTATCGAGCAGAGGGCGGCATCGTCTCACTTCTTCCAGTCCTATTACCGGGTCGGGATTCCGCTTGGAACCGGTGACAAATACCGGCCCCAGGGCGATATAGTCCACCGCCTCGCCAGCCGCGGCGCCAAGCTGCTCGCGGTTGTGCGTGGAGTACCCGATCACGGCCTCTGGGCCCATGAGACGGCGCGCCTCGCGGGGCGGCAGATCATCCTGCCCTAAATGCAGCCCTGCCTCTAGCAGCATGGCGAAATCGGCACGGTCGTTGACGATCAGCGGCACTCCGCCCTGGCGGCAGGAACGCGCCACGCCCTGAGCCGCGGTAAAGATGTCACGGCTCCAATGCGCTTTGTGACGGAATTGCAGGATCGCGGCGCCGCCTTCCAGAAAGGCGGCGGCAGCCCCCTCGATGCCGATCCCGCGATTGCCGAGTGTCTCGGTATCCAGAATCGGATAGACGCGGGGCAGTTTCATGAAGTTGCAACAGAGCGGCGAATCGCCTTGTGAAGCTGCCGCCGCGAGCGGTCAATTATTCAATAGCGGAATGCTCTTGGCGGGCGGCGGCTGCGGCTGCGCTTGCAGAAACGCGTAAATATCGGCCAAGTCCTGGTCGGATACGATCTTGCCAGTGTACGGCGGCATTTGCCCGGTCGGCTGCCGCACATACTTCGAAAGCTGGGCAAAGGGGATGGGCCGCGGGGCTAACCGGGGTCCCGTCCCAAGACCTCCCTGTGCTTCGCGGCCGTGGCACTGGTAGCAGCCATCGCTTTGAAAAAGCTGTCTGCCCTTTTGGGCGTTTCCCGCGGGCGGCGCCGTCTGCGCCGCCAATGTCCAGGCCATGCCTACGAGGAGGAGAACGCGCATGCTTGCCTCCTAGCGGGGCTGCGTCACCACATCCACCAGTGCCGGCTCGCCCTTCTGCACCACTTCAATCGCACGTTTCAGAGCAGGGCCCAGATCTTTGGGATCGCTGATCGGTCCCTCTCCATGCACACCCATACCGCGGGCAATCGTGGCGAAGTCGATGTTCGGGTCGAGCAGTGTAGTGCCGACGCCCGCATTCGTAACGCCGCGCTGGTGGCGATTTCCCATTCGTTGGATATGCATTACTTCCTGATGGTAGGCGCGGTTGTTATGCATGACGGCAAGCAGCGGGATGTGGTGGTGCGCGGCGGTCCACAGCACTCCGGGAGCATACATGAGATCGCCGTCGTTCTGAATGCTCACCGAAAGGCGGCCATACTTCTTGTTAGCGAGCGCCGCGCCGACTGACGCCGGAGCCCCATAGCCGACTCCAGCGCCGCCGGAACCGCCGATGAATTGGTAATACTTATCGAAGTTCCAGAGACGATGCGACCATCCGCCGCCTGAAACGAGCGACCAGTCCTTGTCTTTGACCTGACCCCAGATTTCGGCAGCCATCCGGGCAGTGCTGATGGGGCTGGCGTCCCAGGCATAGGCGGCCTCGGTGCGGGTGCGCTCCTTGGCCGCTTCATGCGCAGCTGCAAGTTTCTTTCCGCGGTCTTCCAATACCCGCTTGCGATCGCCCGTAAGCTGCCGCTTGCAGGCTTCAATCAATGAGGGCAGCGTCGCTTCGGAATCGCCCGAGATGGCGAGATCCACTTCGGGGTAACGCTGGAATTCCTGGTAATTGCTCTTGTAAACGTCGCTGGCGGTGATGCTGACGAGCTTCACTCCGCTCTTCGTGATCGGCCGCCAGGATTTTTCCTGCTGGTCCTTGAAGTTGTTTACAGTCCCCCAGAAGTCCGAAACCTCGAGACCCAGTATGAGATCCGCGTTGGCGATGAGCCCGCGGCCGGCCTCAGTCTGGTTCAACGGGTGGCGCGAGGGGAAGTTCATGCGGCCGCCCTGGTCGATCACCGGCGCCTGCAGTGTTTCGGCGAGTTCCACCAGCAGCTTCATGCCCGCCGCGGTGCGCGCCGCACGGTCGGCGAGGATCACCGGGTTTTCCGCCGCCACCAGCAGTTTGGCGACCTCAGCCACGGCGCTTACATCGCCTTGCGAGGGCGCTAACTGGCCCAGCTTCGGGATGTGCAGTTTTGTCTTCTCGGAGACCGGCGATTCCTGGAGGTCGCCATCGGCCACAAGCAGCACCGGCATCATAGGCGGTGTCATCGCGATTTTATAAGCGCGCACGGCGGATTCGGCGAAGTGCGTCAACGATACCGGCAGATCGTCCCACTTGATGTAGTCGCGGACCATGGCCGCCGCGTCCTGCACACTATGCGCCCACTCCACTCCCGGCCGCCGCGCGGCAGCATCAATGCTGTTGCCGACAATCACATAAACCGGCGCGCGATCGCAATACGCGTTGTAGATGGCCATCGAGGCGTGTTGCAGACCCACGGTGCCGTGAGCCATAACCAGCAGCGGCTTGCCTTCGACTTTGGCGTAGCCGTGCGCCATGGCGATAGAGGATTCCTCATGGCAGCAGGTGATGAACTCCGGCTTGGAGTTGCCGCCGTAAGTCACGATGGACTCATGCAGCGCCCGGAAACTGGAGCCGGGATTGGCACAGATATACTCGAAGCCAAGCGACTTAATGACGTCCACCATGAAGTCGGACCCCGGGCGGTCGGCAGTGAGCACTTCAACCGTGGAAGGAGGATCCGTTTCACGAGCCAGCAGCGGGGCGCCGGCCGGCCGTGTTGCCTGTGCCTGAGTTTGTACCTGTTGCGCTTGCGCGCCACCCGTTCCGGCAACGATGGCCGCCGTGCCCGCCGCGGCACTCCGCAGGAAATTACGCCGGTCGACCGAATGTTTCCGCAACTTCGCCATAACACCTCCAGTGCGGTATCGGAGTGATTATATTACAGATGGCGGAGGGGGCGGCGATGCATGGAACAGAGGACCATGCCCTGTCAGGCGTTCGGATTCCAGATGTCTACGTGCCACTTCCAGCGGCTATTTTCCTGGCGCCAGAAAACAACGTATTTCACTTCGAGTTGCGTGGCCTCACCGGCAGGCGCCACCGACAGGATGGCTTGTCCGATTTCAACTACGCCCTCGCCGGCAGGCAGGACGTCCAACGAACGCAACACCGCGGATTTGGCGTTCGCTGACTGTATCAGGTCGGCCCAAAACTGGCGGATCGCTTCGCGGCCCGAAACCATCGGCGCGCCGGGCGGAAGGATCCGGGCGTCGGACGTATAAACCTCGTCCAGCGCGGCGAAATTTCGCCTGATGACGACCTCCGTGTGGAACAGGTCGTTGGTGCTCGCCATCGCGAGCTTGATCTGGTCGAGGCTGGTTTGGGAGGAGGCCATCCCGCGAACTGTATCAACTTTCGACCCGTTGAACAACCGCGGGGGCATTCGGATCAGAACGCCGCCGCGGCTGCCGCCCGGCACAACCGAGGTGTCTGGCTTCGGTGCCCGCGGGTCTTGTTCACCGGTCTCGCAGTGGCAGCGGAACAGCGAGCCGCGGGTTGCGCGTCTAATTCCAGCAACGTTTTGAAGCGCAGCCTCGCCCGAAACAACAGTACTCGTAAGTAGCGGCGGTTCACGTGGAACTCGCGGCAAACCGCGTCCTTATCCTCACCTTGGAGGGAGACGCGGTACAACAACTGGCGGTCTTTCTCACTCAGTTCTTTCAAAAGCCGCCGCACGATCGAACTGCGTTCCGCCGAGACGGCCTGGGTTTCCGGGTCCTGGGCGGAATCGATAGGTTCCGGCGACTCCTCCGCCCACTGGTCCTGGCGTGTATGCGCCCGCAGCAGTTCCATCGCGACGTTGTAGCAGACCGTGTAGACGAACCGCGGGAGACAGGCGGGGTGCTCGAGAGTCTTGCCCGAGTGAAAGTAGGCCAAAACCCGGAGGAACGTTTCCTGATGCGCATCCTGCGCCAGCTCAGGCGACCGCAGACAGCCGCGCAGTTTCATTCGCACCGGCTGGGCGAAATGCGCGATAAGGTGACTTTCCACGGCGGGGTCCGACTCTTGTAACGCGCGAAGATAGTCTGCATCGAAGCAGCGCCCGTTGGGGGAGAAGGTAGCTTGGCGGTTCATGGCCTGATGCCGTGGCACTTCAGGCACCATTTCACGGTACCAGGACTCAGTTCCTAACGTTTTGAAAACGAATGATCAACAGGCGGCACGGAGCGGCCTGTAAACCCGCTTGTTAACGCGCCATGAACCGAACGGTTAATACGCCATGGCGTAGCAGTCGCGACGGG
>PSRJ01000314.1 GCA_003175985.1 Terriglobia bacterium
AAACGTACGTAATCCGCTGGTGGAGCCTTAGCTTTGGGGGGTAAGCGGCTGCCACCACCGGCCATCATGTATCACGACGTCGTGGAACAGGGGGACTTCGCCGCCAGCGGTTTTCCCGGCGCGGGCGCGGACGTCTACAAACTGGATCGCCAGGCATTCGCCCAACATCTGCAAGCCATTCGGGAGGCGATCGGCAGCGGCCCAGTCTGCCTGACGTTCGATGATGGCGGCGCCAGCGCCTATCAGCCGGTTGCCGGAATGATCGAGCAATACGGCTGGCGCGGCTACTTCTTCGTGACTACGGATTGGGTCGGGCGGCCGGGGTTTTTGAATGAATCCCAGATCCGCGATTTGGACCGGCGCGGGCACGTGATCGGGAGTCACTCGAGTTCCCATCCGACGCGTATGGCACGCATTGCGCGGAGCGAGATGCTTACGGAATGGACGCAGAGCACGCGGCGATTGGCGGAGATCGTCGGGCATCCGGTGAACGTGGCATCCGTCCCGGGCGGATACTATTCCCGGAAAGTAGCAGAGGCGGCGGCCGCCGCCGGAATCCGAACACTGTTTACGTCCGAACCTACCATGCGTGTGCAGGTGGTGGACGGCTGCGAGGTGCTGGGTCGTTACGTAGTGCAGCGCCACATGGCTCCGCATTGGTCGGCCGGCTTTGCCGCGGGAAAGACGCTTCCGCGCCTGCGGCAGGCGATTCTGTGGAAGGCCAAACAGGCAGCGAAGGCTGGGGGCGGGGAACTTTATCTGCGCGTACGCGAGACTATACTGAAAAAGGCTTGAGATGGCTGAGACGACCCGATGAGCACGCTCGGCACTGCCCTCACAACCTGGGAAGATTTTCTTCAGTTGCCGGAAGTGGAAGGGATTCACCATGAATTGCACGATGGAGAAGTGGTTGCTGTGCCACCGCCAAAGCCGATTCATGTTTTGATCCAGCACCTGCTGGCGCAATGGCTGACAATGGCGGCTGAGGGAAAAGGAAGCGCCGCGCAGGAATTTTCATATCGCCCGTCAGCCAACCTGCAATTCTGGTATGCCGATGTCGCCTACCTACCCAACACGGATTGGGAAGCCATGCGTTCTCAGGAGTATCCAGTCTACGCCCCGCCGTTGATCATTGAAGTTCTTTCACCGTCTAACCAGGCAGCGAAGATTCAACGCCAGCGCATTGCTGCTTTCTCAGCAGGTACACAGGAATTCTGGGTGGTCGACCCGGATAGCCAAACGGCGGAGGTGTCTGTGCCCGGGAGTTCTTCGGCCGTGTATGGTATGGACGACACGGTTCGGGTATCCATATTGCCGGGGGCAGGTTTCCCGGTTCGGAAGCTTTTTCAACCCTAAGTTAAAAGGACTAGATTGAGGCTATGGCGGCTTTGCCAACCTCGTTAGTGCCGGTCGAGGCGAGCCGGGCGGCGGTAGTTAATTCAGCCGCGGTCCTTCGAGGAGTACCTTTTCAAAACAGCGTGAGACGTATTCCCAGGAAAAGCCGGCGCGCACCATTTCCCATGCGGCTGCGGCCTGGCGGCACCGCGCGGCACGATCCTCCAGCAACTCCAGGCAGCGATCGGCAAAATCCTGTGGAGTATCGGCTATCCGGATATCGTCGGGCGGATGAATCGTCAGACCCTCGGCTCCGACAGTAGTGGAGACCACGGGGATTCGTGCGGCCATTGCTTCGTAGATTTTCAGACGTGTTCCGCCGCCGATACGCAGCGGCACGATAGAAACCGCCGCTTCCCACAGATACGGGCGGATATCGGGCACTGTTCCCGTCACGCGGATTAGCGGATCGCGTTCAGCGAGCGCCGTGATTTTCGGTGGCGGTGTGCGGCCCACGATGGTCAGCGCACAGTCTGGTTTCCCGCGCCGGATCAGAGGAAGAATCTCCCGGACAAAGTAGAGGAGGCCATCTACATTCGGCAGCCAGTCCATGGAGCCCACAAAAACGAGGCCAGTGGTTTCCGCCGAATTCTGCGGCGGACGGAAATAGTCGATGTTGACCCCGGTAGGGATCCCGGTTACACGTGCCACCCCAAACAGCCGGCGCATCTCTTCGGCGTCTGCAGCCGAGACCGCCACTATCTGCCCCGCTTCGAGGCTCACCCGGCGCTCGTACTCGTACATGCGTTTGGCCTGAATGCTGAAATACCAGCGGCGCAGCGGGCCGGAAGCGTGCTCAACGTGCCGGCGCCAGATCACAGTTTCGACGTTGTGCTGGAAGAAGACCGCATGAGCGAGATCGGGGAAGTAGGCGGTGGGTGCCAGATGATCCACGACGGCGGCATCGAAGCGCTGTTGGCGAATGAGTTTCTCGAGAAAGGCACGCATCCCGGGCGGATGAAAGCGGCTTACCGCCAGGGGCGTCGAAGAGAATAGTCCTCCGGCCAATTCACCCCAGAACGTCAGCGAGGTTTTGTCCGGAATCCGGTAAGGGAACGGGTAGACCTTGGAGGAATATTCATGGGCGCGTGCGGGGCCCTCAGGCTGAGCCGCGTTTTCCAGGGCGACATAGTGGATCTCGTGCCAGCGGTGCAGATGGCGCAACATCTCCAAGGTGCGGATTTGCCCGCCCTTAGTGGTCGGGTGCATGAAATTGGTGTTGACCCAGAGGACCTTCATACAGCCGAGCGGGCGGCCAGGAGCCCGTCCCAGCGTTGCTCGTGCTTTCCTGTCAGGAAGAGATCGCCCCAGACCTGGAGATTCAGCAGGCGCCAGATACGGTCCGTAGCGTCTTCACTGCCGCTACGGTGCCGTTCCAGCAGACGATCGAGCGCGGCGGAATCGATGTAAGCGGCAAGCAGGCCATCGCGTGCGCGTAGAGTGGTGTAAAGCGCATCAGCGCGCGAATCGAGAAGCCACTGGCGCAGCGGGGTCGGGAAGCCCATTTTCTTGCGGTAGATGATTTCGTGCGGAAGAAGATCTTCGATGGCTTTCTTGAGGATGTATTTGCCTTCCCCGGCGCGGACCTTCAGCCGCTGAGGAACGCGCGTCGAGAATTCCACGAAGCGGTGGTCGAGAAAAGGAACACGGCTTTCGATGGAAGTGGCCATGCTCATCTGATCCTGCTTCATAAGCAGTTCGACCAGGTAAGTCTTCTGATCGGCATAAAGCATGCGCGCCAGCAGCGGAAGGCTGGATCGCGTGTCCCAATAACGGCGGAAATTCCGATATGGCGAATCCGGGGGCAGGGAAGAGAAGAGCTGTGCCTGTTCGGCGGCGGAGAATGCGGAATAGAAATTGTCGAGGTATAACGATTCCAGATCTTCGCCGCGGCCCACGAAGGTATGTTGCAGCTTGCGCCGCAGATCGGCATGGAGAAGATGAGTAGAGGCCACTTGGGCGCGTAGGGCGCGGCGCAGCCGGGCGGGCACAAAGCGATAGAGATCGAGCCAGCGCTGGTTCAGCGCATAAAAACGGTAGCGGGCATAACCGCCGAACATTTCGTCGCTGCCTTCTCCCGTGAGCACCACTTTTACGCGTTCGGAGGCCAGCCGGGAGACGAAGTACAAAGAAATGCTCGAGGGCCAGGTGATCGGTTCGTCCTCATGCCAGATGAGCCGGGGCAGGGCATTGAAGAAATCCTCCATGCTGACCACGATCTCGTGGTGATCCGTACCGATCGAGCGCGCCACATGAGCGGCATAAGGAAGCTCACTGTAATCTTGCTCCTCGTACCCTACCGCGAAGGTTTTCACCGGCCCGCTGAACTGGCGCTTCATGATGGCGGCGATGGCGCTCGAATCCACACCGCCGCTGAGGAACATGCCCAGGGGCACATCGCTCATGAGGCGCATGCGAACGGTTTCCTCGAGACGTTCGCGGCAATCGCGGATCCAGGAAGCATCGTCCTGATCTTCGCCTGCGTCCGGGGCCGGTATGTCCCAATATTGCCGGATCTGTGGTTCCGGGCGGGCCGAACCCAAGTCGAGAGTCAGATGATGGCCGGGCATCAGCTTACGGATGCCCGCGAAGAGCGTGCGTTCCTCGCTCACGTATCCGAAGGCGAGGTATTCGGGCAGTAGTGCATCTTCCAGGCGCGGCGAGATGGCAGGATGGCGCAGCAGCGCCTTAATTTCCGAGGCAAAGGCGAAGAGAGCGCCATCCCAGTAGTAATAGAAAGGCTTCTTACCGAGACGATCGCGCGCGCAAAAGAGCCGCCGGGCCTGTTTGTCCCAGAGGACAAAGGCGAACATGCCGCGGAAGCCATCGAGGCAGGACGGTCCGTATTCTTCGTATGCGTGGAGGATGGTTTCGGTGTCGCAGTGCGTGGCATAGCGGTGTCCGGCCTGTTCCAGTTCCGGCCGCAAATCAGCGTGGTTGAAGATCTCTCCGTTATAGGAGACCCACAAGGTGCCATCTTCGTTGGCCATCGGCTGGTGGCCCGCGGCAAGGTCGATGATGCTCAGCCGCCGGTGCCCCAGGGAGGCATACTCATCCTGGTAGAAGCCGGAATCGTCGGGGCCTCGATGGCGGATGGCATCGGTCATCCGCTCCAGAACAGACCTTTGCAGCGAAGAAGCGTGGGTTGTGACGTAACCTGCGATGCCGCACATAAACAGCCGCTAAACCGGCGGCTACATTCGCCTCTTACTGTAACATCGTAATTTAAGGGCCAGCCCGATGAACCGTACGTCAAAACCCACGACTGGAGACCTCTATTGCGTGTAGCCCTACTCCAGATCAACCCTACGGCGGGAGACCTGGCCGGAAACGCGGCGCTGATTATCCGCAGCGTCAGGCAGGCGCAGTCTGCGGGCGCCGATCTGGCCGCGACCCCGGAACTGGCGTTGATGGGATACCTGCCGCGCGATCTGCTGCTCAACCGGGGGTTCGTGCGCCGCAGCGGGCAGATGCTCCAGGAGATCGCGACCGAATTGGCAGGCGCGCCGCCTGTCCTGGTAGGCATTGCCACGGCAAATCCTGCCGAAATGGGGCGGCCGCTGTTCAATAGCGCGGTGCTGCTGCACAAAGGCGTGGTAGGCCAGGCGTTCCACAAAACCCTGCTGCCTACGTACGATGTCTTCGATGAGGATCGGTATTTCGAACCGGCCACGGAACCGCAGATCCTGGAGTGGAACGGCTGGAAGCTCGGCATCAGCATCTGCGAAGATGTCTGGAACGACCGCAATTTTTGGGCGCGCCCGCGCTATCATCGCGACCCGATCGAAGTGCTGGCTAATCGCGGCGCGCAGGCGATCCTGAATCTCTCGGCTTCGCCTTTCAACGCCGGCAAGCAACTGCTCCGCGAGCGCATGTTGAGCCATCTGGTGGAAGGCCACCGCCTGCCCCTGGCCTACGTGAATCAGGTGGGCGGGGATGATGACCTGATTTTCGACGGCCGGAGTTGCGCATTCGATGCGAATGGACGCCTCATTGGGCGGGCCGCGGGCTTCCGCGAAGATGTTTTGTTAGTGGACCTGGAAGCAGGCATTAGCCATATCGCGGAGGACGATTTCGCGGTCGAGGCGGAAATCTGGAATGCGCTGGTGTTGGGTGTCCACGATTATGCGACGAAGACGCGCTTCGCGAAGGTATTGCTGGGGCTTTCGGGCGGTATCGATTCGGCCTTGACGGCGGCCATCGCCGCCGAAGCCATGGGCCCGCAGAATGTGCTCGGGGTGCTGATGCCCTCGTGTTATTCGAGCACGGGCAGTGTGGACGATTCCGTGGAACTGGCACGAAATCTGGGAATCGAAACCGTGACGCTGCCGATTAGCGACATCATGCGGACGTACGAATGTACCCTGGCGGACGCCTTTCAAGGCCGCGCGGCAGATGTGACCGAGGAGAACATTCAGTCACGAATTCGCGGAAACCTGCTGATGGCGCTCTCGAACAAATTCGGATCGTTGCTGCTGACCACCGGCAACAAGTCGGAACTTTCGGTGGGCTATTGCACGTTGTATGGGGATATGAACGGCGGCCTGGCGGTGATCGGAGACGTTCCGAAAACCATGGTTTATCGGATTGCCGAATGGCGCAACCGGCGCCGGCCGGATATTCCCGAATCCATCCTGACCAAAGCGCCCTCGGCGGAGTTGCGGCCCAACCAGACGGATCAGGATACCCTGCCGCCCTATGATCTGTTAGACCAAATTCTGGAGCTCCATGTGGAGCAGTGCCAATCCGCTGAAGAGATCATTGCGCAAGGGTTTGACGAGGCCACGGTACGGCGTGTATTGCGTATGGTGCGGGGGGCGGAATTCAAGCGCAAACAGGCGGCCCCGGTGCTCAAAGTGACCTCGCGCGCTTTCGGGACGGGATGGCGGATGCCGATCGTGCGCGGCGAGTAGCGTTACAAAACAAAACCCGAGTGGCGGGCATCGTCGTAGAACATTTTCACGGTTTCGAGCGAGTAGTCCGCCAGATCCTTCCCAACGAGGTGCAATTTCTTAAGAATATCGGTCGTCGCCGTAATGATATGGCATCCGATGGCATCGGCTTGGAATATGTTGAGCAGTTCGCGCGGACTGGCCCAGATCAGTTCCATCTGCGGGTGCGGGCGGAGGAGATCAACCGCCTCGGCCATAATGGGTACAGGGTCGCGCCCGGTATCGGCGATGCGGCCGGCAAATACCGAGATACAGCAGGGCGGCCCATCGGTGATCGCGTCGCGCGCGTCGCGCACCTGATCGAGCGTCAGGATCGCAGTGACGTTCAATTTGACGCCCCGGCGCGAGAGCCGGCGCAGAAGCCCGCAGGCCGATTCGCCGCGGGTGTTCGTTACAGGAATTTTGACGTAAACGTTGGCGCCCCAGGACGAAACGAGGTAGGCCTGCCGCTCCATTTCGTCGAATTCGTCCGCGAAGACCTCGAAGGAAATGGGACGATCGGGGATGGCGGCCAGAACCTCGCGGGAAAAGGCCTGGTAATCGGCGATGCCGGCCTTGCGCATCAAGGTGGGGTTGGTCGTAAAGCCCTGAATCAGCGGATGGGCGTACATCTCCAGCATGGCGGTCTTATCAGCGCCATCGGCGAAGAGCCTGACGCGCAAATCCGCCAGCGGTTTCAAGACAAACGCGGGCTGGCCGTTAAGCGCGGGTGTGGCGGACGTCGGCATGGTTGGGGCTTACTCTATGGTAGGCGAAAAGAGGCTGACAGGCTGCATCTGGGGGCGCTTAAACTTCATTTGCGAAACAGACTCAGCTTATTGGCCTCCATCCCGGGAACTCGTTGCAGGACAATTGCCGGGTCGGGATAAGCGCACAAAAACTGCCGCGGTTCACTCTCACGGAAATTCCGTATGACCCGCGCACAATTTGTTCTGTTGGACCACTCCTGCCTTCCTTCGCGAAGGCCGAACGGATATGCATGAAGAATACCTGAGACCAGGAGCACCAGGAGAGCGGATACAAGATACCTACACTCTATGGCCGGTCGCATGAGTGCCAAGAGGCAAAAATAGATTCCTGTCGGAGCGAGGACGCCAGTCATCACATATCTCGATGTGAACCCCTGCTCAACACCCAGGCCGAACCGGCTATACAGGAGAGGACCCAGCGCAATCCCCACATACGCAGGCAACAGCAACGCGGCCAACACCCCATCTATTTCCCGCGCCAGGCGTAAAGCGAAAAACAAGGCAGGTAACGCCAACAGAACGAAAATGAATCCTGTATATAATGCTTCGTTAGGCGTAGAGCTCAAAGGAGAGCCCAGGTAAATCGAAACGTATTGTGCAGCTTCAATGGGATGCGCAAAAACGAAAGCGAGGCCAACCGGCCAAGGGACAATGTGCGGTCTGTGGTCCAAGATGAAAAGGGCTCCGCATATCCCCCCAAACACAAGCCACCCCGCAATATAGCGAATCGCTTGTTCCGCCCATCCCTTTTTCAGGCCGGCCACTGCAAAATAGATCGCGCCGAGCGGCCATACAAAAAGCCCCGAAGGCAAGGAGAATGAAGCACTCCAACCAGCCAGGACTGCGAGCGGGAAGAACGCCCGAATTCGGTAGGCCTGCGTGCAGCAATACAGAGCAGACAACGCAAAAAAGAGGGCCATCGATTGCGAGAGCATCGTGCTCCACAACAGGCTGTCCGATTGCCGCCATCCCATGAACAAAAGAGACACGGGCAGGAACCAGAGGGTACTCCAACGCCCCGGTAGGCGCAATAATCGGAAGAACAGAAATAAGATGATCAGGCAGCCGCACACGAACAAGTAGTTCGCGTAGATCCCTACAATTAGCTGATAACCCGAAACCCTCGCAAGCACTAACATCACGACTTCTGGCAGGAGCACCAAGGCCTCGTTATGTTGTACATTGATGTCACTCCAGCTCAATTGACCCGTAGCCAGGTCTTGAACATGGGGAACGATAAAATCCCAGTCGTCTTGAAAGGGTAGTTCGACAGCAAACGCCCGAACGTAAAGGAAGGTAACAACTATCGGTACGAAGAGAACGAGGGCGACCAGCGAACGTTGTTGCAGATCGGCCCCGATCGAGTCCGGCCGTTTTGAAGCCACTGCTGTGGGCCGCCGAACCATTGTCTGAGTATAGCAATGGTACTATATCTTCGGGAATCATCGCCCGGGCAAGGGCCCAAAACGGATTACGTTCCGGTCAAATGGGGCCGGCAACCCGTTTCGGCTACGAACTTGAACTGCGGGGCAGCGCACCAGCGCTGTTTCAGATGGCCGGGAAGGTGGGCCCATTTACCAGCTGCAACTTGACAGTTCAGGCGCCACGCATTAACGTGATGGGACGAACACAACTACTATGCTGCCCCGCTTCTTCGCAATCGCCACGCTTTTATTGACCTGCCTGAATCTAAAAGCCACCATATATACACCTGCTAATGGGGCACAATTGCAGGCGAACCTTGCCAGCGCAGTAAACGGAGATACCATTCTGCTCAGCCACGGCGTTACCTATAACGTCGCACAGGGCGTTCCGGATCCGAACGTCGCCTATCAGATCAATGCCTCGATTACACTCTGCTCCGGTAGCGGAGCCAGTTGCACAGCAGGTACAAATGCAATCCTAAGCCAACCAAATACCTACATCGCCCTTCGTATTAGCGTCAGCAATGTCATCGTGAGCGGTATCACGGTGAATGGGGGGTCTTTTGGTATTGTCGAGCAACTAACCGGCGGGTCTGGCACATTGTCCAATATTGTGCTGCAAGGCCTTACCGTGACTGCAGGGCAGTCAAACGGCCAGGGTATTTCACTCGGGACTCCAAGCCCATTTACGGCAATTACCAATTCCGTGATTGAACGATGCGTCGTAAGTAGTGTATTCCACGCCATTGCAGCTACAAATAGCACATGGAGTTTTTTCATCAACAATACCGTACAGCAAACGACTGTTAATGGGGATGGCATCGTCCTGATCTTAAGCGACCATAACGTAATTACAGGCAACACCATCAACAACACAAATTTCGATGGCATCGTTCTTGTAGGGTCTCAATATAACTATGTCGGCCAGAACAACGTAGCGAATCCACACAACGGAGTCACACTTACGCCGTCACTCGGCCCACCATATCGCCAGAGTATTCGGAATTATGTCGGAAACAACGTAATGACCTTGAATAACCAGTCTGGCTCGGACGGCATCTGGTTCAACGATGACAGTAATTGGAACATGGCGTTGGGCAATGATGCGAGTGGCGCCAATGAGAACGGCCTCGCGCTGTTCAACGCAGTGGGCAATTACATGCGCGCCAACATTTTTCATGACAATCCACAGGGCGGAATCTTTGTGGCCCGAATGCCGGACGGAATTAGCAATACGGTTCCGAACCGCAATACCATACAGCAGAACTACCTTTTCCGGCATGGATCAAACGGCGGTGTGATTACCAATCAAGCCACGTCGACCGATGTGGGATTCAACTTCATCGCGGGTGATCCGGCCAACCTGGCAACGCCCATTGCGGGATTTCTGAGCCAGGGTAATTCGAACAGCACAATCTACGGCAACGTGGTTCAGAATTTGAGTCAGGGTGAGAATCTTCCGGGGACGGAGACGGGTGACGTTTTGTTTTTGAATCGATATTTTAACCCGGTGGCCAATCCCATGAATCATTACACCTTCTCGCCGGCCGTGGTGCAGTGGGATTCGGGCTCCACCGTTCTAGGCGGGAATTTCTTCTCCGATTTTCTTTCGGCCAATGGCAATCCTAGCAATGGCGCGACGCCCTATGCGAATATCATTTACGACGTTCAAGGCCACAAAGGGCTCTATCAAGACCGCTATCCTTACCAGTCGGAAAGTTTGGGAAAGCAGTACGGCGTGACCGTGCTTTCTCCGGCCGCCGGCGCCTTTCTGGCCGCCGGAACTAGGCGAACGATTTCCTGGAGCTCGCAAGGCTGTGTGCTTGTGGATTTGACGCTGCTGGACGTTTCTAATAACCAGACGGCCATTGTCAGCAGCTATGCCGATTACGGCTACTATTTCTGGACGGTGCCGGCGGTAACGCCGGGAACGTACCGGGTCCAGGTTACGTGCAAGACTTCCTCGGGCGCGGGTGCGGGCGCGTCTGGCACAAGTTCGGCATTTAGCGTTACGACTTCTGACCTGGTCCTCTTATCGCCGCAGATCGATCAAATCGTGGACCCGACGCAGCCGCTGCTGGTTTCGTGGAAGAAGTCGTCAAATGTTACGCAAGCGGTCGATGTATATTACCGGGCCTCCGACACCAACGCGTATTCGTTGCTGCAGTCAGGTGTGACAGTCGATTTTCTATCGGCGACCCCTCCGGCCACTGCCTCCAATCGATTTTCGGTAAAAGTCGTTTCGGGAAGTTTCGCGGATTCGACGGACTCCTGGTTCACCATCCGCACGGGCGGCAACAGTAGCGGCCAATTCACCGCACCCTCCGGGCCGTTGACGCTGGCCGTCGGGACTCCATTCCCGCTCGAATGGATCGGGCCTCCGGGTTCGGACTATGTGGATATCGACCTGGTGAATGGCGGGACCACCAGGAACATCGTGACCGGAATGGCGGACTTCGGGAAATATCGAGTGCTGATCCCCGACCTCCAGGGCAGTAACGAATACTTCCGCCTTACCTTTCACAATTCGGCAGGAACAGTGCTGGGCACTGCGCAAAGCGCCTTGCTGGCAGTCCAGCCCGGAACCGGATTTGCGAGCGGCCCTAGCGTGGTTTCCGTGAGTCCTTCCTCGGGGTCGGGTTCCACACAGACGTTCGCTGTGACAGTAGCGGATCCGGGCGGTGCGGCAACCATCAGCAGCATCTCATTCCTGGTGAATAGCGGCCTGAACGGCGCCAATGGGTGCTGGGTGTTATACAATCGCGCGGCGAACACGCTGCAACTCGCCAATGATGCGGCGTCTGGCTTTTCCGCGCCGGTGGCCCTGGGGAACGGCACTACACTCTCGAACACGCAATGTACGGTTAATCCCGGGACGGCGTCTGCGAGCAGCAGCGGGAACAATGTCACCGTGAACATCCCGATAACGTTCAGTTTCGCTTTTGGCGGCTTGAAGACGCTCTTTGTGCAGGGAATAGATACTGCCACGCCCGGCCAGAGCAGCGGATGGCAGCCGATGGGAACGTGGACTGTTCTCAGTGGGCCCGCGGTACTCTCCATCGCTCCCGCTTCGGGTAGCGGCTCCGCTCAGACGTTCGCAGTCACCGTCAGCGACCCGGGAGGAGCCACTGCTATCACCAGTGTTTCATTCCTGCTCAACAACGGTCTCAACGGAGCCAACGCCTGTTGGGTTCTGTTCAACCGAGCTGCCAACACTCTGCAACTGGCCAATGATGCCGCCACCGCGTTTTCGGCGCCCATCACCGTCGGCACTGCGGCATCGGCGGCGAATTCGCAGTGCACAGTGAGTGCCAATGGTGCTTCTGTGAGCACCAACGGGACGAATCTGACGGTGAATCTGCCACTGAGCTTTGCATTCAGCTTCGCGGGGGTGAAGACCAGTTTCGTAATTGTCTATGACGCTACACAGAACAGTGGCTGGCAGACTCCGGGCACATGGACAGTGCCGGCTTCGGGACCGCCTGCGGTGGTTTCTACAGTACCGGGTGCGGGTTCGGGCTCCTTCCAGAATTTCGCGGTGACGGTGGCCGATGGCAGCGGTCCCAACGCCATCACCTATGTCTCACTCCTGCTCAACAACGGTCTCAACGGAGCCAATGGTTGTTGGGTGCTGTTCAATCGTTCTACCAATACCCTACAACTGGGCAATGATGCCGGCAGCGCTTTTTCGGCCCCTATCACGATCGGCACTGCGGCATCGACGGCGAATTCGCAGTGCACGCTGAATGTGGGCGGCGCTTCGGTCACTACCAGCGGGACGAATCTGACAGTGAACCTGCCGCTGAGTTTTGCATTCAGCTTCGCGGGTGTGAAGAGCAGTTTCGTGATTGTCTATGACGCTACGCAGAACAGCGGTTGGCGGAGCACCGGCAATTGGACAGTGCCGGCTTCAGGTCCCCCTGCGGCGGTCTCTACAGTACCGGGTGCGGGAACGGGCTCGTTCCGGAATTTCGCGGTCACGGCGGCCGATGGCAGTGGCCCTAATGCCATTACGTATATCTCCTTCCTGCTCAATAACGGTCTCAATGGGGCCGGTGGCTGCTGGGTGCTGTTCAACCGTTCGGCCAATACCCTGCAATTGGGCAATGATGCCGGCACTGGTTTTTCGGCCCCCATCACGATTGGGACTGCGGCATCGACGGCGAATTCGCAATGCACAATGAATGCCGGTGGGGCTTCAGTCACCACGAGCGGGACAAATCTGACGGTGAACCTGCCCCTGAGCTTTGCGTTCAGCTTCGCGGGCGCGAAGAGCAGTTTTGTAATTGTCTATGACGCTTCGCAGAACAGCGGCTGGCAGGGCACCGGCACGTGGACCGTGCCGGCTTCGGGAACACCTGCGGTTGTCTCCACAGTACCGGGCGCGGGAGCGGGCTCATTCCAGAATTTCGCGGTCACGGTGGCGGATGGCAGTGGACCCACTGCCATTACGAATGTTTCATTCCTGATCAATAACGGTCTCAACGGCGCCGGCGCCTGCTGGGTTCTGTTCAACCGTTCGGCCAACACTCTGCAACTGGCCAATGACGCTGCCACCGCTTTTTCGGCGCCGATCACGATTGGAACTGGGGCATCGACGGCGAATTCGCAATGCACGATGGACGCCGGTGGCGCTTCGGTCACCACGAGCGGGACAAATCTGACTGTGAACCTGCCCCTCAGTTTTGCGTTCAGCTTCGCTGGCGCGAAGAGCAGTTTCCTGATTGCGTATGACAGCACACAGAACAGCGGATGGCAGGCGACCGGTTCCTGGACCGTGCCTGCGTCCGGGCCCCCGGCAGTAGTTTCCGCGGTACCCGCTTCGGGCTCTGGCCCCTCAGCAACCTTTTCCGTTGCGGCAGCTGATGGCGCCGGTCCTTCGGCCATCGCCAACGTGACTTTTCTGGTGAACACCGGCATCAACGGGGCAAATGCCTGCTGGATCCTTTACATTCGCTCCGGCAACACTCTGCAACTGGCCAATGATGCCGGAACGGCGTTTTCGGCGCCCGTAACAGTCGGAACGGGCACCACACTCTCCAACAGCCAGTGCTCGGTCAACACCGCCACTGCCTCGACCAGTGCCACCGGGACCACACTCAGGCTCAATCTGCCGGTTACGTTTATCGGAAGTTTCCACGGCCTGAAAAACACATATGTGTTGGTGAACGATAACGCTTCCCAGAGCAGCGGCTGGCAGCAGACAGGCACCTGGACTCCCTAACGTGCGCGGAGTGCCGGCCCGCCATCTGTTAAACTACGAAGTTTACAGATGTTGTTTCACCCGGAGGCGGCAGCGTTCCATAGCCCGGGAGAAGAGGGCCTTCGCGCATGAATGAGACGAACTCGGTTCTGGTGGTCGGGGGTGCGGGGTATCTCGGCTGCGTTCTGGTCGAGGAACTTCTGAGTCGCGGTTACGACGTAACCGTATTTGACCGGCTGTTTTTCGGTGAGACGCCTTTGCGGAAATTCCGCGACCGGATCCGTCTCTTGACAGGCGATATCCGCTGCACTTCGCCGGCTATTTTTGAACGAGCCAGTGCGCTGATCAACCTCGGCGGCCTCTCCAACGATCCTACGGCCGAATACAACCCCGAAGCCAACCACCAAATGAATACGGTGGCCACCCGAACGTTGGCCGAGATGGCGAAGAAACAGGGAGTCCGGCGCTATATTTTCGCTTCCTCCTGTTCCGTCTACGATGTCGGCGTGGTCGATGAAGACCGGGACGTATTGCTGAACGAAGAGTCTCCGGTCCAGCCGCGTGCCGCCTACGCGACCTCCAAGCTTGCGGGCGAACTCGAGTTGATGGCCCTGCACGACGCCGACTTTGCGCCGGTCATCCTGCGGATGGGCACCCTTTTCGGCTTCTCCCCCCGCATGCGCTACGACCTGGTAGTCAATACTTTCGTGAAGGATGCCTTTACGAAGGGCTGTCTGCATCTGCATTACGGCGGCCAGATGTGGCGGCCGCTCGTGGATGTGCGGGATGCTGCCCGGGCTTACGTGGCCGCACTGGAAGCTCCCGAAGCTGTCGTATCGGGACAGATTTTCAACATCGTTTGCGAGAACTTTCGTATTTCCGAGCTCGCCTTCCGCGTGCGGGAAGGCCTTCAGGCAAAGGGAATTTCTGCCGACATCAAATGTGCCTTCCAATATGCAGGGATTCGCAATTACCGCGTATCCGGTAAGAAGATCTTTCAACGGCTGAATTATAAACCGGTAATTTCGGTGCAGGAGTCCGTGGAGTACATGGTCGATCAAATTCGCGAGCATGGATATACGGACTTCGATAATGACCGCTATTACAATATTCGCTGGATGAAGCTGCTGGAACAGGTGAAGCAGACGATCGACATTACGGGCACCATTTTCGACATGCCCAGCTCCAAGCCGGCATTGGAACTGACGCCGCGGCGGGCTCACGCATAATCCATGAAGGTTTTGCTGATCGGCTACCGGGGCCAACTCGGTATGGATCTGCAGCGTACCTTTGCCTCCGAGGACGTCATGTTAGCCGGGCACGATACATTGCCTGTCGAGGATGCCGCCCGCGTAGATGCTTTTCTTAATGAGAATCGGCCGCAACTCATCCTCAACTGCGCCGCCTTCCATCGGGTAGACGATTGTGAAGATCAGGCCGAGGCCGCCTTCGCAGTAAACGTTTTTGGCGTAAGAAACCTGGCTCTGGCCGCCCGCAAAATCGGCGCCGTGCTGGTTCATTTCAGCACCGATTACGTGTTCGATGGTCCGCAGCGGAATCCCTATATTGAAACGGATGCGCCCTGCCCCAAGTGTATCTATGGCGTCTCCAAAGCTGCCGGTGAGCTGATGCTGCAATCCATCTGCCCCACTCACTTCCTGTTTCGGGTGAGCGGCCTTTACGGATATGCGGGCAGCCGGGAGAAGGGCACCAACTTCGTCGAAACCATGATCAGCCTAGCCCGCCAGGGCAAGCCGATCCGCGTTGTGAACGATCAGGTGCTCACACCGACCAGCACGATGGATGTGGCGGCGGCGGTCCGGCAGATCGTCACCACCGGCCAATATGGCTTGTACCATCTCACCAATGCGGGCCAGTGCAGCTGGTACGAATTCACCGAGGCCATCTTCCACAATGCAGGCCTGACACCCGACCTGACTCCCGTTTCCTCGGAAGCATTTCCCACGCGCGCTAAGCGGCCGAACTATTCCGTACTGGATAACCGCCGCCTCCGGAACGCCGGTTTTTCTGATCTGCCGGATTGGCGTGACGCCCTCAAACGCTATGTCGCCGGCCGCGCCGCTGCTGGACGCAATTGATAATCGAAACCGAAAATCGAGGCAGGCCTTTTCAGAGAAGACGCGTCCGGTAGGAATAATCCTCCGCCGCTACGGTTAGATTCGGGCTGTAAAACGGGTCCCGTTCGAGGGCTTCTTTCCACCGCGTCTGGAACGTCAGAGTCTCCGCGGGCCGGGGATCCTTATCGCTGGCCCGCTTGGAAAGGGCTTCATAGTGATACAGTTGCGCGTGTGGTGTATAGAGGATCCGGTAACCCTTGGCTTCCAGTTTCAGACATAGATCAACGTCGTTGTAGGCAACCGGGAGCGCATCGGCGTCGAATCCTCCACAACTCCAGAATTTTTCCGTGGACACCATCATACAAGCCCCGGTGACGGCACTGACATTCCGGATCAAGTGGGGAAAATCGAAATAGATGCGGTCCTCCCCGAAGGCGCCCTTGAACGCATGGCCACAAGTTCCGAAAATACCGGTCACCAGGCCGGCATGCTGAATGGTTCCATCCGGGTAGAGAAGTTTCGCCCCGACAGCCCCGACCTCAGGCCTCGAAGCCAACTCGACCATAGCAGCCAGCCAATCCGCATTGATCACGGTGATGTCGTCGTTGAGGAAGAGTAAAAGGGGATCGGAGACATCTTTGGCTGCCACATTGTTCATGGCCGAAAAGTTGAAAGGCCGCCCCCGGTAATCCACGTAGCCGGCATTTCGCCCGCGGCGGGACCAGTTGCGCGTAAAACGCTCCACCCGATCACCCGGCGAATTGTCGATTACGACGATCCCGAAGAGATCATAATCGGTCTTATCCACAACGCTGTTCAGGCAGCGCTCCAGTAATTCAATCTTGCCGCCGCAGGGCACGAGTATCCGAACAGACTGTCCTTTAGGAATGGGGTATCGAATCCGCCAGCGGGTTGGTACCGCGCCCGGTTCCACAGTGGCCGGTGTGCCCACTGATCTGAGATGGTCTTCAATCGAACGGCGCGAGCTCTCCAGCGCCCGGTTCTGTTGGGTTTCCGAGACGCGTGAAACCGTGTATACGTTAGTGCGCCAGTGGTACAGAATCTTCGGGATGTGCACGATCCGGCGTGCTTTCCTGCTGGCGCGAAGGAGAATGTCGAAATCCTGACTGAGATCCATCTCGCTGCGGAACCCGCCGATTTCCAGGCACAGAGAGGCCCGCAGAACCATGAAATGGCAGACGTAGTTTTCTCCCAAAATCAGATCCGGTGACCAGTCGGGTTTGAAGAACGGGTCCGACCTCAAGCCCTCCTCGTCCAAATGGTCTTCGTCGGAGTACAGGATGTCCGCTTCGGGTTGATGGTGCAGTGCATCTACGACGTGGAACAAGGCGTCCTGCGCCAATTCGTCGTCGTGATCCAAAAGCCCGATCCATTCGCCCGTAGCGCATTCCAGGGCCGCATTGGAAGCGGCGGAAATGCCGCCGCGGTCGGGCAGATGAACCACCTTGATCCGTTTGTCCGAAGCGGCATAGCGGTCCAAAAGAAGAGAGATTTCCTCCGAGCCGGAGCAGTCATCGGCGACACAAAGCTCCCAATTGGGATAACTTTGACGCAATACCGAACTGATTGTTTTCTCCAGAATCGCGAGAGGAGTCCGGTAGACCGGCACGATTACACTAATGAGCGGCCGCGAGGTAAATCGCGACAGCTTGACTGCGATTTCCGCTGCATCCCGTTTTTCGAATTCTTTAATCCAGCGATGGTACTCATCGGCATAGCCGTGCACATGATCCACCGTCACCTGGACCTGCACTTGGGCGACGTCGTCCGCGTTGCTGACTGCGCGGATCGTGAGGATATGGTGGCCGTTTGGTAAGGGCCCGGTATCGATCGATCCCTGAAAGCCGCTCTCGGCGGCTCGCGGCACGCCGGAAAATCGCGCCTTGATATCGGGCCGGTACAGGCCATAGCGTGCCTGGACAGGCGGCTGGTCGCCGAGCAGAAGCTCCACGCGCTGCATTCCCGCGGGGGACAAAGCCCAGCCCTTCACTCGTAAATGGCCGCTGATACCTGCGGGCTGCCCCCAAACTTCGGCTCTCGGTTGATCGCAATGTACCTGGACCTGGGAATCGCCATTGCTGCCATTGTCGGACGGTACCACCATACTCCGTCCAAGAAGGCGGCCGCTAAGTTTTTGCAGATTGAGAGCGACGCCGCCCGCCATCACCAAGGTTCGCCAGATCCGGCTGTTCACCAGAGTATGCAACGTATGGCTTACCTGGTTCGTGCGGGCGTGCAACTGAGCCAACCGCAGCTCTGCTTTTTCCTGATAGGCACTCTCCCTTTCGCGCGCCTCGATTGTCTGTGCCAGGCGATAACGCAAAGAGAGGATCTCAGTAATGACACCGGACAGGTCGCCCCGATTTATTTCAGGTCGCAGCAAAACCAGTGCGCCATCATTCCAAGCACCTTCGAAAGAAAGGTCTACTCCCAAGCCGGCCGCTTCAAAAGCACGCAGCCACGGGGAACTGGAACAGTCGGGCCGCCAAACCAATACCACGCGCCTGGATCGCCCGGCGATTGCCGCGGCAACTGCGGCGTACTCATCGGGGGCTAAAGACGGGAGCTCCATGCACAGAGTCGCGTCATAGGAATTGTCCAATTCCGACAGCGAGCGTATGGAAAAGGAGCAGCAGCGCGTCTTAACTCCGAGGTCGGCGCATCCCGAAATTGAGCTGTCGTTTACGCTCAGTACCAATAGGGAGCGCGCGCTCAGGAGCCGGATTATATACCTTGCTAATTCAGCCGGGCCGCCAGCCTCACCCATTGCTAATGGCTTTGCCGCCTCGTATCAGGCGAACTTTTTTCGGCGCAGGCTCAATCATTCGGGGGGGAAGACTCTGGTGAGGCGCAGTCATGTAGCTTTCATAGGCAGCCATGACTCGCGTCGCCGAACCGTCCATAATCAATTCGCCATGATCCAGCCAAATCGCGCGCTCGCACATTTCCAGAATAGTGGGCGAGTGGGACACGCAGAGCAGCGTCTTTCCACGGTTCCGCAGCGATTGAATTCTGTCAAAGCACTTGGCGGCAAACCGCGCATCGCCCACCGCAAGGACTTCGTCGATCACCAAGAGCGTCGGATCGACCTGTACGGCTATAGCGAACGCCAACCGCATTACCATACCGGCCGAGTAGGTCCTTAGGGGCTCGTGAATGAATTGCTCGAGTTCCGCAAACTCGATAATGGGACCCATCAGTTCCTGAGTTTGCTTTCTTGTGTACCCGAGAAGTGCGGCGTTCAGGTGCAGATTCTCAGCCCCCGTCAGGTCGGGATGGAATCCGGAACCCAATTCCAGAAGCGCGGTCACCCGGCCATCTACATCCACGCTGCCGGAGTCGGGTTTCACGAGGCCGACAATAAGGCTGAGCAGCGTGCTTTTGCCGGCGCCGTTGGCGCCGATAATCGCGACACTCTCTTCCGAGCCCACTTGGAAAGACACATCTCGCAAGGCGTAAAAACTGTGGTCCGGCTGAGCGCGGAAGAGGTCCTTCACCACATCGCGAATCAGCCTGCGGCCGCCGACCCGCCGGAAAATTTTGGAAACGTGGCTTACGGTAACGACGTTCATAGTGCTTCTACCACTGCATCTACGGCCTCGCGGGCGTTGGGGGGTAGGCTCTGCCCGTCAATAACTTCAGCAGGAACATCAGATTATAACACACCGTTCCTGCATGACCCTGTCAAACGACGAATCCGAACGCATCAAATGACGCGAAACATTTGGTAAAGTTATAAATTCCCGGTGTATGCCTCGCAGGGTGCGCTGGGCGCTGGAGGATCGAAAACGTTGCCAGTCGAAACCGAGGTACGAACGCCGGCTCTTCTCCAAGGCCGCGGCCCATTCTGGCGCGGAGACCTGCTGTTCCTCCTTTCCAGCATGATCACCAAGGATTTCAAAATACGCTATCGCAATATGTCGCTCGGTGTATTCTGGTCGATCCTGAATCCTTTGGTAATGATGGGGATCTTGATGTTCGTCTTCACTGTATTGATGCCCAATAACTCCATCCAGCATTTCCCGGTTTTTTTGATGTGCGGCCTGGTTCCTTTCAATTTCTTCTCGATCGCTTGGGGTTCCGGCACGACCTCCCTGGTCGACAACGCCGGTCTCATCAAACGGGTTCCGATCCCGCGGGAAATCGTTCCGTTGGCTGCCGTCTTGTCCAATTGCCTTCACCTGGTGATACAAATCGGTTTGTTGGTCATTCTTGTGTTCGCTTCCGGTTTAACCGTCAATCCATACTGGGTCTGGTTGCCTTACCTGTGGCTCATGGAAGTCATCTTTGTCTCAGGATTGGCCCTGGTAACAGCCGGGCTCAATGTCTATGTGCGCGATACGCGATATGTCGTGGAATCGACCAATACTGTGATGTTTTGGATGGTCCCCGTTGTGTACTCGTTTTCGTTCATTCCAGCGAAGTACGCGGAGATCTACAAATTGAATCCACTAGCCGCGCTCATCATGGCAATGCGGAATATCATGATTGACGGGCATGCGCCGCGCTGGGAATTGCTGGTCAAATTGACCTGCGTGGCTTTCGCCACATTTGGCGGCGGTTTCGTAATATTCCAAAAATTGAAGCGGCATATTTACGATCACCTTTAAAGAGAAGACAACAGACCCGCCGCATCCTGGAAGGAATTACCGCCCGCCGGAACGCTCCACAATCCGGGCGTCTCCCCATATACACCAATCGGCATAGTCGTTGCCGGCGGGCCCCGGTAACGACTTAAGAGTGATGTTCACAGTCTCATTCCTGAATTGGGACAAGTCAGCGGTTACATCAACCCAGCGCCGATCTGACGGTACGTGGCTGGGATTGAGAAAGCGGTTCAAAACGGTCGTGGACTTCGTACCGTCCGAGACGTCGATCTCAAAAACGGCGCCATCGCCGCCTGGATCAGTCCAGACCTGTGAGTGAATGCCAATCGAAACAAGCAAGATGGGATCCGCCCCTAAGGGAACCTGCTGCAGCACAACGGTGCCTGGAGCGTTCAACCAGATGCTTTTCTTCACTGCATCGCCGATGGATACCGTCGCGTCCAACCGAGGCGTGACCTTCGCATCCTGCACCGTTATAGCAGGCCATCCGATCAGCGGCACCGTACCTGGGGAGAACAGCGCTCCTGCCGTTTCAGGCTCTAGGGATCTGTTGAGTCGACCGAGCGATGGCACAAGCCGATAATATTGGGCCAGTCGCACCGGGGCAAGATCAGTTACGCGAACCCAGCTTAAGGTTTCCTCCTGCGGTATATTCAGCTCACTACGTAAGGCGGGCTCAAGAACGCGCAGTGTCCAGTCGAAGTCGGTTAAACGCTTGACGCTCACATCCGGTATTGCCAGACGATTTCGGCGGCACTCGAGTACTAATTCCTTCGCTAGCCCCCACGATGCCGCATGGGAGAGTCTTTCAGCCGGCCAGACCAGCGGAGCCACATTCCGGTCATAGGTATATTGTCCGACTTGCGTCGCGAGTATGAGCCCACCCGCGCCGGCGAAAACCAGGAGACGGCTAGAAACAGGTATGGCGAGAATTGCCAAAAAGAGAAGGATTATAGCCGCCACACAAAAGGGAACGATGTACCGCGACCCTATCAGATAATTCGCCAGTGGTGTCGGATCGGTGCGTAGCCGAACCACAACTATACTCGACAAAAGCAGAATATCAGCCATCCCAAAGACGTAAAGGGAGCAAACCGTAAGCCGCCATGGACCGGGTCGACGCTCGCACCATAAGAAGAGGCCCGCTCCAGTCAGTACTGCCAAAATGATGAACCCCCAACCATAGGCGGCGTCATACGAAAGAAAATCCTGCCTGGGAATGGGAAATCCCTGTGGCCCCCAAAGCTGCATACCTAAAACGTGGATCACAGCCGCGATAAATGCCCCTGATTGGATGAACAATTCACCGATACCAGCAGGTACGTTCGCAGCGCCGCGCGCGAGCTCTGAGGGTTTCGTGCCGTAAACCATGACGAGTGCATGAACGACTGTTAGCGCGGTCAGAGTGAGTAGTGGTTTCTCCAGAGATCTTGCGACGCCTCCATAAGGCTCGGGTCGATCGTGCAGCAGGTACCACAGGGTTGCAAGACATACAATCATCGCACCGGCGGCGCTAAGGCCAATTCCGCTGCAGTGTAAAGCCGCATAAGAGGTCACGACGCAAGCCCAAGGCAGCCAGCGTGAAGGCGTTTCACGCCTGCCGGTCAGAGTAACCAGGAAGAGTACTCCGATAATCGACATCGTGATACTGACGAGTTGCAGACTCATAAACGGCCAATGAACCAGGTCACTCATGAGAGGCATCGAGAGCAGAATCAAAGTGGGCACACCTGCGACGCAAAAACAAATGCGAAAGTCCGTCAACTTTAGCGAGGATACGAAAAAGAACAGAGTAAAAACCGCGACTCCCAGTAGTGACACAAGGCCGAGTTGACGCAGTTTCCACAAAGTCTCGTTAGTCCCGAATAGCTTCGTGGTTAGAAGTTCGGCGTTAAATGCCAGGGGTATATAGTGGCCGTTGTAGTTGTAGCGGAACCAATCGTGTTCAATGACTCGCAAAACTTGCGCATTGGATGCCGCGACATTCTGCAGATAGCCGGATTCCCCCAGGAACATAGCAATGTGAAGATGCCGGTACCACCACCAGGGAAGGAGGGCCAGCACAACTATTGCCACGATCCAAATTCGAATAACAGGTTTCGGCAGCGGGAAAAAGGTGGCGGCGATTCCATTGCTCGAATCGGGCAGAGCAGTAGGGTCCGCTAGCGGGGGAGTGCTGGTAGCTTTCAAATCGGCATTTTGATTGTGCTGTGCGCCTTCGCTGGGTGACAGAGCAGCATCGTTGCTCCGGCTTAATTCGCGAGTAAGTGCCCTGTGAACGATATTCTCCACGGTGGTACTCTGCTGAGCAGCAGCGTCCGTGAGTCGTTCGTGCATATGTTTGGAAAGGGATACCGTGGTTCGCTTCGGATCACGTGCCATCGATTTCAGCCTACTACACCTGAGGGTGCGGGAAGGATTGCGCGCGGATGCGCATTGCCATTGCGATCAATGCACGAACTACCTGCGTCTGGTATGCTTTCTTTTTTGTGAGCACACCATCTCAGCTCGAGCGGATTTACTCGCACCGGTTCGACGCGGACGTGAAATATAGGGATCCGGTCTGGCAGGTTCTGGTAAGAGAGTTCTTCCAGCGGATGATTCCTTCTACCGCCACCGTGTTGGATCTCGGCTGCGGGTATGGTTTTTTCATTAATCACGTCGAGTGCGGCGTAAAGTATGCCATGGATCTTAACGCGAATGCCCGCGGTCGGCTTCGGCCGGACGTTCGTTTTCTGGAAATGGATTGTTCCACACCATGGCCGCTCGAGCCGGGTTCACTGGATGTCGTGTTTTCGAGTAATTTCTTGGAGCACCTGCCCGACAAGACTCGCGTAGAGCAGACCTTGTACGAAGCCTACCGCTGTTTGCGACCCGGCGGCATGATCATTGCGATGGGGCCGAATATGCGGTACGTTGAGGGCGCCTACTGGGATTTTTGGGATCATCACGTGCCGATTACAGATCGCTCGCTGGCAGAGCTGTTGATACTGATCGGGTTTCACGTGGAGCAGGTTGTACCTCAGTTTCTGCCTTACACGGCGGTGGGAAAAAGGCAGCAGCCCATGTTTGTTGTGAGGTCATATTTGAAATTGCCATGGGTCTGGCGGTTTTTCGGGCAGCAGTTCCTGGTGGTGGCCCGGAAGCGTGCCTGAACTCCGAGCGGCTCAGCGCGGGATGCGCCGGTGCGCGTTACAATAGCGCTCTATGGCCTCTGCCGTTCTCGTAACGGGCTCATGCGGATTAATCGGCTCGGAAGTCACGGTTTTCTTTTCCCGCTTAGGATTCAAAGTTACCGGCGTTGATAACAATTTCCGGGCCACTTTTTTTGGCCCTGAAGGCGATACCCGCTGGAGCCTCGAACGGATAAAGGCCTCGTGTCCGGATTATTCTCATGTCGATCTCGACATCCGCGATCGCGCGGGTATTCTGGCTCTGATCGAGAATCTGCGGCCGGCGCTGATTGTCCATACGGCCGCCCAGCCTTCGCACGATCGTGCCGCGGATATTCCCTTCCTGGACTTTGAAGTGAATGCGCTGGGTACGCTGAACCTGCTGGAGGCGTCCCGTCAGTTTTGCCGCGATACGCCGTTCATTCACATGTCCACCAATAAGGTGTACGGCGACCTCCCCAATTCCATCCCCTTAAAGGAAATGGAAACCCGGTGGGAGTATGCCGACGAGAAGTTTCGCAACGGGATACCGGAGACCTTTTCGATCGATCAGTCCAAACATTCTCTGTTTGGCGCTTCCAAAGTAGCGTCCGATATCTTGGTCCAGGAATATGGGCGTTACTTCGATATGCCAACCTGCTGCCTCAGAGGCGGATGCCTGACGGGCCCAAACCATTCCGGTGTCGAATTGCACGGATTTCTGAGTTATCTGGTCCGCTGCAATCTCACGAACCGCGAATATCGGGTTTTTGGCTACGGGGGCAAGCAGGTCCGCGACAATATCCATTCCGAAGACGTCGCCCGGTTCATGTACGAGTTCTATCAGCGGCCGCGTTGCGCCGAGGTCTATAATCTCGGGGGTGGAAAAGGCAATTCCTGTTCAATCCTGGAGGCATTCCGGATGATCGAAGGTCTCACCGGCAAACCGCAGCGCTGGTCTTACGTAGCCCAGAACCGCGCCGGCGATCATATTTGCTACTACAGCGACCTTACCAAGATGCAGGCTCATTATCCTGGCTGGAGCATCAGCAAGCCGCTGGCCGCCATTTTCCAGGAAATTGTGGAAGGATGGAGCCATCGGGTTGTCGGAGAAACCGCGGTTCATAGCTGACGTTTCATCATGCGAATCCTGATCACCGGCATTTGTGGATTCGTCGGGAGCTCGCTTGCCCGCTATTTCCAGGCTGCTGTGGAAGGTATCCGGATAACCGGCATTGACAACCTGGTTCGCCCCGGCAGCGAAGCAAATCGAAGCAAGTTGCGAGCCGACGGGATTGAGGTATTCCACGGGGACGTACGCGTGCCGTCGGATCTGGAAGAACTATCCGCCGCCGACTGGGTAATCGATGCGGCGGCTAATCCCAGCGTGCTTGCGGGTGTTGACGGGCGCTCCACCAGCCGGCAATTGGTGGAGCACAACTTGATGGGTACGGTCAATCTGTTGGAGTATTGCAAACGCCACAACGCGGGGCTTCTCCTGTTGAGCACCAGCCGGGTGTACTCGATTCCCGCACTTGCGTCCGTCCCCATCCGCGTCGAGCGGCGGGCGTTTGTTCTCGATGCGAAACAGCCTTTACCGCCGGGGCTATCTGCGGAAGGAATTAGCGAATCTTTTTCAGTCGCACCGCCGGTTTCCTTGTATGGCAGCACGAAGCTGGCCTCGGAGACCCTGGCTCTGGAGTACGGCTCTACCTTCGGCTTCCCGGTGTGGGTGAACCGCTGCGGCGTACTGGCCGGCGCCGGACAGTTCGGAACAGCCGAGCAGGGGATCTTCTCCTATTGGATGCACGCGCATGCCGCGCGGCGGCCGCTGCGCTACATCGGTTTCGGCGGAGCCGGATACCAGGTGCGTGATGCGTTTCATCCCGAAGACCTGGCGCGCCTGTTGTTGCTGCAGATCCGTGATACACAGGCTGAAAGCGACCGTGTCTATAACGCAGGCGGCGGCGCCGCCAACTCGATGTCGCTGGCGGAACTCACCTCCATTTGCGAGGAACGCTTCGGGCCCCATGCTCCACAAGCGGACTCCCGCGTTCGCCCTTTTGATTTACCCTGGGTCGTAATGGACTCAGGCAAAGCAAAGCGCCGGTTTGGTTGGGAGCCCCGGAGGACGCTCGCGTCGATTCTGGATGAAATCGCCGAACACGTGCATACTCACCCCGGATGGCTAAACTTGTGTGAGGGCATGGCTTTAAAGGAGGAACCATACCGTGTCTCAACTTCCTGATAGCCTCGACGCGGAGCGAACTCCTCTACAGCTCCTCAGCGTGGTAATCCCGGCCCGCAACGAGGAGGCCTGCATCCGATCCACCGTAGAGCATCTCGATCTCGAACTTCGCCTGAATTCCATCCCGCACGAAATCGTCGTGGTCGATGACGGCAGCACGGACCAGACCTGGGAAGTTCTGCAGCGGACGCGCCAGGCAGTGCCGTCCTTACACCCCGTCCAAAACCTCGGGCTTCATGGATTCGGACGAGCGGTAATTACCGGCCTGAACCACATGAGCGGAGATGCTGTAGTCATCATGATGGCCGATGAATCCGACGATTGCCGTGATGTGGTCCGCTATTGGCAGGTCTTGAATGAGGGTTATGACGCGGCTTTCGGTTCCCGGTTCATGAAAGGCGGGGGAGTCATCGATTATCCGAAATTCAAGTTGCTTTTGAATCGTATCTTCAACCGGATCATCCAGGCGTTATTCCACATCCGGCTGAACGATACCACCAATGCGTTCAAGGCCTACCGCCGCACAGCAATTGATGGTTGCCGTCCGCTGATTGCTCCGCACTTCAATCTGACGGTCGAGTTGCCCCTAAAAATCATCGTTCGTGGTTACAGTTGGTCCGTTATCCCGATCACCTGGCGAAACCGCCGCGCAGGCGAGGCGAAGCTGAAGCTGACGGAAATGGGAAGCCGGTATCTCTTCATCTGCCTATACCTATGGCTCGAGAAGTACTTTAGTCGCGGTGACTACCATAAAGAGACGGTGGCGCAACCGGCAGCGGCTCACAATGACGCGGCGGCCATCGAAAAGGTTGGCTGATTGCAAAGCTACGGCCGCGGAGATAGTTCCCCCGGCGCCTCCTGCGGGTCCAACACTGCGGCCTCATGCTTGCTGCTCAGGTTCGGATTGTAGTACGGGTCGGGTTGTGCCAGCCAGCCCTGCCAACGTTCTTCCCACAATTCCTGTTCTTCAACACTGACGCCAGGCATTCGGGTCGCGCACTCGGCATGGCGAAGTACTGCATTCGGTTCGATCACCACTTCATAACCGGCGCGGTGCGCCCGCAAGCAAAAATCCACATCGTTGTAGTTCACCGGGAAAGCTTCATCGAACCCGCCCAGCTCCTCAAAAACGTCGCGTCGAACGGCCATGCAGGCGCCGGTTACCGCCGAAATGTTACGCGTGAAAGGCAGCCAGTTCCAATCCGCGCTCGCGAATGTATCGCGGTGAAGATGACCCACCCCCTGTGAGATTCCCGTGACCATCCCGGCGTGTTGGATGGCGCCGGAGGGATACAACAGCTTGGCGCCGGCAGCGCCCACTTCCGGACGCAGCACATGCCCCATGAGCTGGGTCAGCCAGTCGCTCGTTAAGGGTTCGATATCGTCATTCAAAAATACCAGCACACTACCGGCAGCTTTCTGGGCCGCGTGATTGTTCATCCGCGCGAAATTGAAAGGTCCCCGATAGGGCACCCAAACCGGATCGCAGGGTAGCTGGAGATTTTTCCATGCCTCCAGGTTTCCTGCTTCATGCCGGACGACCACGAATTGCCGCTGCGGGTGAGCAGTCTTTCGCTGTAACGCCTCCATACAAGACTTCAACAATGACGGCGTCCGGCTGCAAATAATGAGAGTGGCCTGCGTATCAGGCGGCGCCGGCCAATGGACGCGATAGCTGTTGAGCTGCGGCCCATCCGTCACAACCGCCTTCGCGCCGCGCCTCTCGATGGCTTCCGCCAGCGCGCGCTGCCCCGCCTCATGGCTGAATGGCTTGGCGGCCGCCGTTTCTGCCGTGGATGCGGCATGTTTCCGCCAGTGATAAAGAATGCGCGGAATGTGCCGCACCGCCCGAGTGCCGCTTGTCACGCGCAGGGCGAGATCGTAATCCTGGCTGCCATCGAACGCCGGACGCAGGCCGCCGGCTTCGATCAGCTTGCTGCGCCGTACCACCAGCAGGTGCGACATGTACATGCAACCGTAAAGCAGGTCTGGCGAGAAGCCAGGCTTAAAGATCGGCTGCACGCGCCGGCCGTTCTCCAGATAATCCTCATCGGTGTACAGCAGGTCGGGCCATCCATCTTCCACCGCTTCGGCGACGCAGTAAAGAGCCTGCGGAGCCAGCACGTCGTCCTGGTCGAGGAAAGCGACGTAATCACCACTGGCCATGCCGCTCGCCGCATTGGAAGCAGCCGATATTCCACCCCGCCGGTCCAGGCGCGTGAACCGGATTCGAGGATCGGCCGATGCCTGACCTGCGAAATACTCCGCTACCCACGATAACTCTGAGGCGTCGTCGCAGGCACACAATTGCCAGCACGAATAGGTCTGCGCGCGAACGGATTCCACGGCAGCTTCGAGCCATTCCCTTTTGGGGTTGCAGACGGGCATGATAATGCTGATCAGCGGCTGCCGGAACAACGGGCGCTCGACCGCCGGTTGCTCCTGCTGCTCCAGCCACAGCCGGTATCGATCCGCGGCACGCTGCGGCCGCGCGATCTTCACGTATAGCGGGTGTAGAGCGGAAAGCCAAAGAGCTTGCCCGAGCCGTCCTCTCCAATCGAGCAGAAACCTTCCCGGCAGTCGCAACAGCCGGAAAAATCGGCTGTTTTCGATTGCCAGCAACCGCCGATCGAATGCAAGCTGCCGGCGCGTAATCCGTTCCTGCTGCCGGTCGAGAGTTGCGGCGATTTCCTCAACCAGCGTCAGAGCGGCTTTCAACTGGCGATTGGTTACCGGAATCTCCGAATCGTCCAACGCCTGGCGAAGCTGTCGCAGTTTCTCTCTGAGCTGCCGGTTCATCAGGATTGCGCGCAGTCTTAAAGACTATTATTCCTTGAACTGGAAATAGTCGGACTCCGGGGAGGCAAGCCACTCCTCCAGCGTGCGCGCCTTCCGGTCCTTTTCCGAAAGGATAAGGGCATCCGGATTCTCGACCGGCCAAGCGATTCCGATACGGGGATCGTTCCATCGAATACCGGATTCGGCCTTGTTATTGTAGATGCCGGTGCACTTGTATTGGATCTCCGCGTAATCGGAAATCACATAGAAACCGCGCGCAAATCCAGCCGGAGCCCAAATCTGCTTCTTGTTCTCCGCGGAAACCTCCATGCCATACCATTGGCCGAGTGTCGGTGATCCCTTCCGGATATCGACGGCAACCAGGTAGGCCGCACCCTGAGTAACCCGCATCAGCTTTCCCATGGGCGGGTCCCATTGGAAGTGCAAACCGCGCAGCACATTCCGCTGGGAACGGGAGTGATTATCCTGAACGAAATTTGTGGGAAGTCCCAATTCGGAAAACTGGTCCGCCCGGAAAGCCTCTAAGAAAAAACCGCGCTCGTCCTCGAACACATCCGGGTGAGTAATCACCGTTAGGCCATTGAGATGCCGGGCTTCGATCTTTATTTGCATGAAAGATCATTCACTATATCATCCTGTTCCGGCGCCTCAACCCGTCCCTTTGCGCGCAACGTCAGGGGCCTGGTACAGTCCAGGTTCCCGTCGCAATCCAGCCGCTATTCAAATTCCCCGTATCGTAGACCAGCGCAAACGCCGATTTCGTCCCCGCAAACGTCCCCGTGAAACTCACTGGCACGTTCAACGTCAGTGTGCTCCCTCCGCTGCTCACCGACGCCGTGGCCGCATAGATCGTGCACTGGCTGTTGGACAGCGTGGACCCGCTGCCTATCGTGATCGGCCCCAGCAGTCCCGTCCCCGCATCATTGGCCAATTGCAGGCTGTTGGCCGCCTTGCTGTAGATTGCCCAGCACGCGTTGGCGCCGTTGAGCCCGTTGCTCAGCAGGAAGGAGATTACGCTGATCGCCGCCGGTCCGCCACCATCCGCCACCGTGACCGCAAACGTCTGGTAGGAACCCGTACCCGATGCTGGTGTGGCCGAGAGTATCGCCGGCGGCCCCGAAGCAGGCACAGTCCACGATCCCGTATTCTGCCATCCGCTGTTCAGACTGCTGTCGTAGGCCAGCGCGAAGCTGGCTTTGACCCCCGCGAACCCAAATGCGAAACTGATCGGAATACTGACCGTCAGATTGTTGCCGTTCACCGCCACCGTGGCCGCAGCCGCGCTCAGCGTGCATTGACTGTTGGAGAGGGTAGAAGGCGTGCCCATGGTCACCGGCGCCGAAAATCCCGTCGAGGCATCATTAGCCAACTGCAGGGTGTTGCCGGCACGATTGAACAACACCCAGCAGCCATTGGC
>PSRJ01000390.1 GCA_003175985.1 Terriglobia bacterium
GTTTTCGAGACCCGCGGGAAGCGGGCCGAAAGTGGGAAACTGATCGCTTTGGGGTTTCTTTTTCACCCACAATCAACGAACGCGCAGGCAATTGCTATTTTGTTTGCGCGCTACCTGACGCTCGCGGCGGTCATTTTCCTCGTTGTTCTGGCGCTCGTCGTTTATAGCCTCATTAAATATCGCGCGCGCGCCGGCGCAGTCGACCTCCGGCAGAATTTCGGCTCTCGCAGGCTCGAGATCGCCTGGACCGCCATACCGCTGCTGATCGTGACGGTGCTCTTCATTGTCACTGTCCGCACCATGGCGTTTGTGGATGCGCCGCTTGAGCCGCGGCAGGCTCCGGATCTGGTGGTCACAGGGCATCAATGGTGGTGGGAAGCGAAGTATCCGAATGGCGCCGTGACCAGCCACGAAATACACATTCCGGCCGGGCGCCGGTTGCTGGTGCGGCTCGAATCGGCCGACGTCATCCACGATTTCTGGGTGCCCGAACTGGCGCGCAAGATGGATGCCGTGCCCGGAACAACGGGGTACCTGTGGCTGGAGGCCCAGCAGCCCGGAACCTACCGGGGGACCTGCTCGGAATTCTGCGGCGTGCAGCACGCGTGGATGCGGTTCCTGGTGATCGCCGAGACGGATGCGCAATTCTCGGCCTGGCTCGCGCGCCAGGCCCTGCCCGCGCCCGAGGCTCCGGAGACTTTTCGCCGGGCGAAATGCCTCGACTGTCACGCTTTGTCCGCAACAGATACCAAGCCCCGAAGCGGACCCCCGCTCGCGCACATCGCCAGTCGCGACTTTCTCGAAGGCGATTTGCAGAATACCGCCGCAAACCTGAGGCGGTGGATAACGAATCCGCAATTGGTCAAGCCGGGCAATCGCATGCCGGATTCACAGGTGTCCGGCGGGCAGGTACGCGAACTGACTGAGTACCTGGGTAACTTGCAATGACCGTGCGCGGCTGGCTCTCCACTACCGATCACAAGAAAATCGGCATCCTTTACATGGTTACCGCACTCTTTTTCTTTCTGGTCGGCGGGCTCGAGGCGATGGCGATGCGCGCGCAACTGTCGCTGCCCAATCTGAAGGTGCTGGCGCCGGAAACCTACAACCAGGTTTTCACCATGCATGGAACGACCATGATCTTTCTGGTCGTGATGCCGGTGCTGATCGGGTTCGGCGTCTATCTGGTCCCCCTGATGATCGGCGCGAGCGACATGGCGTTTCCGCGGTTGAACGCGCTCAGCTTCTGGCTTCTAGTCTGCGGCGGCCTTCTGCTCTACTTCAGCTTTCTGGCAGGCGGCGCGCCCGATGCCGGCTGGTTCAGCTATACGCCGCTCAGCGAGAAAACCTACTCGCCGCACCCCGGTGTGGATTACTGGGCCTTGGGACTGCTGCTGCTGGGGGCGGGAACGATTGCCTCGGCCATCAACTTCATCGTGACCATCGCCACGCTGCGGGCGCCGGGCATGACGATACGCCGCCTGCCGCTGTTCGTCTGGATGAACCTGGTGAATTCGGTGCTGATCCTTTTCGCGCTGCCTGCGCTGAATGCAGCTTTGGTGATGCTGTTGGGCGATCGTCTGCTCCAGGCGCACTTCTTCGACGCCGCGCACGGCGGATCGCCGGTCCTGTGGCAGCACTACTTCTGGATCTTCGGGCATCCCGAGGTCTACATCATGGTGCTCCCGGCCTTTGGGATGATTTCGGAAATCATTCCAGTGTTCTCGCGCAAGCCCATATTCGGTTATGGATTCGTGGCGGCTTCCACGCTGGCGATCGCCTTTCTGAGCTACGGCGTGTGGGTGCATCATATGTTCGCGGTGGCATTGGGCCGGATCTTCTTGTCCGTCTTCGCCGCAGCCAGCATGTTGATCGCGGTGCCCACCGGCGTAAAGATTTTCGCGTGGGCAGCGACCATGGTCGGAGGCTCGATCCGCTTTACCACCGCAATGCTCTTCGCCGTGGCTTTCCTGCTGGAATTCACCATCGGGGGCTTGAGCGGCGTAGGCTTTGCGATTGTTCCCATCGACTGGCAACTCACTGACACCTATTTTGTGGTGGCGCATTTTCATTACGTGCTCTTCGGCGGTACGGCGTTCGCGCTGTTCGCGGGCGCCTACTATTGGTTTCCGAAAATTTCCGGCCGATTGTTAAATGAAAAACTGGGCCGATGGAATTTCTGGATGGTAGTGATTGGCTTCAACCTGACGTTTTTTGTCCAGCACTTCCTGGGTCTGTTGGGGATGCCTCGCCGTGTTTACACCTATCCGGATTTGCCCTGGTGGGGCTTGCTGAACCTGATTTCGACGTTCGGTGCCGTGATTCTGGGCCTGGCCGCTCTGGTCTTCTGCGTGAACATTTTCGCCAGCCTGGCTTTCGGAGCGCGCGCCGGCAACGATCCGTGGGATGCCTGGACGCTGGAATGGGCGGCCGCTTCTCCACCCCCCGCTGATAACTTCGAACGCGTTCCGCCCGTGCGCAGCCGGCGCCCGCTTTGGGATCTGAAGAATCCCCAAGCCGCCGATTGGGCCGCTCAAGGAGGCGCGTGATGCGGCAGCAGGCGCGGCTCGGCATGGCGATGTTCCTGTTGAGCGAGGCAGTCTTCTTCCTCATGCTCATCGCGGCTTTCGTCTATTTTCGAGATGCCAACCTGAGCGCCGCGGGAGGGAACCTCAACTTACGCGCAACGTCTATCTATACAGTCTTCCTTCTGGCGAGCAGTTTTACGATGTGGCGCGCCACAGCGGATAGAAGGCGTTTTTGGATTGCGGCGACCGCGGTCCTCGGCGCCGTCTTTCTTGCCGGCCAGGCACGCGAATATTGGCAACTCTTTCAGCGAAACGTCACCATTGGCCAGGGGCAATTCGGCAGCACATTCTTTACGTTGACGGGATTGCACGGCCTGCATGTCCTGCTTGGAATTCTTCTTCTGTCCGTCGTCTGGCGCTGGCATACGCAACGAGCGGCCATCGAAGCCGTGGGCTTGTACTGGCAGTTCGTCGATGGAGTTTGGATTGTGATTTTTTCGATCGTGTATTTATGGACCTTCTTCTAAAATTGCCCTGGGATTGGGAACCGTCGGTAGTGGTTGGGTGCATAGTTCTGGCGGCCGGTTACCTGTTGTTCGCCCGGGGGCGGGCATTTTTCTTTTTGACGGGCACGGCGCTGCTGCTTCTGGATCTCGTCTCGCCGATCGATACTCTCGGCGATCGGTATCTCTTCAGCGCGCACGTCGTGCAGCACTTCCTGCTAGCGCTGGTGATTCCGCCGCTGTGGCTGCTGGGAATTCCGAACGGCGCGGCCGAAAGCGCTCTAAAGCGGCCGCCGATTGCCGGGCTGGAACGGTTCCTGTCAAAGCCGTTCGTGGCGTGGACGGCCGGCGTAGGCGCGATGCTGGTCTGGCACGCCCCCGCGCTCTTTAATGCGGCGCTGGCAAGCGACGGTCTGCACATCACGCAGCACCTGAGTTTCCTGGTAACCGGAACGATCTTCTGGTGGCCGGTGCTGCATCCTATTGAGGATCACCGGATGGCGCCATTGGGCGGCATCGCGTACCTCTTCAGCGCTTGTGTCGCTTGCAGTTTACTCGGCGCGGTGCTGGCCTTTGCGCGTCCGGGCCTTTACCCTGCATACCTGAATCCGGAAGACAGACTGGGCATCCTCCCTGTGCTACGCGACGGTTGGGGACTCGATGCGAAGAACGATCAGCAGTTGGGCGGGATGCTGATGTGGGTTCCTGGCTGCTTCGTGTACCTGAGCGGGATTATGTGGATCGCGGCCCGTTGGTATAGCGCGCCGGAGCGCCCGGCTGGGGAGTTGGCGCGATGAACCCCGAATGGCACAAGCCGCGGCCGGAACGTCTGCCGCCACCCAGCTTCGCGCCGCCCGTCATGGCGGCCGGGCTGATGTGCCTGTTGTGGGGAGCGGTCACTTCCTGGGTAGTTTCGGCGATCGGTCTGGCGATCGTCGCAGCCGCAGGCACTCTCTGGATACGAGAGTTGACCGGCACTGCGGAGGTGTCCGGCCGCAAAGAAATGGAACCCGCCGCCCCTCTGCCTGTGACGCGAGCAGCGTCCACCCGATCGTTGTCCGCGGCAGGCGTGCCGGTCTGGTACGCGGCCGTGCTGGCAGCAGCTACCTTCGCGCTCGTGGTTCTGGGAGCCGAAGTGACCAGTCACCAGTTGAGCTTTGGACTCGTGCACCGGGTGCTCGGCGCCCTGGTGGGCGCGCTGACACTGGGTCTGCTGGTCTGGTTGCGCCCCTTCGGCTGGCTACTAGTTGGACTGGCGGCCGTGGAAGCTATTGCGGGGGGCACTGTGCATGCCTTCCTGGCCCATCTCTTCTTCGCAGCCACCGTCGTGATTGTCCTGATCAGCTCAAAAGGCTGGAAACGGGAACCCGAAGTCATGGACGACTTGGCCACCCCGCCGCTGCGCTCGTTATGTGTAGCGATGGTTGCCCTCGCGGTGTTGCAGGTCGCACTCGGGGCGGCGGTCCGCCATCGGGCCATGGGGCCGATGCTGCATATCGTGATGGCCCTCATAGTGGCGCTGGCGATTCTGCTGGTCGGCGTGCTGGTGATGAACCAGTGCCCCACGCATCGCACGCTGCGCCCGCTGGCGATCCTCATGATGACAATTACCGGAGCCCAGGTCTTTCTCGGATTCGCCGCCTTTATCGTGCGCATGATGGCGGAGGAGAGCGCCCTGCCCGTTGTGGTCTCGACAGTGGCTCACGTAGCCACGGGAGCGCTGACTCTGGCTTCCACCGTAATTATGATGTTGCAGATCCGCCGCCATCTGCGGCCGGCGCCGGCGCGCCAGAGTATCGAACCGGTGGCGCCATAGAACGGTACGGCCCTGGAATCGCCGCGTGGATCCCGATCGGCGGCTCGATATAGCCGATCCCCCGGCCGGCGATCACCATTCCCGTCCATAGAAGCAGAGATAGAGAAGCGGCCAGTTTGGCCTGTCCCGGAATACGGCCGGTCGTATCGAACTCCGCGGCGCGGCGATAGACACGGTTCCGGAACACGAGCGCATGCACCCCAAGGAGCGTCAGGATGACTAGCTTCGTCCGGAAAAAGGTGTTGAAGTAATACTCCTCGGCTTTGGAACCAAACATCAGAATCCCGCAGGTCGCGATGATTGCCAGTCCGATCCATTTCAACGGCCGCAACTGGCGTATCACATCCGCGACCGGGCGCTTGCGCATCGTGATACCGAGCAGGCGCAGATCAGTCACCACGATCATGCCGCCGAACAGAGCGATGCCGGCAAGATGCGTGGACATGACGATGGGGTAGACGTACCAGGAACCGCGGATCGCGGTGAAGAAGTCCGTGCTTTGCAACCACTGGCAAAACGATAAGAGTGACATCAGATGAATGCGATAAATATCCCGCCGAAAATCACCCCCACCCACAGCAGCATCGAGACGCACGCCACAAGTTTGCTTTTCGGGGGTGAAGCACCTTTGAGCGCCACCCGGCGATGGATCGTGTAGTTAAAAATAATCGCCACCAGCAGCAGCGCCATTTTGATCTGGAAGGAACGGTTCAGATAATACATGTCCGGGTCGGAAGAAAACATCAGAGGCCCGGAAAACAGCATGAGCACCAGCCCGAAGAGCGTCCACGGCCCCAGATCCCTCGCCAACTCCGCGCTGGTTTGCTGCCTCATACCCACTCCCAGCAGGCGGAAGTCCACGATCGCGATCGTGCCGACCAGGATCGCGAAGCCGGCGATGTGAATGCATTCGAGCGTGGGAAAAATCAGCTCTGACGCGTTGAGCGGATTGGCTTCAGCGAGGAACATGAGCGGTGGCCGTTACCGTGGGGCTCGCTTGCGTGACTTTCGGCGGCTCCCAATATCCGATCAAACGGCCCATGGAAAGGATACTGAGCCAGAGAATGAGCGAAGAGGCGCCAGCCAGCTTGGCACGCGCCGGAATCGCCGGGGCGCGATCGATCTCCTCCGTGCTGTTGTAAACACTCTTGCGGAAGATGGCGGCATGCACCCCGACGAGCACCAGCAGCGACATCTTGGCCCAAAAGTACGGGTTGGGCGTGTACTTTTCCGCTTCGCAAGAGGCGAGCAATACACCCATCGTAATCATGACGCAGAAGCCGATCCGCTTCCAGATGCGGAACTGGCCCACCACGTCCGTCACCGACCTGCTGCGCAGCGCCAGGCCCAGCAGACGCATGTCCGTCATCAGGATCAACCCGCCGAAAATGGCAATGCAGGACAAATGGGTTGTCATGATAATCGGGTAAACCAGCGCCGATTCCCGGAGCTGCGTCAGAAACCCGATACTTTGAATCGATTCGGCTATCGACATAAGCGAGGCCTCAATAAAATGCAATAAACAATCCGCCGGCAACCACCGAAATCCACAGCAGAAGCGAAATGGCCCCCACCACTTTGGCCACCCCCGGCGACGAGTCGCGGGATGCCACCATGCGATGAATCGTGTAGTTGTAAATGATGGCCAGTAGCAGGGCCCCCATCTTGAAGCGGAACGACTCGTTGTACAAGTACATGAGGGGATCGGAGGAAAAGATGAGCGGGCCGGAAATAAGCATGATCACCAGGCCGACAAGCGTCCATGGCGCCATCTCCTTCAGTAATTGCGCAGGCTTCACATATTTCATGGCGAGCCCAAGCAGCCGGAAGTCAACGATGGCAATGGTCCCGATGGAGAGCGTGAACCCGCTGATGTGGATGATTTCCAGAAGCGGAAACGACCATTCGTTGTTATTCAGCGGATTGGTCGTAGGGTCATAAGCAAGCATGAACATAAAACGATTCCCTCGGGTACGTCCAGTGAGCCTACCATAATACTCCCCGGCAGGTGGCGAAAAAAAGGTCACGGGCGGATCGTGACCGGATCGTGACCGGCCCACGTTCCAGTAGAATGCGAGTGATGTCCCGGCCCGCCATCTGGTTTCGCAAATGGGCGATCCTTTGCCATCGCTGGATGGGAGTTGTGTTCTGTTTGCTCTTTGCGATGTGGTTTGTTTCCGGAATCGTGCTGATGTATTGGGACTACCCCGGCGTAGGAATGCGGGATCGGTTGGAGCGGGCGCCGGCTTTGGATGCGTCGCGGATCCGCCTTACCCCGGCGCAGGCGCTCGCCCGCCTTGGCACCGCGCAGAGCCCGGGTCTGGTGCGTCTTTCGATGCTCGACGGCCGGCCGGCCTACCGCTTCTACTTCGGCCGTCTGCCTTCGACTGTCTTCGCCGACAATGGGGAAGCGCCCGAAGAATTCCCACTCGAAGTGGCCCGTCGCGTCGCCACGGCCTGGACGGGCCTGCCTCCTGAAACTGCGCGCTTCGAGGGCTCCCTGACGGAAGAAGATCAGTGGACGGTCAGCGGAGAATTCCGGGAACTGCGCCCCCTGCTCAAATACTCGTGGCCCGATGGCTCCGAGGTGTACGTTTCCCAGGTCACCGGCGAAGTCGTGCAATCGACCACACGCGGGTCGCGCACCGGCGCGTACTTCGGAGCAATCCCCCACTGGCTCTACTTCACGCCGCTGCGAAAGAAGGGCGCGGCATGGAATAACGTCGTGGTCTGGTCTTCCGGAGTGGGCACCGTGATGACGATTTTCGGTCTGGTGGTTGGGATCACTCTGTATTCTCCTTCCCGAAAACGCTACCGGTTCCCGCACGGCCGGTCGAGTATTCCCTATGCCGGTCAGAAGCGGTGGCACACCATGCTGGGCCTGCTGTTCGGACTTGTGACCTGCACCTGGGTATTCAGCGGAATGCTGTCAATGGAGCCGTTTGAATGGCAAACGGCGGGCAGCGGCATCCGGCTGGCGGGAACGTTGCGTGGCGGCCCCGTTGACTCCGGCCGGTTTGCGGCGAAACCGCCGCAGGCCGCGCTAGCCGAAGCGGCCGCCGATCTGCGCGTGAAGGAACTGGAACTGACTTCATTCGCAGGGGAGCCGGTTTACCTGGCGCGGGAATCGCCCGAACGGTCGCGCATCGTGCCCATCGAAGGCACGCCTGTGGGGCAATTCGATTCGGCTCGTGTCACAAGTGTTCTGGCGAAAGCTGCCAAGCCCTATCGGTTGGCAGAAGTACGAGTGGTAAACCAATATGAGCCCTATTATGTAGACCGGCATCATAACCGGCCACTGCCGGTCTTGTTCGTGCGCCTCGACGATGCCGAAAGCTCGATGTTCTACGTGGACCTTAAGACGGGGCGGCTTGCGCAAAGCTACTCGAGTGGATTGCGCTGGAGCCGCTGGCTGTATCACGGCCTGCACTCGTTCGACCTGCCCTGGCTGTATCGCCACCGGCCGGCCTGGGACATCTTCGTTCTCGTGCTGATGCTGGGGGGCACAACATTGTGCGTCACCTCTCTGGTAATCGGGTGGCGCCGGTTGCGGCGAAAGCTTGCGAGCGCGTTGTAAAACGCGCCCGCAAAGGCGCGAACTCTAGTGGCACGTCTGGCAGGGACGTGGCGCCGCGTGAACCGATGCCTGCATCGTGGCAGTGGGATGAACTTCGAGGACTGCAGAGTTGTGGCAATGCTGGCATTGCCTCGGCCCGTTCAGCGAATTGGCGTGGAAGGTCGAGGCCGCGCTGCCCGCCGGCCGCGACTGGGCCGACAGCACGCAGCCCGCTAGTACTAACGCGGTGTAGAGTGCTTTCATGGTTCAAGCCTAGCCCCTTTTCGGAGTATCAGGTGTTAAGTTGATGTAAACACGTCACAAATAAGGGAGTTACCGGAGCAGAGGCGTGCCTCTGTATGGAGCACGACATTCGGGAATCATGAGACCGGCCTAAAACCACCAGCGCGGTGCACATCCACCACGCGGTGCGAATTCTGAGCCTCATTTTTCAATCACTTGGATTTGGCGCGCCGCGTGCAAAATCGTAGTGCGAGAGGTAACGGAGGACTTATGAGACGGAAGCTCCTGATGCTTTTCCTGCTGGGGGGAACGGCACTGTTCGCGCACACTCGCGTTTTTGTCGGGTTTGGCTTCGGAGGCTGGGGACCGGTTTATGCGCCCGCGCCGGTCGTGACCTATGCTCCGCCGCCGCCGGCTTATTATGAGCCCGCGCCGGTGTATGCTGCTCCCTACGGGGGAGCGGTATGGATTCCGGGGTATTACTATCCGGTGGGGCCGCGCTGGGTATGGCGCGGCGGCTATTGGGGTCGCAGACCGTTTGTAGGCGCAGTTTGGGTTGGTCCGCGATATTACGGCGGCCGTTACTTCGGCGGCTATTGGCGGCGGTAGTTTACTTCTTTCCTCCAGCCGCGGGGGCAGGGCTTGCCGGCACGATGCTGGCCGAGACGATCTTGTCCAGCATCGGGAAATTGGCCTCCAGGTACTTCCTGCCCTCCGCTCGGATCGCGCTCTGGTCCGGTTCCTCGCGGTAACCGGGGTAGATCTGATCCACAACTTCCATCCCTTGCACCACTTCCCCGAATGGCGCGAATCCCAGCCCATCCAGGCGTGAATTGTCCGCGTAGTTGATGAAGAGTTGCGTCGTGCGCGTACTTGGCCCCGCGGTGGCAAATGTAATTTTGCCGCGCGTGTTGCTCTGGGTGACGGGATCGTCCAGGATCTTGGCTTGCATCCAGGCCTGGGTCACTTCAGGCTTCGCACTCAGACCGAATTGTGCCATGAACCCGGGGATCACGCGGAAAAAGGCGGCGTCTGTATAGAAGCCGGCCCGCACCAGGTTGTAGAACCGGTCAGCGCCCAGCGGAGCCCACGATCGCGTCACTTGGACGATCACATCGCCCTTGGTCGTGGTCAGCTTGGCCTGGAAGCTTTCCGGAGCAGTAGCGGTTAAGGTGGATGGATCCAACAGATTCGGTGCCGGACCCTTCTTTTTGCCGGCGCCCGTGTTGGTCTGCGCGAAAAGAACGCCGCTGAGAAATAATGCGATCAGAACCGGTTTCATTGGAGTTCTCATCATACTATCTGGCGAGCTCCCCTTCGATAGCCGCGAGGTAACGCTCGGCCGAGCGTTGGAGCACCGCCTTCGCATCGCTGCGCACGGTGCGATGCGGAAATGCGCCGTAGATTCGATCGAACTTCCACGGCCGCAGTATTTCCACGATGCGGCGGACGGACGCGCCCGACAGTGGAATGAAATTAGGATAGCTATACATGAAACTCACCCACCGCGGATCCATGCAGACCTGCGGCTGATCGCCGGAGAGCAGCACTCCCCCGCGCTCGCTCCCATGCGGCCAGCGGAGCACCTGGAAGCCGTCGAAATGGCCGGGAGTGCAAATCAGCGTCAGACTCCCCGGCAGTTCGATCGATGCGCCCGGCCAGAACCGAACATGGGGATCGGGACGCATCACCCAGCGCGCATCGGCTTCGTGGATATAGATCGGTACGCCGCCGAACGTTTCGCTCCAGTCGATCATCGTCGAATAGTAGTGAGGATGCGAAATCGCGATCGCCTGAATGCCGCCGAGGGCGCGGATGGCGGCGATGGTGCTCTCGTCGAGCAGGGAGACGCAGTCCCATAAAACATTGCCTGCGCCGGTCTGAACTAGAAAGGCGCGCTGGCCGATGGCGAATCCCGGCTGGGTGTGAATGGAATGGAGGTTCGGCTCTTCCTGCTCGATCCGGTTACTATGCTTGGCCGCTATTTCCTCGATCGTGGTCCATTGTTGCCCCCCAAAACCGACATATTGGCGCGCGTCCCCGCAAATAGGGCAGTCGGGCGGCGGCACAGCCGAGTCAGGGTATTGCACACCACAAGTGACGCAGATGGGTTTGGACATGACTCAGAGCATTATAAGATTCCGGCTTGTGAACCACCGCACCGAAATCCCGAAATGTGGTGCATCCAACCGACAGAATGACCTCCGTCCCGTCAAAATGTCGAGAGGAGGCTTTCATGAAGAGTTCGATCAGTTTGGCTGTTTTTTTCCTTTGCATCGGTTTGGCCAGCGGGCAGGATTCCAAGAAAACCGCCAACCCCACGCCCAACTCCTCACAAACTGAAGGCTCAACCGCAGCCACACAAGCCAACCGGGAGGCTCCGCCGGAATTAAAGACACAAACCTATAAGGGTATGCTGCTGGACGCGAGCTGCGCGAACAGCGCGGCTGAAAATAAGGGCGCTGCTGCTTCCAACAATTGCACGGTATCCTCCGGGACGAAGGAATTCGCTCTACGCACCAAAGACGGCCAGACGCTCCGTTTTGATTCCGTAGGCAATGAACGTACCACCCAAGTCTTGCGCGAGAAAAAGAAGTGGAACGACTCGGTTTCTGCCGGCAAACCAATTCAGGTCAAAGTTCAAGGCGCGGTTACGGGCGACAAGCTAACGGTGGTTACGATCGGATGAACCTGGTGTAAACTGGTCCGGGTATGCCGCAGTTCGTGATTGAACGCGACATTCCCGGAGCAGGATCGCTTTCCGAAGCGGAGATCCGCGAGATCTCGCTGCGGTCCGCGGAGACGTTGCTGGCGATGGGGCCCCACATCCAGTGGCTCCACAGTTACGTCACCGAAGACAAACTTTATTGCGTTTACCTGGCGCCCGACGAGAACACCATCCGGGAGCACGCCCGCCGTACCGGGATTCCCGCCGACCGCGTGGCGGCCGTACGCCGGCTTATTGATCCAAAGAACCTGACATAGCCGATTCGGTTTGCATCGAGTATTGAACGGCCGCTTCCATGCTCATCTCCCAGCCTTCCGCCCAGGCGTCCTTCCCTTCGCCATGGCTGAGCGACTCCCAGGCTAATTGCAGATGTTGGTCGAGTCTGGATTGTTCGGCGGGCGGAAGGGGCGCGCCAATGCGTTGGCGAAGATGGGCAGCCGCCGCCGCCAGGGACAAAGCGCGCACGGCATCTCCGCGCGCCAACGCCAGGCATGCCAATCCTTCCCAAGCCCGAGCAATCCCCCGCCTATGTCCGACGGCTGCGAAGATCTCGAGGCTTTCGCGGTAGGCGGCCTGCGCGGCCGAATGGTCGCCTTGCTCACAAGCCATAGAACCGAGGTCGGCCAGCGACCTGGCGGCGCCCCAGCGGTCGCCGGCTTCGCGGAATGCCAAAAGCGCGCATTCGTAAAACGCGCGGGACGCAGCTACATCGCCCTCCTCGCGTGCGATGTCGCCCTGTTGGTTCAGAGACCAGGCGATCCCGCTGCGATCGTGCAGCTCCTCAAAAATTTCCACGGCCTCCAGGACAGCCCGCCGGGCGCGGGCATAATCTCCGCGAACCTTCGCCACGTTCGCCAGGTTATGCAGGCACCGGGCCGTGGCCACGCGGTCGGACAAGATTCGCCAGCAGGCCAGGCTTTCTTCGAAGTAGTTTTGCGCCGTGAGGTAGTCGCCGCGATCCCGCGCCGTCACCGCCAAAGCGTTCAGCGATACGGCTATGCCCGACTGATCGCCCGCGTCCTTGTAAAACCAAAGGCTCTGTTCGAGAAAATGCGCGGCAGCCGCAAAATCGCCCTGTGCCGTGGTAATGGCCCCAAGGAACAAACAAACTTTGGCGCGTTCGTCGCCAAAGCCGGCGCCGGCGAGCTTCAAGAGATTCTCCAGCCGCGCACGCCCCTCAGTCAGGTGCTCTCGCATGTCCCAGAAGCGGAACAGAGCCAGACAGACGCGAAATGCCCAGTCCAGATTCCCGGTTTGAAAAAGCCAGTCGAGAGCCGCGCGAAAATTGCCATGTTCGAGATCGCAACGGGCCAGCCACGCGGCACGTTCGGCTTCGCTAAGCTCGGGAATGCCCTCTTCTGCCAGCACCAGACAATAGGCGGCATGCGAGCGTTTTGTGGCTTCTTCTTCACCGGCGTCGCGAAGCCGCTCCAAAGAATACTCGCGGATGGTTTCGAGCATCGCAAAGCGCGGTTCCTGATCGCCCTGAGCTCTCTGTTGAATCAGGCTCTTGTCCAGCAGAGAAGACATGAGATCGAAGATATCGGACCCCAGGTCCTGGCGCGTATTACAAACGGCCTCGGCCGCTTCCAGCGTGCATCCGCCCCAGAAAACAGCGAGCCTGCGCAGGAGTTTTTGTTCTCCTTCGCTAAGCAGGCCGTAGCTCCAGTCAATTGTATTGCGGAGTGTCCGCTGCCGCTCGGGAACATCGCGTGCTCCCGTTGTCAAAAGCTCCAGGCGGCTCTGGAGCCGGGCCAGAATGGCGCCGAGAGGCAGCATTTTGACTCTCGCAGCCGCGAGTTCAATCGCCAGCGGCAGGCCATCCACTCTGGCACAAATCTCAGCCACACCGGCCGCATTGTCCGCAGTCAGCACGAAATCAGGCTTCACGGCCGCCGCGCGCTGAGCAAACAGAGCGACTGCGGGATTGCGCGTCAACACATCGAACGAATGCGATTGATGCGGCAGCGGCAGAGGCGGCACCGGAAATTCGTATTCCCCATACACGCGCAAAGGCGCCTGGCTGGTCACGAGGACCTTTAAAGCCGGGGAGGTTTCGAGCAGGCCGGCCACCAGCGAGGAGGCGGGCAGAAGGTGCTCGAGATTATCCAGGAGCAGGAGGACTGGGGAGTGACTGCACTCCCGGAAATGATCCTTCACCAACTCCACAACAGGGCGGCCGCCCGTTTCGCGGATGCCGACTGCTTCCGCGATCGCGGCCGGGACCATAGCCGGATCGTTAATGGAAGCCAGGGCGATGAAGTGCACGCCCCCTCGAAAGCGCTCCGCCAGCGCGCCGGCCACTTCCAGCGCGAGTCTCGTCTTACCCGAACCGCCGGATCCAGTCAACGTCACCAGGCGGGTGGCGGGATCGAGCAGGAGCTGCTGGACCGCCGCAAGCTCCTGTTCGCGGCCGATCAATGAGGTCCGCGGGACCGGCAGGTGAATTCGCCGCGGAACCTTCTCTGTCA
>PSRJ01000150.1 GCA_003175985.1 Terriglobia bacterium
TCGCCGGAAGAGAGCGCTCTCGCCCAGGTCCTGCTCGAAAGCGGTTTCCTGGTCACCTCCCGCGAGCAAGACGATCAGGCGCTGCGAGTGCACCTCGATCGCGCCTCTGAGGGGATGCCCGGCACGATGTACGTTACCCTGATGCCGACACTCGCCTGCAACCTGGCCTGCACTTATTGTTTTCAGAAGGAATCGCCCGCATTCAACCGCATGAGCACCGAGGTGGAATCGGGGACCATCGCCTGGATCTTGCGGCGCGTAGACGCGTCGGCGTGCGGCAAGCTCCTGGTGCATTATTTCGGCGGAGAGCCGCTGACACGGAAAGATTATGTACTGCGCACAGCCCATGCCTTCCACGAAGCCATGGCGGCCCGCGGCGGCGAGTTTGCATGGGAGATGACCACCAATGCCGTCCACCTGGACCTCGCGTTCGTGAAGGCGCTTCGCGCGTATGGCGATGGCGTCATCAAGATCACGCTCGATGGCGACCGCGAAACCCACGACCTTGCACGCGTGTATCGCGATGGCCGTGGATCGTTTGACCGGATCTTCGCGAACCTGAGGGCAGTTGCGGGCTACGTGCGGCTACGGTTGGGCGGCAACTTTCTGCCGGGACAGGAAGCTTCCTATGAGCGGCTGATCGAGAGACTTGATAACGCGAATCTCCTGACGAAGATCGAGAGCATCCGTTTCAAGCCCGCGATAGACACTACGCGATCGGAGAGCGCCGGCTGTACGGGATGCGGTACGACGGCGCAAACCGCCGATACACTGGTGCAGATCAACCGCGCCGTGGAGCAGCGCACCGGCGGAAGCGGAAAGCTGGCTTATGGAGGCCTGCCCACCGGACCCTGCGAGTTGCATTGGAAGAACAGCTACACTATCGATCCCGACGGACGCGTCTACAAATGCCCGGCGGTGGCGGGGCGCCCCGAAATGTCGGTCAGCAATGTTACCAGTTCCAGCGGCGAGAGACTCGCGCCGCTTCTGGGTTATCAGCCGTGGCAACAGTGCGGCGACTGCGCATTCCTACCGGTTTGCGTGGGCGGATGCCTGGGCGGGCAATACCTGGCCACGGGCCGTATGGACCAGGTTCACTGCCGGAAGCCCGAATTGGAAGTTACTTTCCGCGAGCGGATCACCGAGCGATACCGGGCGGAACTCGAGGGTGCTGCCTGGCAAGCCTTCTGAACTTGCCCCTACGTGTTGGCCAACAGACCTAAGAATTTCGGATCGTAGCCCGGAAACACGCTGGCCAGAGTGGGATTGCCCAAGTGGCTTAAGACCAGCTCACCCAGGACATCGCGGAAATCGGTCGTCAGCGCCAGATCGCGGTTCTCGTAGAGCTGCTCTCTTTCGAGGCCCGGCCACCGGCCATAGACCTTGCCGCCGCGCACCGGCCCGCCCATTACGAACATGCAATTGGCGTGGCCGTGGTCCGTGCCGCGATTGCCGTTTTCGTGAGCGGTGCGGCCAAATTCGGACATCGTCACGAGAACGATATCCGCCATGCGGTCTCCCATGTCCCGCCAGAAAGCATTGAGAGCCTGTGCGTACTCGCGCAACAGATTCGCCAGTTGCGCGGGTTCGTTCACGTGATGATCCCAGCCACCGATATCCGCGAACGCCACCTCCACTCCGGCATCCGCCTTAATTAACTGCGCGATCTGGCGAAGACTGTCCCCGAAACGGCCGCGCGGGTAGTCGGCGCCGGCCGCGGGGCTATACGGCTGCTTCTGGATACTCCGCAGCAGTGCTGCAGCCTCGAAGCTCTCGCGCCCGGCCGCCTGAATGGCCGGATCCTTGGCTTCGAGATACAGGCGCTCGAATGTTTGGGCGGCTTCCGCGTTCCGCACCTGGAAATCCGCCACGTTCTGCAATGCGACCGCCGAATGGCTGCCGCGCATGCTTCGGGGCAGCACAGGTCCCAACGACACCGCACGCAAAGGCGAGATCTTGGCCTCTTCGTGGGGAAGGGCGCGGTTCATCCATCCGTCGACTGTGGCTTTCAGGCCCGGCGTGCCCGATTCCATATAGTCCTGCGCATCGAAGTGCGAGCGCGTAGGGTCCGGCGATCCGGCCGCATCCACGATCGCCAAAAGCTGCTGGTCGTAGAGCGGCTTGAGCGCGGCCAGCGAGGGATGGAGGCCAAACAAGCCATCGAGATCGAGGGCGGCATCCTGGTCCCCCGCTGTCGTGGGCCGGGGAATCGCGATGGACGGGCGCAGCGCGTAGTATGCCTTTTCGCCGTGGGGCACCACGATATTCAAGCCATCGGCAGCGCCACGCTGGAAAATGGCGATCAGAATCTTTTTACGCGGCGAAGGCGCATCCGCGGCATATAGGGTGCGCTTTAGCCAAAGCGGCGCGCTTCCCATACCAACCATGGCCAGCGCAGAGTTGCGAAGAAAAATACGGCGGGTCGTCATAATGTTTCAACGTTTCTGAAAGTCCGGAGAGCCGAGTGAGATGCCGGCCTGCGCGGCATCAGCTTTGACGCCGGGAATTTTGTTATCCGCCAGATTCACCGCGAAATTCATGCGCGCGATCAATCCAGCGGAGTTGAGCCACTCTTTGCCGGAATTGGAATACCCCGTGGGCTCCTGCTTGCGATAAAGCGGTTCGCCCATCTGGGCCACCTGGTTTGCAAGGGACGAGGCATAGTCCACTTCGCCGTTTAGGGCGCGCACGGCGCTGGCCACCATTTCGAGCGGCGATTTCATTTTGGAGCGGTACGCGCCTTCCGACCAGAACTCCTTGGATTCCAGCAGCGTCTTCATCACTTCGAGCAGATCGCCGTCCGTCTTGAGAAATGTCGCGGCCATGCTGTCGACCAAAGTAACTGGCGGTTCGTCGGCGACAAACCGCATTGCCAGCTTGCGCGAAATGAAGCGGGCCGTAGCGGGGTGGCGGGCGACAATATCCAGCACCTTCTCGCCGTCTTCGATTCCTCCACCGGGCGGAATCTTCACTCCGAGCACGGTTTTCTCCGCGCTATCATGCGTCCGCGGATTGAAATTAAAGCTGCCGCCGCGCAAGGGTTGATTGATGGTCCATCCCGTGAAGCAGCGCGCTACCTCGGTGACATCCTGCTGCGTATAGCCCCCATCCACGCCCAGCGTGTGCAATTCGAGCAGTTCGCGGCCGTAATTCTCGTTGAGGCCGCGCCGGGCGGCGATGCCCCGCCGGGCCTGGTCCGCCGACTGCGCCACCGATTGCCAGTTGTCCAGGTAAAACAGCATTGCGGGGCTCTTGGCAGTTGCCTCCAGCAGTTCGCGGAATTTACCCAGCACGTGCGGGCGGATGACGTCCCGTTCGTACTCCGTCACCATGAAGTGGTCCGCGCCTTTATCGAGGTAGATGTTGAAGTGATTGAACCAGAAGTCGGTGAGGACTTCCTCCAACTGCCGGTCGCTGTAGATGGCGCGCAGCAGTTTGCCTTCGGCCAGGTCCTGGGCCACGACTTGCTGGGGCCCGGCGGTTAATTCGATCTTGCGGCGCAACTCCGGCGGAGCGGCGGGAAACATCCCCTGGCGGACACCGGCCGGCAACGCGATCAGAATGTCATTTTGCTTTTCGGCGGGCAGATTCTCAAATGCAATTACGCGCTCCTGCGGTGTCCCAGTGCGTAGCAGCCGGAACTGATCGGGCGTAAGCAAACTGGAGAGCTCCTGTCCTTCTGGCGGGGCGGACTCTCCCTGCTTCTGGCGCCGCCCGAACCGCTCCACGAGTTTCTGGATCATCATGCGGCGGTCGGGATCGGCCGGAAACGGCAGCCCGCCGCCGGCCATCTGGCGGATCATCTGGGGCGTCGGATAATTCGCAACCAGTTGTTCGCTGGTCATGGAAAGCGAGTCTAGAGTTTTCAGTTTTTCGATCAGTACCGGGTTTTCATTGATCCGTTCCGGATGTAGTTGCAGATCGATCCACTTCTTCAATCCGATGGACCGGACACGAGCCTCATCCTGCGGACGCGGTCCGAATGTCAGACGGTTGAGCGCGTGGACGATCCGTTCCTGTTTGGGAATCTCCTGCTGGAACAGGCTCTTTTTGGCGTATGCCGATACTCCTACGGAGACGAGCATGGCCGTGCAGATCCAACGTCGAGTGCGCATGTGGCTTCTGTATCTATAAACGCTGATCGGGGTAGAGGAGTTGCGGTGAGTCGGTGGGAGCCGTTCCGGTGATCAGGCGAGCGCCGCGGCTGAAGGTAAGGTATTGGAAACCCCACTGGATGAAAACCAGAACCCGATTTTGAAATTGCACCAGGTACATCAAATGGATGAAAAGCCACACTAACCAGGCGGGCAGCCCGTGTAGATGCAGACCAAAGATGCGCGCCACGGCGGCCGCGCGGCCGATCACCGCAATATCGCCGCGATCGTGGTAATGGAAAGGCGGCAGGCTTACAGTTCCGCCCCGAGCTTTCAGACGCGCCACGATCGCGCGCGCCGCATAAGCGCCGCCCTGCATTGCCACCTGGGCGACACCGGGCAGCGGTTTCCCGTCCCTGCCGGCAATCGTGGCAAGATCACCCACTACGAAGATATCGGGGTAACCGGGAATCGTCAGATCGGGCGCCACTTTGATATGGCCGCTGCGAGCGGTCGGTGCATTGGTCCGCGCGCCCAGCGTACTGCCGAAACCTGCCACGTGCACTCCGCCTGCCCACAGCACGGTTTTCGCCGGCAGCCGTTCGGTGACGCCGGACCCGAATCGAAGCGTGACTCCGTCGTCGTCGACTTCCGTAACATTTACTCCCGCGCGCACGCGCACCCGCAGCTTGAGCAACGATTCTTCAGCGCGAGCGGCCAGATCTTCCGGGTACGCCATGAGGAGCCGCGGAGCGCCATCTACCATGAGGATTCGCGCTTCCAGGGGATTAATCGAGCGGAATTCGTGCTTCAGGGTATGGATCGCAATCTCGCCGAGCGCTCCGGCAAGTTCCACGCCCGTGGTGCCGCCGCCGACGATCACAAAAGTCAGCCACGCGCGCCGGCGCTCGGGATCGGTCTCGCGCTCCGCCGCCTCAAAGGCATAGAAGATCTTGTGCCGGATGGTGGTAGCCTCTTCCACGCTTTTGAGGCTGGGCGCCCACACTCGCCATTGATCCTTCCCGAAATAGAAACTCTCGGATCCCGTAGCCACGATGAGTGAGTCGTAGGGGTACGTGGCTCCGTCGCGCAGGCTGAGGGTTCGGGCGTTCGGATCAATATCGGCAACATCGCCCAAAAGCACTCGAGTGTTCTTCTGGCGGCTTAGCACGCTGCGCAGCGGCGCGCAGATATCGCCAGGAGAGAGCGAACCCGTCGCCACCTGATAGAGGAGGGGCTGGAACAAGTGGAAATTCCGGCGGTCGATCAGCGTGACTTCGGCTGGAGCCTTGCGCAACGCGAGCGCCGCATACAGCCCGCCGAAACCACCGCCTAATATGACTACCCGGTGTTGCACTGTTACTTCACTGGCGTCAGGCCCAATCCGGGGCGGTTCGGAAGAATCAGTTTTCCTTTCTCCACGCGCACGCCATGGAAAGGATCGTTGGCGATGAGCAGGTTGCCATCGAGATCGGCGAAATCCACCAGCGGGGAGAGGTGCGCGGCTGCGGTTACCGACACCGAACTGGAGATCATGCAACCCAGCATGGTTTTCATGCCGAGCGCTTTGGCGATTTGCAGCATGCGATAGGCTTCCAGCATGCCGCCGCTCTTATCGAGCTTGACATTCACACCGTCGAAGGCCTCGCGCAGCTTCGGAATGTCGGAAGCATGCTGGCACGCCTCGTCGGCAATGATCGGCATGTGGACGCGGCTGCGCACCCAGCGTGTCTCTTCGATCATCGCGGCCGGCAGGGGCTGTTCGATGAACTCAACGCCCTGCCTTTCGAGCCAGTTGATCTTGCGTACCGCTTCTTCCTTATTTTTCCAACCCTCGTTGGCATCGACGCGCAGAGGTTTCTTCGTGACGCTGCGCACAGCTTCAATCGTAGGTTCATCGGTGGCCAGTCCCACTTTGACCTTGAGGATGGGATACTCCGCGGCCTCGCGCGTCTTCTGCTTCGTGATCTCGGGAGTATCGATGCCGATGGAAAACGTGGTAAGAGGTGTATCCTTCGGGTCCAATCCGAAATATGTATATAGCGGAATACCCAGCCGCTGGCCAACCCAATCCATCAAAGCGATATCGAGCGCCGCTTTGCCAGCCCATTCTCCGTTCACGCGCCGAAAGACTTCAGCCATGACTTTGGCGAACTGCATCGGGTCGGCCGAGAGCAGCATGCTGCGAACCTGTTCCACGGCTTGCTGCGCCGATTTGGCATCTTCTTTGTAACGGACGATGGGCGCGCCCTCGCCATGTCCCGTGAAACCATCGCGCGAGTAGCTGACATGCAGGGTGTCGCGATACTCGCTGGACGACATGGTGGTGGTCCAGGTGTGCCGCAAATTGAGCCGGACGATTCTAGCCTCTATGCCCGGCGCACCCGCCGCGCCCAACGATTTTGCCAGAGGTATGGCCGCTGCCGATTGGAAAAATGTTCTGCGGTGCATCCCACTCACCAGCGTAGCGCAGGCTGCCACGTCCGGCGGATATCAGCTTTGCAGGATCCGCCGGACAGCGGCCGCATGAAGCAGCGATACGCGCAAAGGCTCGGCTTCCGGCAATGAATCCGCCAGTTGCATAACAGACCCCGCGGCCAGCTTGCGTTGCCGCTCGGCCTCATCGTGGTTTGCCATCGATCGATGTAGCTCCGAGGCTGTGGCGTGCAAGCGCCAGGATGCGAATGGAATGACTTGAGCGCCGATGGCGGCGACGCCCGCCTCCACCGACTCCAGCGCCTTTCTCCAATTCTTTTCCGCTATGGCTACACCTGCCTGGACCTCGTATGCGAAAGCCGTGGCGGCAGGATCGGCTCCTGCCAGCACCGCTTCGAGTAACAATGCGGCATGCTCCGACGCTTTCGATAAGTCTCCCTTGGCCAGCCATGCGCGGGCCAGGCCAAAGCGAGCGACCAGGCGCCAGTACCAGTCGAAGAAGAATCGCGGCTGAAGTGGGCGCTCACACACCTTACGGAAAGCTTCCAGAGCCTGATCGGGATCGCCCAAGGCCAGGCCGGCGAACGCTCTGGTAATACGGGCAATGGTTTGTACCTGGCCGGCGGGCTCTTCCTTGTGTGAGTTTAGTAGCTTGTCCGCCTCGCGGCGGGCACCCTCGAAATCGAAAGCGTGGTAACGGAGCCAGGCCAGCGCGGCCCGCAGAAGTCCCAGCCACGGAGCGTTCCCATTCTTCTGCGCCACCTCCATCGCCCGCATGACTGTTCGCAAAAGTTCACCCCACCTTCCGAGATGGAGCAGGGCGTGAGCGAGCGAGGAATGAGCGGAAAAGTAAACCACCAGGTTCTCGCTTTCCAACGATCTCGGGATCCCGGCGCTCGCCGTATGGCAAGCGCCTGTGTACTCGCCCTGAACGCACTGGACATGCGCATACAGGATCTCGTAGTAAGCGGGCACTTCATCGCTGAGGCTTGCGATCCTCTCGCGCGCCGCAGCACACAGGGCGGAATCGCGCTCGTTCCAGCCGCGGGCAACAATGTGCCAGCAGGCCATGAGCATTTCGGCGCGCGCCTGGAGAAGCGCATCGTCATGAGTCCGGCTCACTTCCGTAGCCCGGTCGCAAACCATCACACAGCGGTCGGGATCCAGAAAAGCCAAGGCGCGGGCTACTCGCGTTAAGGCGTTCACGTGCGCGGTCTTGAAACCACCCTGCGCCGCCAGGTCGGCCACGCGGTAGTCAATCTCCGCGGATTGCTCCATTTCTCCCTGGGCGTAAAGGACATCGCTGATTCGTTCCAGAACTTCGATTTCGAGTGCGCGGCCCGGCTCGGCGGGGAGGTGTGTCAACAAGCCCAGTGCATGATGCAGAATCTGGACCGAATCGCGATGCGCGTACCGCCCGGCGGCGTTGAGGGCCGTCACAATCAGGTAACGGATTGAGCGCGCGTAATCGCGGCCCATTTCAAAGTGAGAAGCCAATTCGGAAGCGAGGGCGCGATCGGGCGGTGTCGCCAGTGCTTCCATCTGCTCGGCGAGGCGCAGGTGAAAGCGCGCGCGCTGCACGGGCGGTAACTGGCGATAGAGCACCTCTCGATAGAGGGCATGTTTGAACTCGTATTGCGCCGACGCCGACCCATCCGGCTGTTCCTGGATTCCCACGCGCCGGATGAACTGCTGTCCGGCGGCCAGGTTCTCGCAGGCCTCTTCGATCGGACCCGCCGCGCTCTCCATCATGGCGCCCGCGGCCCATGCCGAAAAGCGCTGGCCCGCAATACTGGCAGCTCGCAAGAGAAGCCGGTCCTCCGGCCCGAGCTGCTCGAGTTGGACTTCCAACATCTGCTGGAGTGTTTCCGGCACTCCGGGATCCAACTGCTCCGGAGAGACACCCAACACCCAGCCGTCTTCCGTACGGGAAATCCGTCCCTGTTGTTCCAACCGCTGTAACAGGGCGACCATGAACAGCGGGTTGCCATCGGAGTGTCGATGAATCAGGGCGGAAAGCTCCGGTGTGAACTTGTTCTGCGGGAACTCCGTGGCGAGGTAATTCCCGACTTCCTGCTCGGTCAACCGCTCCAGGCTGATTTCCTGACAAAGGCGATGGATCAGCAGATCCTGCTTCAGCATTTTCAAGGGGCTGCGGGACAGGATTACTTCGACAGGCCGATAGGTGGCCAACAGCAGGAATTTGGCGCCACCCCGGCGCCGGGCGAGCGCGGAGATCAGATCCAGGGTAGAATCGTCCACCCATTGCAGGTCCTCCAGGATCAGCACGATGGGGTTGGCGGAGGTGAGCACTCCAAGGGCTTCGCAAAGTTCGCGAACCATGCGTTCCCGGGTGGCCCCCAGGATCTGTTGCAGCAGCGCGGCTCTCTGCTCCGGCTTCACCATAAAAGGGAATTGGATGAGCCAGGTCGGAGCGTGCGCTCTGAGGGTCTCCACGATCGAGGCACCGCCCGGTGCTCGAAGCAGCCAACCCAAGGCTTCTAAGACCGGGTAGTAGGCTTCCTTGCCCCCAAAACCCTCGACGCATTGTCCGCGCGCCCACTGGATGGTGGAATCCGACTTTCGGCGCTCCTGGAAACTGTCCACCAGGCTGGTCTTGCCGATTCCGGCTTCGCCGGTCACGAAGAGGATCTGGCGCTGTCCGCTCACTGCCCGTCTCAGGCACTGCTCCAATTCGGCCAGGGCGCCCTCCCGGCCAACCAGTTTGCGGCCAGGTTCGACCCCCGCGTAGCCGGTACTTTGTAACGGATCGCTCTGGATTGCGGCGATGAAACGGTAACCGCGTCGCGGCAAAGTCTCGATGAACTGCGGATTTTTAGGCGGGTCATCGAGCACCCGCCGGATTTCCAGAATGTACTTGCGGAGGACCTCCGGCTGGACGAAAGTCTCCGGCCAAACCGCCGTCAGCAATTCTTCTTGCGACACCACCGTGCCCGCGTGCGCGACGAGATAGTCCAAAACCGCAAACGCCTTCGGCGCCAGAGAGATCCGGCTGTTGTCACGCCATAAGCACTGATTTGCCGGGTCCAACCGGAAAGGGGGAAAGACTCTCGCGGGGGAGGTGATGCCCAAGCCCGATTATAGCGGTCACAGAAATTTCACGGGAACTCAACGGAATCGGAACGGCTCTGCCTAAGGAGTGTGCCCTATACTTGACTCGACCTGGTACTTCCGGATGGAACATCTCGGAGGATGACGTAAACTACCGGAAGACAAGGCAGGCAAGGGGCTGCGGTTTCCCCCCACCTCGGATCCGAATGAGCCCCTTGCCGAATTTTCAAGGAAACGGGAGGCGACCTCAGGTCACTAGCGCTTATGGCAGCCGGAACCGACACCTTGTACGCATTCGCTTCTCAGCTCTGTCCCGAAGTCTCTGCTTGCGATCCCGGTGAGCAGGCTTTCCGGAACATCGCAGACGCCTCTCCGATGATGATTTGGATGGCGAACCGCGAAGGTTTCTGGACTTTTTCCAATCGAACATGGCTCGAATTTCGCGGCCGTACGTATTTGGAGGAGCTGGGTGTAGGCTGGGCGGACGGAATTCTTCCCGAAGATCGGGACCGCTGTTTGCGGGAGTACTTTGCTGCGATTTCCCATACGCGCAAATTCCACATTGACTGCCGGATTCCTTTTGGTATCGATGGCTGCCGTCAGATTGAGATCTCGGGCAATCCGTGGCTCGATGCAACGGGACAGCCGGCCGGGTTCATAGGATCTCTGACCGTTGTCGGCCGAAACGAAGAAGAATCCCGGGCAGCGGCCCGCGAATTGGAGTTGCTCTCCAAACGGGAACGGGAAGTTCTGGAACTGATCGCCCGCGGATATGCTACCAAGGAAGCCGCCAGTAAACTCGGGATTAGTTACAAGACCGCGGACTCGCATCGCAGCCACGTCCTGAAGAAGCTGGGAATGCATGAGACGGCGAGCGTGGTGCGCTTCGCCGTGCGCAGCGGCCTGGTCCAGGCCTGAGAAATCTCCAAAACCCATCCAGCCGGGCGTTTTCTCCGTATTACAGTCAGAGAAATGCGCCCTAACGCTCTGACCCCATTTCGAGTACTCTGGCGGCGCCGCTCGCTGGAGCGTGGCTGCCGCTGGACTCGCGCGGAGCTGCAGCACCACCAGCAGCGGCAGCTGGCGGCGCTTCGTGCCTTCGCTATGGAGAGGTCACCGTTTTACCGCCGGTTTCATGCAGGCAAAGAACAGCAGCCGCTCGAACACCTCCCGATCCTCACCAAAGCCACTCTGATGGAGAATTTTGACGATCTGGTTACAGATCGCGCGATTCGCCTGCCGGATGTAGAGGCTTTCCTGAATCGCAATAACGGGCCGGATCTCTTCCGCGGGCGGTACGTCGTGCTCTCGACGTCGGGCAGCACCGGGCTACGGGGAGTCTTTCTCTTCAGCACGGAGGAGTGGATTACTGCGTTGGCTGGAATCACGCGCCCCATGTCCTGGGCGGGCCTTACTGGCGGGTTACGGAAGCCGCCCCGCTCCGCCATGATCGCTTCGACCACGCCCTGGCATTACTCGGCGCGGGTGAGCGCCTCTCTGGCCACGCGGCTTCTTCCGGCCCTGAGGCTGGATGCCGCCGAGCCCCTGGAATCGATGGTGCGCCGGCTGAACGAATGGCAGCCCGAGGTGCTGGCGGCCTATCCCTCCGTGCTGCGGCAGTTGGCGGAAGAACAGATCGCCGGGCGCCTGCGCATTCGCCTGCGTAGCGTGGCTACCAGCGCGGAGGTGCTCACCGAAGAAATCCGGCGACGGGTCCGCCAAGCGTGGGGACTCAAAGTGTTCGACACCTATGGCGCAACCGAGTACGCGCCCATTGCCGCGGAATGCGCCCACGGAAGAAAGCACCTGTTCGAGGATGGCGCAGTTATCGAAATCGTCGATGATCGCGGGCGCGCCGTACCCCCGGGCGGGTGCGGCGATCGGGTTCTGCTGACCATCTTCGGCCGCTGGACGCAGCCGCTGATTCGCTATGAGATCAGCGACATGTTGCGCCCAATCGCGGGTGAATGCGAATGCGGCCGAAGTTTCCAACTTATCGAGTCGATCGAAGGGCGCGTGGAAGATGTGCTCCTGTTTCCGCGGCGTGATGGTAGCCGTGAGCCTGTTTCCGCCCACCCCAACCTCTTTCACCAGGTGTTGGAGACCGTGCCGGCCGCGGGCTGGCAGGTCCGTCAGGACGAGGAAGGTCTCTTCGTGGCGTTGGCTGGTCTTCGTGATGTTTCCGTCTGCGAGCCCCTGACCCGCTCTTTGCAACAGATGCTGCAGGACCAGGGCGCGCTCGTGCCGCCGATTCGCGTTCGCGCCGTCGATGCGCTGGAACGCGGCGCCACGGGGAAGGCGCCCCTGATCGTCTCGCGGCTAAAGAAATCCTATGCGCATTCGTAATTGGCTGTTGCTCGTGGTGCTTCTGCTGGCGGTGTGGGTCGCCGCCGACCTCGGATTCGGGCATAGCTCCTCGCTACGCCGCTTCGACGGGCATGCCGTGGGCCGCCTGGAGACGGCCATGTGGCGCTCGTACTATGGCCACAACTCTCTAAAACTGTTCGGGGAGTTGGTCGAAACCCTCAGGCGGCAATACCACATGCCATTCTGGCGTTCCTGCCTCGGGGCATATCATGCGGCGCGCGCGGCGATTGTATTTCAACGAGGTCACAACCGCGCGGAATACGAACAGGCCCTGCCCGATTTGAAGGACTTCTATGCCATGATCCGGCGCGGCAGCGACGTGCCTTTCGACTCCGATAAAGCCGCGGTTCTGGAACTGGAGTGGTGGATCATACATCGCGAACGTGTGCAGCACGCGCCTGGCGATCTCGAGCGTTCTCTGGCTGCCTTGCAGGCGGAAATCTATCAATGCCCGGAAAGCAGGTTCACGGAACACGCCAAAGCCCGCGCGGAAGCCATGCTCATTCGCGACGGCCGCGCGGAAGCCGGCGGTGTCTCAGAGCAGGACTGGCAGCAAATCGGCGCGCTTTTGGATTCATCCTGGGATTCCTTGCAGCGAGCGGTCGCCGAATAGACGCGCGTACCTAAAACGGAAGCTCGGCGGATGAGAAGCGCAAGTCCCGATCGAGAATCATGTCGACGACGGTGCCTTGCGGCAACACGGCTTCAGCGCGCTTACCGTGAAGAACGGAAGCCAGCCCCGCGGCGGCACCGGCTGCCGCGCCGATGCCAACTCCACCGAGGGAGTGCCCTGCCGCGGATCCTGCGATTCCTCCCACGGTCGCCCCGATCCCCGTCCCCAGCGCTACCGTGCGTGCATCGCCGGACCCATCGCGTTCCCCGGTAACCTTTCCCTCTTTGGCATCCACCTGGCCCCGGGCGGGGGACGAAGCCGAGGCGAGCCGCGACCGGAAGTCCCGGGTCACGCCGTTTGGCAGCGAAAGAGAGTCGAAGCGCAGAAATAGTTCGCCCTTACCCTTCACCCCGTGCGCGGGTTTGCTTTCGGTGATGGTTCCATTGACGAAGCTGCCGCGGGGAATCACCACCCGGTTATCCGCCGTCACCGGAACCAGTGTTTCCAGGTAAACCCGATCGCCCTCGTGGGAGTGTTTCGTATCGACGGCGTTGCGCAAGGCGAGCGCGATGTGGGTTCCGACCGGAACAACGATCTCCGCAGAGTTGGCTGATTCCGCAGGCCTTGCCGGCAAACGGGAAGGCAGAACGGGCTCGCCGGTAATTGCATTAGTGGCTGCGGCGGGCGCGCTGGCTCCTGTTTCCCGCGAGTTGAATTGGCCTTCTCTTCGGTACACCAGCACGTGTTCCGCGGTACCGCTTCGGCCCACCACTTGCCGCGTAATCGTCAAAGTGGAACGATCGCGCGAGACCCGCCATCGGTCCATCACCGTATAGTCAGTGGATGCCGAAACCAGCGTGTTGATCAACAATGCCGCGCCTTCCCACTTCACTATGCTGCTTCGAGTCTCGCTGCCGACACGCGTCTTTGTCTCCGTACCGTTCAACAGATAGGACCACTGCAACGGGGACTCATTGGCGGAGCCTGCGGAGCAGCGGATCGCAAATTCGTCCTGCTTTATTGTTAGCCGCTCGGCAAGCGCCGGTGTGGACTGGCCGCGGCTCGCGTTCCCATCCAGGAGCCAGGCGCCGGAGAAGTCCCGGTCGGGGTCTGCTGCTGAAATACACAACACCGAACAGAGGAAAACGACGGCAACTTGGAAGGCTCGCCCCCATAACATGCGTCAAGCTTAACACTGCAGTTACCGGCCAGCCGCAGCGCGGAGCCGTTCGGAGTACTACCGAGCCGTACCGCTGCCTGACGTTGGGCGCGTTCGCGGGCGATACGCAATTTCCCACAAACGAACACCCGGAACTTTGCTGTCCGATTCCTCGTCTGAAACGTCATACTGTTACACCCGGGACCAGTTGGAAGGCGCCGTGCCATTCCCCGGCGGGGAGAAAAATGGACGTACCACGTAAAGATGCGCGGAAAAAGAAGCTGATTAAGCGAATTGTAATTGGCTTGGTGCTCGCGGCGGCGATTCCGGCAATCACTCTGGCGCTTTCGCGGCTGAAGCCGGCGGCACCCGGCGTGGAGATGTCTACCCTTTGGCCCGACACCGTCAAACGTGGCCCGATGCTTCGGGAAGTGCGGGGCTTGGGAACGCTCGTCCCGGAAGATACCCTACTCATACCCGCCACCACCGATGGGAGGGTGGAGCGAATTCTCGTGTATCCCGGAACTCCCGTCAAGGCTGATTCAGTCGTCATGGTTTTGACCAGCCCGGAGCTGGAAACGGCCACGCTGGATGCGGAATTCGCGTTAAAGGCCGCCGAAGCCGAGTACGCCAACCTCAAAGTCACCCTGGAAAAAACTAAGATCGATATGCAGGCGACAGCCGCCCAGGTAGGCGCGGATTACAACACCGCCAAGCTGAAAGCCGACCGCGATGCGGCGCTCTCCAAGGAGGGCCTCTTCTCCGAGGTGGACGCCAAGATTTCCGCCGTGAACGCCGAACAGCTCGGCGGGCGCTATCAACTGGAACAGAAACGGATAAGCATCAACGGCGAAGCCGAGGAAGCGCAATTGGCCGCGCAGAAAGTAAAGGTGGAGCAACTGCGCGCGCAATACAACCTGAAGAAAAGCCAGTTGGATCAATTAAAGGTCAAAGCCGGTTTTGACGGGATGCTCCAGCAACTCCCCACACCGGTGGAAGTAGGCCAGAAAGTAGTCGCCGGAACGCCTCTCGGGAAAGTGGCGCAGCCTACCAAGCTCAAGGCCGAGTTGAAAATCGCCGAAACACAAGTAAAGGACATCGCGATCGGCCAACCCGCTACCGTCGATACACGCAACGGTCTGATAGAAGGGCGCGTCTCGCGCATCGATCCCTCGATTTTGAACGGCACGGTCACGGTGGATGTCGCCCTTAAAGGTCCGTTTCCGGCGGCTGCCCGCCCGGATTTGAGTGTGGATGGCACCATCCAGTTGGAGAAGCTGGACAACGTGGTCTACGTGGGCCGCCCGGTCTTCGGCCAGCAGGATGCCACCGTGCAACTGTTCAAGGTGGAGCCCGAAGGGAAGTATGCCAATAAAGTAAAAGTGGCCTTCGGCCGCAGTTCCGTTAATACAATCGAAGTCAAAGAAGGGCTCCAGGTGGGCGACAAGGTGATCCTGTCCGACATGTCGGCCTACGACAGTTACGACCGCATTCGATTGAACTAATTTTGGTCCTCTGCGTAAGGAAAGAGGAGTGAGTGAGAACATGCAAAACGGTTCGGAATCGTTAATCAGACTCGATCAAGTCAGCAAGGTGTTCGTGACGGACGAGGTGGAAACCCACGCTCTGGCGGGTATTCACTTTGAAGTGAGGAAGGGAGAATACCTGTCAATTGCGGGCCCATCAGGTTGCGGGAAATCGACGCTCCTCGCCATCCTCGGCTTGCTGGATACTCCCAGTGACGGCATCTATTATCTGAATGGAAAGCCGGTCACCGGGTTGAAGATGTCGGAGCGTGCGCGGATCCGAAACCGTGAAATCGGTTTTATTTTTCAGGCGTTCAACCTGATCGGCGACCTCACGGTATACGAGAATGTCGAGCTCCCCCTCACCTATCGGGGCATGCCGGGATCCGAGCGGAAACGGCGCGTGCAGGATGCGCTCGAGCGCGTCGGTATGTCCCATCGCATGAAGCATTACCCCTCGCAGCTTTCCGGAGGTCAGCAGCAGCGCGTGGCCGTGGCACGCGCGCTCGGAGGCGATCCGCTCATTCTTCTGGCCGATGAGCCGACCGGCAACCTGGATTCGGCAAACGGGGAAGCCGTCATGACTCTGTTGCGGGAGTTGCACCAGGCCGGTTCGACCATCTGTATGGTGACTCATGACCCGCGCTATGCAGAGTTCGCCGACCGCACCATCCGGCTCTTCGATGGCAGGATTGTGGAGGAGAGTGTCGAGACCGCCCGGAATTAGTTAACGCGGAGGGTACATGCGAATCACCACCGGAAATGTGGCCGGGGCGCTCTGCCTCAGCCTGATCGCCGTCGGCGGCCTGTGGGCCACCAGTTCCACCACATCGCAGGAGTTCCGCCAGAGTTACATGTTGGCGCCCAGCGGCCGCGTGATGATCGAGAACCCGTATGGCGACGTGCGCATCAGCGCCTGGGATCGCGATGAAGTGCGCATCGAGGCCACCAAGAGCGCCTCGGACGCGCGCCGGCTCGACGACGCGCGCATCGTGGTCGATTCGAGCTCCGATCGGCTCTCCATACGCACGCAGTATGCGGGCGCCGATGCCGAGCTTCCCGCCACCGTCGAATATCGCATAACGGTTCCGCGAAAAGCGAATCTCGATAATGTCAAACTGGTGAATGGCGGGCTCTCGATCAGCGGATTGGCCGGAGCGGTACGCGCGACCTCGGTCAACGGCAATATCAAGGCGGAGAAACTGGAGGGCATGGCCGATCTGTCCACCGTGAACGGCCAGGTCGAGGCCGACTTCCATCGCATCAGTCCTTCCCAGCCGATTTCGCTTCGTTCCGTCAATGGGCCGATTGTGTTGTCCATTCCTTCCGATTCGGGCGCGCAGTTGATCGCGCGCAATCTAAGTGGGGGTATCCAGACGGATTTTGACCCGGAAGTCGAACCGGGCGGGCATCGCATTCGAGCCGTATTGAAAGGCGGCGGCGCGCAGATCGATCTTCAGAACGTAAACGGTGGAATCTCCGTTCATTCGACCTGGAACAGGCGGCGCGAGCGTCCCGGCCTGTAATCCGATTTTCATGATCACATTACGAAACGTTGAGAAGTTCTATGAGGGCGGCTACGGCCGCAGTTACGTGCTGCGCCGCATTAACGCGGAAATCCGCGAAGGTGAATTCGTCACGATCATGGGACCTTCCGGGGCGGGCAAGTCGACTTTGCTCAGTATTCTTGGGATGCTCGACGGCGCATGGACCGGAGAATTCGAGTTCGTCGGCCATATGGTGCACCGCATGAAGCCGAAGGAACGCGTCGAGCTCAATAAGAAGTACATCGGGTTTGTGTTTCAAAGCTATCATCTGATCGATAATCTGACGGTTTACGAGAACCTGGATATTCCCCTTTCTTATCGCAACGTGAAGAGCTCAGAGCGGGCGGCCATGGTGTGCGACACGCTCGACCGGTTTCACATCGTCGGCAAGCGCGATCTGTTCCCCAGTCAGCTCTCGGGAGGCCAGCAACAACTTGTGGCCGTGGCCCGCGCCGTAATTGCCAACCCCAAGCTGATCCTGGCCGACGAGCCGACCGGGAACCTCCACTCCAGCCAGGGCAAGGAGATTATGGAGCTCTTTAAGAGGCTCAATGACGAAGGCACGACGATCATCCAGGTGACTCACTCAGAAGCCAATGCCGCCTACAGCCACCGCGTTATTCAGTTGGCGGATGGCTGGATTGTGCAGTAGGGCGGTCGGGTGGGATCTTGGTATGCCTTCATTTCATCTCTTACGTTTGCTTTTCCACACGCCGCGGCGGCCGCAAGAGCCTTCCAGGAAGCTTCGAGAGATAGGTTAGCCTTTCGATGACCGGCAACATGCGGCGCACCGTCCTGCCGTGCAGCAACAAGCTTCCCGTCACCAGCACCGGGTGTGGGATGGTCGTGCAGCAGCGCGAGCAGATATCGACTTCGCCGCCACGACCCGTCGCGTGGAGTCGCCGCATCTGCTTCATAGTATCGGTGTTCCAAATCTCCGTCAGCGGCTGCTGCTCCAGGCTGCCCAAGGGAGCGCCATCCAGCATGTAGCTCTGGCAGCACGGATAAACATCGCCATTCTGTTTCACATACAAGGGACCGCGCCAGAGATAGTGGCAGGGGTGCTTCCACTCGTCCGAGGAATGGCCCGCATCGGGGCGCATCAGGTTTGTCTCATCTTCTTTGATGCGGACCTGGTCCACGCCGGGCAGGGCGCTCCAGAAACGCACGAAGTCGCCGGCCTCGGCCGCATTGCCCTCCATCCGCACCATCTGCACCACGACCTGCAACTTAGAACGGCGCTCGTGCTTCATCCGGGCGAAACGTACGAAATTGTCCCGCACCTTTTCGAACTTTGCGCCTTTGCGGTAGAACTCGAAGGTCTCCTTCCTCGCGCCGTCAAAACTCAGAGTGATTTGCTCCAGCGGAGAATCCAGGATCCGCGCCGCGGTCTTTTCGTCAAGAAAGGTACCGTTGGTGGAGAGCAGCGTCGAAATACTATGTTCATGGCAGAATTCGATGCGCTCGAAAATCCGCGGGTCCATGAAGGGTTCGCCCAATCCGATGAGCATCATGTGCTCGGCGGTACGCCCCGCCTGCCGCACGAGGCGCTCGAAGACGGTTTCGGACATATCTGCTTTGGGCTGCTTGTGAGTCTCACGCGGGCACATGGGACAGTAAAGGTTGCACTTGGCCGTGGTCTCGACGATATACTCCACCGGCAGCGCTTGAAGCCGGGACCGACGCGCCAGATAACCCCACAGAAGTTTTGTCCGGTTCCATGCCTTCATGCTTTCATTTATTGTAGACGGGTGATCCAGGCGCTCCCATGAATATCACGATTTCCGGCGGCTCCGGGTTCATTGGCCGGCGTTTGCTCAAGGTCTTGGGTGATACCGGCCACAATCTCCATGTGCTTAGCCGTCACGCTGGCTCCAATATGCCCAACGGCGTGAAGCTATCCGTGTGGGATCTTCATGGCCCGCCGCCGCGGGTCAGCATTGAGAATGCCGATGTGGTGATTCACCTGGCCGGGGAACCGGTCGGCCAGCGCTGGACGGCCGCAGCCAGGCGCCGTATCCTCGAAAGCCGGGTCGAAGGAACCCGAAGGATGGTCGAAGCACTGGCGGAATGCCGGGGGAGGCGACCTGTGCTGCTGAGCGCCTCGGCGGTCGGATACTACGGCTCGCGGGGAGAGGAACTTCTCGATGAGGCGTCCCCGCCCGGAGAGGGGTTCCTGCCGGAGGTCTGCCTGGCTTGGGAACGGGAAGCGCAAGCCGCGGCGGCGTTGGGAATCCGTGTAGCGGTGGTTCGCATTGGGGTAGTATTGGATCCCCGGGGAGGGGCGCTTTCGCGGATGCTGCCGCCGTATCGACTAGGCGTGGGCGGTCCGCTGGGCTCTGGAGAACAGTGGATGCCGTGGGTCCATTTGAGCGACCTTGCGGAGCTGTTCCGGTTCCTGGCAGAAAATCCGATCGCCGGAGTGTTTAACGGTGTGGCGCCCTTTCCGGTGATCAACCGTGAATTCACGCGGGAACTGGCTCGCGCGCTTCACCGGCCGGCGTGGTTTCCGGTTCCGCGCTTAGCGCTAAAAGCTCTATTTGGACAGATGTCGGAAGTGCTGCTTGCCAGCCAGCGGATTATCCCCCGTGCGGCTGACGCTGCCGGGTTCCGCTTCCAGTTCCCTCAGTTAGGTCCGGCACTGGCCGATTTGCTCAAATAGGGGCCGCTGCTTCTTACGGCATTACAATTGCGGGATTCCGCATAGGCGCCCGTTCATGGAGAAGCATCGCCCAGCCCATCTAATCCGCATTCTGACCCTGTCCGTGATCATCTTTAACGTGAGTGGGAATTACTTCCTCGATGTTGGAATGCGTTCCATAGGTCAGATCGTTTCCCTTTCTCCTCTCGACTATATGCGCGTCTTTGCGAATCCGTGGATCGTACTGGGTGTCGCGCTGCTCTCGATATGGCTGATCTGCCAGCTATCTCTCTTCAGTTGGGCCGACCTTACATTTGTGCTGCCGATCACGTCGGTCTCGTATGTCCTGATTGCTCTGCTCGGGGCCATTCTTCTCAATGAACATGTATCGGCGGCCCGGTGGGGCGGTGTGACACTAATCGTAACGGGCGTGGCAGTCGTTAGCCGGACGCGCCCGCGTACGGCCCCGGAATTCGAGGAAGACCGGTGAAGTGGCTTCTGGTTCTGATCATTGTCCTGTGCAACGCCGCTGGAGACGTACTCAACGCTTTCGGCATGCGGCGCCATGGCGGCATCAGCGATTTCCATCCCACAGCGCTGCGGCGCCTGCTCGCTTCCCTGGCGCGCAATGTCTACGTGATCGGCGGCATCGCAGCGATGGCTGTTTCCTTTTTCGCGCTTCTCTCGCTACTTTCGATCGCGGAACTCAGTTTTGCGATCCCCGCCACTTCCGCCAGTTACCTGTTGGAGACGGTCCTTGCGAAGTGTGTGCTAAGAGAGGACGTGCACTGGCAGCGCTGGCTGGGGGCGTGCTTGGTGGCATGCGGCGTGGGGCTGCTTTCGTTGTAGCCACCAAAGCCCTTGCACTTGGAGCGCCCTTGGGCTGTCGTATAATAAAAAGGTAATCGAGAGGTTTTGTGTCCCCACGCATTTTCTTCCGTCTTTTCAGCCATTTGCAAATGTTGCCGATCTTAGAGAGCGGCGAAGAAACGCTCGTTGGCGGCCAAGCCGTCCTGGAAGGCGTTATGATGCGCGCTCCCCACAGCTACTGCGTTGCGGTCCGCAAACCGGATGGCAGCCTGGCAACGGAGGATCTGCCTCTGGAGCGCCTGTCGGAGAAGCACCGGATTTTCAAATACCCCATCGTGCGCGGCGTGGGGACATTGTGCCAAGCCATGGTGCTGGGCGCCAAGGCGCTGAAGTTCTCGGCGGGCGCTGCCCTTCAGGATTTAAGCATTACGGAAAGCAGCAAAAAAAAGGAAGAGATTCCCGGATGGGCCTTCGCGGGACCGCTGATATTTTCATTGGCGTTCTTTCTCTTCGCTTATAAGTTCGTTCCGCTGTACCTCGCTACGCAGTTGGAAAAAGTCTATCCGGTGCTTGCCGGGCGTTTCGCTTTTAACACGGTGGATGGCGTCGTCCGGCTGGGAATTCTGCTGGGGCTGCTTTACGGGATTTCGCGCTTCAAAGATATCCGGCGGACGTTCGAATACCATGGCGCGGAGCATAAGGTAGTGTTTAATTTCGAGTCGGGTGAGCCGGTGACCGTGGAGAATGCCCAGCGCTACACCACGTATCATCCCCGGTGCGGAACCAGCTTCTTGTTTGTGCTGTTCTTCCTCGCCATTCCCGTCTATGCGCTGATTCCGTTCGATGGCTTCGTGGCCAAGCTGCTTTGCCGGATCGCCCTGCTTCCTCTGCTGGTGGGCGTGAGCTATGAGCTGATCCGTTTTGCTGCCAGGCGCCGCGGTTCCCTGCTGGCCGTACTCACAGCGCCCGGGCTGTGGATGCAGCGCATCACCACGAAACCCCCCGCCGACGATCAAACCGCGGTGGCCATCCACGCGCTCGAGGGCGCTATGGCGCTCGAAAAATCGCAGGGCGGACAACTGGTCATCGCCTAACCCTCCATGCAATTCGTTCAAAAACTCGAGCAGCTCGAAAAGCGCTTCGAAGGGCTGAATCAGCAAATGGCCGATCCGGCGGTAATCTCCGATGCCGCTGAGTACCGCAAAATCAGCAAAGCGCACAGCGAGCTTTTCGAGATTGTCGGCAAATACCGCCAATGGAAAAAGGCGGACGATGCTTTGGGGCAGGCGCGCGCGATGCTCCTGGAGCCGGACCAGGAATTAAGGGCCATGGCCCAGGAGGAGGCCGCGAAGCTGGAGCCGGAGCTGGCTGAAATCGAAGAGCAGCTCAAAATTCTGCTGCTGCCGAAAGATCCCAACGACGAAAAGAACGTCGTGCTCGAAATCCGGGCGGGCACGGGGGGCGACGAAGCGACGCTGTTCGCGGCCGAGATCTTCCGCATGTATAGCCGCTACGCCGAAACGCAGAACTGGAAAATCGAAGTCACCTCTTCGAGCGAATCTTCCGTCGGCGGCCTGAAAGAAGTAATCGCGCTGGTCAGCGGCGATCGGGTTTACAGCAAACTGAAGTACGAAAGCGGTGTGCACCGTGTGCAGCGAGTTCCGGTCACAGAACAACAGGGACGTGTGCACACCTCGGCGATAACCGTAGCCGTTCTGCCGGAAGCCGACGAGGTGGAAATCAAGATCGATCCCAAAGACATACGCATCGATACGTTTTGCTCTTCGGGACCGGGAGGCCAGTCGGTCAATACCACTTATTCCGCCGTGCGCATCACGCACCTTCCCACCGGGCTGGTGGTTTCCTGCCAGGACGAAAAATCGCAGATCAAGAATCGCGCCAAGGCGGAACGCGTCTTGCGGTCGCGGCTCTACGAGATGGAACTGGAGAAGCAGCAGGCGGCGCTCGGCGCCGAGCGTCGCAGCATGGTCGGCTCCGGAGACCGCAGCGAAAAGATCCGCACCTATAACTTCCCGCAGAACCGCGTGACGGACCATCGCATCGGCTTGACGCTCCATCAACTGGATTTCGTGATGGACGGCAAGCTCGACGCCATTGTCGACGCGCTCACCACGTATTACCAGACGGAAAAACTGAGACAACAAGGCGAGCAGACTGCCGCCGATTGAAGCACCATGACCGTGCAGACGGCGCTCGTCCAGGGCACAAAGCTGCTGGAGGACGCGAACATCGCCGTGCCGCGCCTCACGGCGGAGGTGTTGCTGGCGCATGCGATGCGGGCCGAGCGCGTGTATCTGTATGCGCACCCCGAGCAGGAGCTGAAGGAGGTCGAGTGGCTGCATTATGGCCGGTACTTGCATGAGCGGATGCAGGGCAAGCCGACGCAGTACATCACCCGGCGGCAGGAGTTCTACGGCCGCGAATTCCTTGTTAATTCTGACGTGCTCATTCCCCGGCCTGAGACCGAGCACGTAGTGGAGGCGGCTATGCGGCTACCGCACCGCGCACAGCGGCTCTTGGACGTGGGCACCGGGACAGGCGCATTGGCAGTGACGATGCAACTCGAGACCGGAGCCGAGGTATGGGCGACCGATATTTCTCCGGCGGCAGCAGCGGTGGCAGCGGACAACGCATGCCGTCTAGGAGCGCGTGTCTCGCTGGTGATTTGCGATGCGATGGCGGCAATTGCCGGCGGCAGTATGGACCTGATCGTCTCCAATCCACCCTACGTGCCTCTTAGGGAGCGCGAAGGGCTACAGCGCGAAGTGCGGGAGTGGGAACCCCACGTGGCGCTGTTCGGCGGCGAGAGTGGGTTCGACGTCTACGATCGGGTTGTAGCCGATGCGGCGCGCGTTCTGCGGCCCGGCGGCTGGTTGGTTATGGAGTTGGGTTTCGGCTGCCAGCCGCATGTAGCCGGGCTGTTCGACTCCTGGAACGAGCTGCGGATCGAGCCGGACCTCGCAGGCATCCCGCGCGTGATTGCGGCGCGTTTACCGGCGCTACCATAAACTTCAGCCGTGCGAACTTACTTCCATGTCGACATGGACGCGTTCTTCGTGTCCGTGGAAGAGCTGTTCGATCCTTCCCTGAAAGGCAAGCCGGTGGTCGTCGGCGGCCGCCCTAACGAGCGTGGTGTGGTCTCGGCGGCTTCTTATGCGGCCCGCAAGTTCGGCGTGCACTCGGCCATGCCGCTGCGCACCGC
>PSRJ01000275.1 GCA_003175985.1 Terriglobia bacterium
ATCCGGCAGCTCCGACGCGTGCAAAGGACGGCTGGACAGGCCGGGGCTCCGTAATTCTCCGTTCCCCCGTGTGAACGCGACCTGATACGTCTGGAACGATACGGAATGGTTAGTGGTATTCGGACGCGGCTGGCTGTACAATTCCGGGGAATACCGCGAATTTTGTCGCGGCTCACAGCAGGGGATCAATGCGATGCGGTCAACTATCCTAACGACTGTTTTGTTTCTCATAGGCGTGTCCGCCCCGGGGTGGAGCCAGACTTCCACCGCCCAGATCAAGGGCACGATCTCAGATGGCACCGGCGCCGCGGTACCTGGGGCATCGATTAAAGCGACCCAAACGGCGACCGGAGCGGTGCGCACCGTAGTGAGTGGCGGTGACGGCGGATATGTGCTCCCGAACCTAACGGTCGGCCCCTATACGCTGGAAGTGACAAAGGAAGGCTTCAGTACGTTCCGCCAATCCGGGATTGTGTTGCAGGTGGACAGCAATCCCACCGTGGACGTGCCTCTGAAAGTCGGGTCGATCAACGAGCAGGTACAGGTTCAGGCGGAAGCGGGCCAGGTGGAAACGCAGAGTACGGGAGTCGGCAACGTGGTGGATAACCAGCGCGTGGTGGAAATGCCGCTCAACGGGCGCAACCCGATCGAACTGGTATTGCTGAACGGCATGGCGACGCTGCCCGGCAACGGAGCCATTAACAACGTTCGCAACTACCCCACGATCGTGATTTCGGTGGCAGGAGGGCAAGGAGGCAACTCGGCGGCCTACCTGCTCGATGGAGCGCTCTATGAAGACCCGTATAATAATCTGACTCTTCCGCTTCCTTTCCCGGATGCGCTCCAGGAATTCAAGGTGGAAACCAGCGCCCTGCCGGCCCAGTACGGATACCACTCCGGGGCCGCTGTCAACGCCGTCACCAAGTCCGGCACCAATCAGTTTCACGGCGACCTGTTCGAGTTTATCCGCAACGGCGATTTCAATGCCCGTGACTTCTTCGCGGCGCAGCGCGACACCTTGAAGCGGAATCAATACGGCGGCGTCCTCGGCGGGCCTGTCAAACGCGACAAGCTGTTTTTCTTCGCCGGTCTGCAGCACACTTCGCAGCGTTCTGATCCCAACTCGCTGACGGCCTTCGTTCCGACGGCACAGATGCTCGCGGGCGATTTCCGCGATGTAGCATCGCCGGCATGTTCAGGCGGAAGACAGATCACGCTGAGCTCCGCTGCCGGATTCACGAACAACCAGGTCCTCCCTGCGCTGCTCAACCCCGTGGCCCTCAACGTCTCAAAGACGATTCCTCTTTCCCCTGATCCTTGCGGGAGAACGCTTTTCGGCTACGACGCGGGGTTGGACGAAACATTGGGGGTGGTTCGAATCGACTACCAGAAGAGCGGCAAGAATACGATCTTCGGCCGCTATTCGGTGGGAAGTCTGAGCAACCATTCCACCTACGATGGTAAGAACCCGCTGTCTATCAACAACTATGGCGTCAATGACCTGAATTATCAGTTCGCGATTGGCGACACATACCTGATTTCTTCCAATATTGTCAGCTCGCTCCGCCTCTCCGCCAGCCGCACGAACGTCGTGAAGTTGGAGGACAACTACAAATCGCTGGCGGACTTCGGCGCGAATTACACTCCGATTGGCGGGCATGTCAGTTTCATCACCGTGGCCGGTGTGGGCGGTGGATTCGCCATTGGATCCACAGCCGCAGTTCCCGGCCAATCGCATACCGGCGCCAATCCGTCTCTGTCCGAAGACATCAGTTGGGTGAAGGGCGCCCACCAGATCCAGTTCGGCGGAAACATTTACAAACGCATTATGAACTACTGGTCGGACGTGAACGCCGTGGGAGGCGTTCGTTTCGATGGGACCGTCACAGGATTGGCCCTCGCCGACTTCTTGACCGGGAACGCCGTGGCCTTTAACCAGGGGACGCGCTACGGCATGTATCTGTACCAATACTACGCATCTCTCTACGTCCAGGATTCCTGGAAGCTCTCGCGCCGTCTGTCCCTCAACTACGGCGTGCGGTGGGAGCCTTATTTGTCCAATCAGAACAAATACGCGCAGCTTGATCACTTCACTCCGTCTCTGTTCGCTCAGAACTATCGCAGCAGCGTCTTTACCTCGGCGCCGGTAGGACTGGCATTCGCCGGAGATCCGGAGTACAACTGCGGCACGGGCTATAACTGCAGCACTTGGGGGAAGTTCTTCCCGAGGGTAGGGCTGGTGTGGGATCCCGCCGGCGACGGGCGCACTTCCGTCCGGGCGTCCTACGGAATGTTCGGTGACCGGCTGCACCTCTTCTTCCCCAACCAGATGGGGTTCGGGCCGCCGTTTGGCAGCAATGTCGGCTTGACGAACGTGAACCTCTCCGATCCCTGGGCCAGTTACCCGGGCGGCAATGCTATTCCAAGGCTGGCAGCCTGCAACCCGGTGGGCCACGCCAGCCACACCTGCGCCTTTCCGACCGCCGGCCAGTACGTCACATTTAACCTCTCCGACTATCACCCCATGTATGTGCACTCGTGGAACCTGAGCCTCCAGCGGCAAGTCGGGAACTGGCTGTTTTCGGCCAACTACCTGGGCAACAGCTCGATTCACCTGGGGACATCGGAGCCTCTAAACCCGGCGGTGTTTATGGGTCTGGGACCCTGCACGTTGATGGTGGCGAATTCCGCGGGACAGGTGACGCCGACGAACTATTCCACCTGCTCCACTACCGGCAATCAGAACCAGCGGCGCGTGTTCTACTTACAGAATCCGGCGGCGGGGCAATATTACGCCGGCATTGGAGTGTACGATCCGGGTGGAACGGGCTCCTACAACGGGCTGTATCTATCGGCGAACAAGCGGCTGGGCCATGGCGTGGCAATTACCGCGAATTACACGTTGTCGCACTGCATCAGTGACATCTACGATCAGCAGACTGGCGCGGGCGGGGTCTCTCCGCTGAATCGCCGGATTGGCCGCGGTAACTGCTCGGGTGCTGACCAGCGCCAGTTATTCACCCTCAACATGGTTGCGCAGACGCCGAGGTTTTCCAGCCGCGCGCTGCGGATGGTGGCGAGCAACTGGCAGGTGGCTCCCATTCTGCAAATCAGGTCCGCTCAGTTCTTCACAATTGTGCCGGGCACGGACCGCGCCTTAACTACGGCCCCGGCGCAGACAGGAAACCTCTTGGACCCGAACGGCCTGTATCCTACCAATCAGAGCGTTCAAAACTGGATCAACAAGTCGGCCGTCGCCCTACCGGCTTTGGGAACTTACGGAAACCTCGGGCTGAACAATATAAAAGGCCCGGGAGTGTTTCAGTGGAACATGGCACTTTCGCGTACATTTGCCATCCGAGAGGGCAAGACCATTCAGTTGCGCGCCGAAGCCTTTAACCTTCCCAATCACTTGAATCCCGCCGCACCCGGTTCTCTGAGCAGCCCCGGCACCAATACGCTCAGCTCATCGACCTTCGGGCAGATTCTCGGCGATATTAGCGGCAACAACGGTCTCGATTCCGGTGACCCGCGCATCATTCAGTTCGCCATGAAATTTGTCTTTTAGACACGGGTCGCGAGTTCGCCGGTTCAAAACGCGTTTTCGGGAATTATCCACAACCATTCCTCGGCGGCGCTACAATTGGGAGGCGTATATGGACATTCCCGCGTTCGCCGCCGAACAGGCGCGCCGGCGTCTGGAGCGGCTGGCGTTTCAGGTTAGCGCCGCTAATAAGTCACTGGGCGCCGAAGCGGTACACGAACTGCGTGTAGCTATCCGGCGCTGCACCCAGGCGTTGACGGTCTTCAAGGCGTGCTTTCCGCGCCGGGAACTGAAGAAGGTGCGCCGGGAATTAAAACAGGCGATGACCGCCGCGGGCCCCGTGCGCGATTGTGACATAGCCGTAGAACTCCTCTCCAAGACGTCGGTGCGTGGCGCCGGCGCGCTGTCCGCACGCTTTCGAAGCGCGCGGAAATCGAAAGAGAAGGCCCTGGCCGCGCTCGTGAGGCGCTGGTCGGCGCGCCGTTCGATTTCCAAATGGTGTGAAGCCTTGGAATTAAACGCGCCGCGTTCCTGCGACGGAACCGTGGAGTCCACCGCCGGCAGTATGTTGCGGCGCCTCGGGAAGGAGTATTACCGTTGCGGCGAGAAAGCCGCGGCCCGAGGGGCCTCCGGAGAAGAGTTGCACGAATTTCGGATCTTCGCCAAAAAGTTCCGATATAGCATTGAACTGTTTTCCTCGGTGTATCCAGGTGGATTGGAGGAGCAGACCGGTCAGGTCAAGGAAATTCAATCCTTGCTCGGCACGATCAACGATTACAACGCGGTCCGGACGATGGTTCAGGAGTCGGGTAAACACCCTGAATTGCAAGCCGCATTGAAGAAATCGCAAAAGCAGAAAGTCAGGAAATTCCGCAAGCTCTGGACCACTCAGTTTCCAGGCTCCGGGGATGCGAAACGCTGGATCGCGCAATTCGATTCCCTGCTGCCTTCCCGCAAACCCGTCGCTCGCGCCAAGCGTCCCGCAGTCGCTGCGGCGACGGCTGCAAAGGCCTGAAGAATCTCAGTAGCGGTGCAGCCAGCGGGCTTTTTCAATCACCTTTTCCGCATTCGGCAGGAACGCTTCTTCTAACGGCGGGCTAAAGGGCACCGGAGTGTCTGGCGCTGTAATGCGCAGAATAGGACCATCGAGGTACTCCCATACACGCTCCGTGAGCGTAGCGGTGAGTTCACCGGCCAAGCCGCCCGTTTGCGTGTCTTCATGCAGCAGTAAGACCTTCGAAGTCTTCCTGGCGGTTTCGCAGACGGCATCGCGGTCGAGCGGCGCCAAGGTGCGCAAATCGAGGATCTCGATATCGATGCCCTCCGGTTCCAGTCTCTCCGCGGCCTCCAGCGCCACCCACACCATTGCACCGTAAGTAATGATGCTCAAGTGGCGGCCTTTGCGTACCAGCTTCGCCTTGCCCAGGGGTACTGTAAAATCGCCCGCGGGAAGGTCCTCTTTGATGCGGCGGTAGAGGCCTTTGTGCTCGAAGAAGAGAACGGGATCGTTGTCGCGGATGGCGGATTTGATCAAGCCCTTGGCATCATAAGCGGTGGCGGGCGCCACGACCTTCAACCCCGGCGTGCGCACAAACCACATCTCGGGATTCTGGGAATGGAACGGGCCCCCGTGAATCCCGCCGCCGGAAGGGGCGCGGATGACGATCGGCACCGGAGCGTTCCAGCGGTAACGGCACTTGGCGGCAAAATTAACGATCTGGTCGAAGCCACAAGAGATGAAGTCGGAGAATTGCATCTCCGCGACCGGGCGCAGGCCCATGAGGCCGGCTCCGATGGAGGCTCCTACAATCGCGGATTCCGAGATAGGCGTATCTACGACGCGTTTTTCCCCGAACTTCTCGAGGAATCCCGCCGTGACCTTAAACGCACCGCCGTAGACGCCGATATCTTCACCGATGAGGAGTACGTTCGGATCGCGCTCCATCTCCTCCCAGAGCCCTTCGCGGATGGCTTCGACGTATGTGGTGGGCATCGGGGCTATTCGTAGACGTCGTCCAGCAATGTCGAAGGGTCGGGATAGGGGCTGTTTTCGGCCCAGGCAACAGCTTCGTCGACTTCGGCACGAACGCGCGCGTGCAGTTCGTCGAACTCACCTTGAGTGGCCAAGCCCTGTTCGATCATCTTCGATTCCAGGCGAGGAATCGGGTCCAGCTTGCTCCATTGGTCCCACAAGTCTTTCGGGACGTAATCGGCTGCATCGTGTGCGGAGTGGCCCGTCATGCGAAAGCTCTTGCATTCCATTAAGTAAGGTCCCCGGCCGCTGCGCGCATGGGCCGTTGCCCGCTGTGCGGCTTCATGCACCGCGAGCAGATCGTTGCCGTCCACGATCTCCGCCGGGATGCCGTAGGCCGGCCCCCTATCGGCAACATTGGCGCAGCCCATCTGCTTTTCGACGGGCGTCGAGTACGCGTACTGGTTGTTGTTGCACACAAAAACGACGGGCAATTTCTGGACTGCGGCAAAGTTGACACCCTCATGCCAGTCACCGCGGCTGGTGGCGCCATCGCCGAAGAAACAGAAGGCCACGGCGTTTTTGCCCTGGTAGCGCAGCGCCATGGCGACTCCGGTTCCTACGGGAACGCAGGCGGCCATCGCGCTGATGATGGAGATGATGTTCAGCTTGAGGTCGCCCATGTGCATGTTGCCGTCGCGCCCGCGAGTCAGGCCGCCTACCCGCCCCATGTATTGTGCGAACACGCGCGCCGGCGTCACACCCCGGACAAAGAAGAGGCCCATGTCGCGGTGCGAGGGCAGCAACACGTCTTCGGGCGTGGCCGCCAGCGACGTGCCCACGGAGATGGCTTCCTGCCCGCGGCCGACGTATACGCCGCCCAGGATCTTCCCCTGGCGGTAGAGTTTGCGCTCGATGCGGTCTTCTACTTCGCGCATCAAAGACATGTAGTAGAGGCCCCGGTGAGCCACTTCTGCCTGCTCACTGGCGAGTCCGCCGGGGTGGGGAGTAATCAGCTCTGCCGCGCTCATGAGAAACCTCACCTACAGCCGCAATGGAGTAGTATAACGCCCTTTTGCAAGCCCGGAAGGACTCAAGGCGCGTACATTGAGGCGGCTATCGAACGTCCGCCGAATGTGCCGCTCAGAGTGGCGGTGGACAGCGGTGTCCAGTTCTGATAGCTGACGGTGACGGTTCCGCTGCTGGAGCCAGGACCGCTTACTTCCAGGTTCATTGTGACAGAGCCGGTGCCGCTCATACTGCAATCGACATTTCCAGAGACGATGACATCCTCCGTCCAGGCCATTTCACTCAATTCAAATCGCAGGCTGTTGCCCACAAAGTGATACCGAAATCGTCCGCCGCGCAGCCCCACACCGCTGCCGTCATAATTGACCCAGAATCGCGCCAGCGCGTCACCTGCAGCATAGGCGGCCGCCGCAGCCACCTGCAGGTCCTGCGTTGTGCCCTGATTGCCGGGGAGGGGCGCGGCGGGATCTAATTCGGCGGATTGCCGCGCAAACCTGGGCAGCAGCCGTACCTCCGGTATAACCGCGGCGCACGACGTGTCGCCCGGGCTCCCCGTCTCCACAAATCGCCGCACAATCACGGAGGAACAGTCATAGGTGTCGGCCAAAGCCGTAACGTGAAAGCTATTGGCGACAAGAACCTGCTGCGCCAGGGGAAACAGCGCCGCTGCTTGCGCGCCCTGCGCCGCCGGCGTCAGCGAATCGAGATCGCCCGATAAAACCAGCACGGGGAGGCCGGGAAAAACCGTGCCGGGCGGCACGGGCTGCCCAGGAGGATGGGCCGGTGATGGAACCGGCCACCGCAAACAGAGATTGACCACGCTGTAGTCGAGCGGCATGGACAAGAATTCGTCAATGCTGAAAGGTGCGAACACCGCCGGATCGCGGATCTTCTTCTGCGCGATGGCCCCCTGGTCCTGCACAAAACGCAGATCGAGCGGCGCCGTCATGGAGTAAATCTGCGGATAGTCGGAGCAGCTCACGGCCACGAACAGACCGGCGCTGAACGCCGCAGCGCTGGTGCTGGGGTAATTGCTGGAGGCGCTTTCCTGGTTTTCCGCCACCAGGCGGAGAAAAGGCGCCTGATCGTGATTTTCTCGCCAGGCGCGCGCCGCCGCGTCCAGCTCGCGATACACCACCGGGCCGGAAGCGTTCGAGAACATAACATACGCGAGACCCTGTGCGTTTGCCGTGGCGGCCGTTGGGCGGCCGTCCCCGTTGGGAACAATCGCGGTGACGGGCGTTTGCCGCACGGAATCGAGCAGGGCTTGTATCCGGTCCATGGACGCGCCCGCCTGGTTCTGGCAGGCCGGCGACCGCTGGCAAGCCGCGTTGAATGCATTGCGTGCGGCAGGCGGGGCTTCCGGATACCACGGATCGGCTCCAATCACTGCATACGCCGAGTCCAGCACAAGTGTCCGCAGCAAACCGGGATGACGGCCCGCAAACGCCTGGCTGAAGAACGTCCCGTAGGAATCTCCGTAGAGATCTACCGGGCCCAGTGCCAGTGCGTCGATGACTGCCGCGAGATCGTCGGCAGCCTGACCGGTGCCGTACAGGTCCGAAGCGGGGCCCATTTGTGTCCCGCACGTCTGGATAGCTGCCTGTGTCAACTGCGCCTGGCTTTGCAACGGCGTGCAGTCGATGGCGCCGGATGTGCCGGTTCCGCGGTTATCCACCAGCAGCAGGCTGCGGCGATCCATCAGGGGCTGAAACAGACCCAGATAATATGCGCGCGAGCCCGTGGTTGGGTAACCAGGCCCGCCTTCCGTAGCGACGAGCGCTCCCAATGGCGGCTGGGTAAGCTCGCGGCGCGGATAAAATTCAAAGCCGATGCTGATGGTGCCGGCTACTTCGCCCGCCGGATCCAATGGCCGCACCAGGCTGCCGCAGTATGCGATGCCGCAACGCGTCAGCCGCTGCGAACCAACCCTCAGAGTTTCGGGGCCGGAGAAGGGCTTGCCGGCTGGAAGCGGCAGCATCTTACGCTGCCGCGGACCGGTTTGCGCCGACGCCACTGTGGCGCAGAGTAATAAGGCGAGGGTATGGTGTGACATCGTGTACAGGTGTGGGCTACTTCGCGGCCAAGCCCTGCGTCAGCTCGATCCGCGTGCCTGTAGTATCAGTCAGGAACGCGAAGGAGATTCCGGAGTCGTTGGGCGGGGCGAGCTGAGCAAAAAGCGCAGTGGCCGAAGCCGCCAGCAGGCATAGCGAGCGCATGCGGTCAGGCTATCACGGATTTCCGATTCCGGGCGAGCGGCTAATCAGCTCTGCCGCGCTCAGGAGAAACCTCACCTACAGCCGCACCGGAGTGGTAGAACGCCCTTTTTCCGCCTGGGAAGGCGGTCCGATTCCTCACATCGGGCGCCTGTTCCGCGGGGCTCCAGCCGGCAAACCGCCGCTACATTGAATTAGGGGGTTGACGCTTGGACCGCGCGCATGGCTACCCTCGCCCGCAACTCGAGCGAGCCGAATGGTTCAGTCTGAACGGCGAATGGGAGTTCGCACTGGATCCGGAGGCGCTTTACAAACTTCCCAATGATCCACCTTGGGACAGGCGGATCCGCGTACCTTTTTCGCCCGAGACATCCATGAGTGGCATCGGCGATACGGGCTTCTACCGCGCCTGTTGGTACCGGCGGCAGTTCGATGCTCCGCGAATCGAGCCGGGGGAGCGCCTGCTGTTGCATTTTGGAGCCGTGGATTACCGCGCCACCGTTTGGTTGAATGACTGCCTGGTCGCGGAGCACGAAGGGGGCTACACACCGTTCAGCGCCGATATCACGGCGTATCTCAATTCACAAGGTTCTCAAACCGTTGTGGTGTCCGCAAACGATGATCCAGCGGACCTTTCCAAGCCCAGAGGCAAACAGGACTGGCAGCTACATCCCCACTCCATCTGGTATCCGCGAACCACCGGAATCTGGCAGACGGTTTGGATGGAGCGCGTGCCGGTCACCTACATTGCTTCCATGCGATGGACCCCGAACGTGGAGCGCTGGGAAGTCGGGTTCGAGGCCTGGCTGGCGGGAGCGCGGAACGATGCCCTGCGGCTCAACGTGAAGCTATGCGCGGGAGAAACGCTGCTGGCAGACGACACTTACGCCGTGGTGGCGGGAGAGGTTCACCGGCGCATCGCGCTCTCCGATCCCGGCATTGACGACTACCGCAACGAGTTACTGTGGAGCCCGGCCACGCCCACGATCATACACGCGGAATTGCGTCTGCTGGGCAGGCAGGGCGAGGAATTGGATCGTGCCCGCAGCTATACCGCGCTCCGGTCGATCGGCGCACAAGGGGACAAGTTCGTGCTGAATGGCCGGCCGTATCAGTTGCGCATGGTTCTGGACCAGGGTTATTGGCCCGAAACGGGCTTGACCGCGCCGGACGATGATGCCTATCGCCGTGATGTGGAGCTGGCGAAGGCGATGGGGTTCAATGGAGTCCGCAAGCACCAGAAGATAGAAAGCCCGCGCTATCTCTATTGGGCGGATTCGCTGGGCTTGCTGGTATGGGAAGAGATGCCCAGCGCTTACCGCTTCACCAAGACGTCGATTGAGCGGCTGGCGCGCGAGTGGTTGGAGGTGCTCGCCCGTGACGCGAGCCATCCTTCGATTGTGGCGTGGGTGCCCTTCAACGAATCGTGGGGCGTGCCGGACTTACCCGACAGCCCCGCGCAGCGGCACTATGTGCAGGCGTTGTATCACCTCACCAAGACCATGGATCCCTCCCGGCCGGTTGTGGGGAACGACGGATGGGAGAGCGTGGCCACCGACATCATCGGGATCCACGATTACGACGACGACCCCGAGCGCATCGCGAAACGATACGGCGTGGAGGAAATCCCGCGGCTGTTCAAGCGCGAGCGCCCCGGCGGCCGGCTGCTGCTCCTCGAGACTCACGTGCAGGAGCAGCCCATCATGCTCAGTGAATTCGGAGGTATCGCCTATTCCCTGGATCGCCATGGCACCTGGGGTTACTCGCGCTGCGAAACGGAGGAGGATTTCGCCGAACGCTATCAGCGCCTGTTGCGCGTGGTGCGCTCTCTGCCCATTCTCGCGGGCTTCTGTTACACACAATTCGCGGACACCTACCAGGAGGCTAACGGCCTGCTCTACATGGACCGTACTCCCAAAATACCCGTGGAACAAATCGCGCTGGCTACACGCGGCCCGCGCAGCAAGCGCGATTTCCAACTGGAATGGGAATGGCGCGAGCGGCTGATGAATCATCAGCGGCACCAATACCTGATCCCCAGCGAAGACCACCACACGGCGAATGATCCCCGTTAGTTTGTTCCAGTCCTTCTGGATGGGCGGATTCGAGTGTTCCTGCCAGATCAATTCGGCGGGGACGCGCCTCGACATGACTGCGGCGTTGCAGCACGATCTCTACGCCGCCGAAGACTACCGGCGGGCGCGCGAGGTGGGTATCGCCACCGTGCGCGACGGCATCCGGTGGCATCGGGTGGATCGCGGCGGACGATACGACTGGTCGAGCTGGCTGCCGATGCTGGGGGCGGCGTGCAGCGAGGGTGTGCAGGTGATCTGGGACCTGTGTCACTACGGCTGGCCGGATGACGTGGATATCTTCTCAGCCGCCTTTGTGGAACGGTTCACGCGATTTGCATCGGCGGCGGCGCGCCTTCAGCGGGAGCATACCGGGGAACCGGGATTGTATGTGCCGGTAAACGAAATCAGCTTCTTCACTTGGGCGGCCACACGCGACCTGATGTTTCCGTATGCCCATGGCCGCGGCGGCGAGCTGAAACGGCAGCTCGTTCGCGCTGCATTGGCGGCGAGCGATGCCATCTGGGCGGCCGATCCGGGGGCCCGCATCTGTTATGCAGAGCCGCTCATCCACAATGTGCCTCCCCGCTGGATGCCTTGGCTTAAGGGACCCGCCCGGGCGCAGCGCGACAGCCAGTTCGAGGCGTGGGATATGATCCGCGGGCGCAGCGCACCGGAGCTCGGCGGCTCCGAGAAGTATCTCGACGTTGTGGGCGTTAACTTCTACGCGGCCAACCAGTGGGAAGTCCCGGGCGGGCGCAAGCTGCACTGGGACGCCGGCTCGGACGATCCCCGCTGGGTGCCCCTGCACCGGCTTCTGGCGGAAGTGTACGAACGCTACCGCCGTACGATGTTCATCGCGGAAACCAGCCACTATGGCATAGGACGCGCCGATTGGTTGGACGAGATCGCCGCGGAGACACATCGGGCGCGGAAAATCGGAGTGCCGATCGAGGGTGTATGCCTCTATCCCATCCTGGACCGTTTCGACTGGGAAGACCCCGCGCACTGGCATAACAGCGGTCTCTGGGACATTCACCGCAACGGCGCCGGGCAGTATCGCCGTGTGCTGAATGCCGGGTATGCGTGCGCCCTCACACGAGCGCAAACGCTGCTGGCCGAGTGATTCGCGGCCAGTCTCCCAATTCGCACGCAGCGTGCATATTTCCACACACTGGCAGAGAACCTGCACCCGAGCGGGCAAAGCCTTCACGGCTCGCGCCATCCGACACTTGAGTATTCAAGCAGGCAGGAGGAACGGATGCAAACTACGCCCACGATTCTCACGTTTTGCCACTTGCGCTGGGATTTCGTTTACCAACGACCCCAGCATCTGATGTCTCGCCTGGCATTAAGTCATCGTGTAATTTTTATTGAAGAGCCCGTCTTTTCCGAGGCTTCCCTTCCGGAATGGGAATCGAGCCAGCCCCAGAGCAATGTGCTCGTGCTGCGCCCTCGAACTCCATCGCGCGCTCCCGGCTTTCATCAGGAACAGTTGCCTTACATTCAAACGCTGATGGGGGAGTTGGTTGCCAAAGAAGATTTGCGTGATTACATACTGTGGTTCTATACACCATTGGCGCTGCCTGCGGCTGAGGGACTCAACCCGCGCGCGGTGGTCTATGACTGCATGGATGAGCTCACGGGCTTTTTGAACGCGCCCCCCCAACTGGTGACGCGCGAGGTGGAACTGCTCGGCCGTGCCGACCTTGTCTTCACGGGCGGGCGCAGCTTATACCGGGCAAAGAAGGACCAGCATCCGCGAGTTTACTGTTTTCCGAGCAGCGTGGATGGGCGCCATTTCGCGGCGGCGGCCAACGGAATGACTGAAGCTGCCGAACAGGGGCCGTTGCCGCATCCGCGGCTCGGCTTCTTCGGTGTCATCGATGAGAGATTGGATACCGCTCTCCTCAGTACGATGGCGGAAGCACATCCGGAATGGCAGATCGTTATGGTCGGTCCGGTGGTAAAGATCGATCCCGCCACCCTCCCACACAATTCCAATATTCACTACTACGGCCAGCGCGCGTATGAGGACCTCCCTTCGTATCTAAAGGGTTGGGACGTTTGCCTGCTCCCCTTTGCCCGGAATGCCGCTACGAAATACATCAGCCCGACCAAAACGCTGGAGTATATGGCGGCGGGCAAAATGATCGTGAGTACACCGATTACCGACGTAGCGGAGCCTTACGGAGACATCGTATATCTGGGCGCAACGCCGGAGGAGTTTGTGGAGGCGTGCGAGCGCGCTATCGCGGCTAGCCCTGCGGAGCGGGCGGAACGGATCGCAAGAATGCGAGAAGTGTTGGCGAAGACCTCTTGGGAAGCCACTGTCCGCGAAATGGAAGCCCTCCTGAAAGGTGTAGCGGAAGAAAACAAAAGGCAGCGTTCGCGGCGGGATTCTGCGCACACCATCGTAATCGGCGCCGGCCCCACGGGCTTGAGCGCGGCCTATCATCTGGGCAGCGACTCCATCCTGCTGGAGCAGAATGCGCGCGTGGGCGGGTGGTGCCGGTCGCTCGAGGTAAACGGATTCACGTTCGATTTCGCGGGCCATATCATGTTCTCCAACGAACCCTACGTGCACCAGCTCTATCAGATGCTCCTGGGTGACAACGTGCATTGGCAGGACCGCGAAGCGTGGATTTACAGCAAGAACGTATATACGCGCTACCCCTTCCAGGGATCGCTTTATGGGCTGCCGCCTAACGTGATCAAAGAGTGCATCGTGGGCGCGATCGAAGCGCGGTTCGGCAGCCTCAAAAACGATAAACCGGAGCCAGCCGGGGGAAAGGCCAACGGCAGAACAAACGGCAGTGCATCCGCCTGCCTCAATGGTTCGATCAAAGACTGCTGCGCCGATGGAATTCTGGAAGCCTCGGTCCCGCTGGCGGAAACCGGAAGCGAGCCGCACAATTTTGAAGAGTTCATCTACAGAGTGTGGGGCGCGGGAATTGCCAGGCACTTTGCCATACCGTACAACCGGAAACTATGGGCGGTTCCTCTGGATCAGATGGAGACGTCCTGGTTGGGCGGACGCGTCCCGCTACCCGACCTGGAGGAGATGATCGAGGGAGCCCTGTCGCCGAAGCCCAAGCCCATGGGGCCGAATGCACGATTCGGTTATCCTTTGCGTGGCGGCTTCCAGGCTCTCATGGATGCCTGGCTGCCGCATCTTCAGGGCGATGTGTGCCTTAACAGCCGCGTGGTTAAGGTCTCGCCACGCCGCCACACGGTCACGTTAAGCAACGGCAGCGAGCTGAAATACAATCACCTGATCAGCACCATGCCGCTTCCCGTACTGATACGGCAGATGGATACCGAAGCGCCGGAACAGGTGCGCAAAGCTGCGGCAGCGCTGCGCTATGTCTCCGTGCGCTGCGTCCATCTTGGAGTGGGGCGCGAGCACCTCACCGGGAAACATTGGATCTACTATCCGGAAGATACGGTATTCCACCGTATTTTCGTGCAGGGAAATGCTAGTCCCTATTGCAATCCGCCGGGAGGCTTCGGTCTGACGTGCGAGATCACTTATTCGGAGAGCAAGCCGCTGCCTTGCGAAGGCGATGATCTGGTGCGGCGCTGCATCGAGGATTGCCACAAGGTCGGGATGTTCCGCCCGGAGGATCCGGTCTGGGCGAGCGCGCATTGCGACCTGCCCTACGCGTACGTGGTATATGACCATGGACGCGCCGCTTCCGTTACGAAGATTCGCGAGTGGCTCGCCGAACAGGATATCCTCCTCGCGGGCCGCTATGGCGAATGGGAATACTACAATTCCGACCACGCATTCATAGCCGGGAAGAAGGCTGCCGAGCAGGTGAAAGAGCGCGATGAGCAGAGTGTGCTATCTACCTTGGTGTCACAGCAATCAGTGAGAGTAGACACCCGCGTGTAACACTCGCGCCTACCTCCGTTCCAACAGGTAAACGGAATTCTCCAGGTGGCTCCGCCCGTCGTTTTGACAAACGGAGAAGGACGCGGCTGTCGTGGCCGTTACCGAGCGCTTGTTCCAAAGCGAAGCGCCGCAGTATTCACCGTCTTTGCGCAGCACGTAGAAATTCAGATCGACTGCTTGCATGCGCCTTTCATCGTTATTGAAATTGCGCGCCACTCGCCGTAGCGCGTCCAGCGCCGCTTCCTTTGGGCTCATGCCGTGGCGCATGTTCTCGACGATCGTATGGGCGCCGGCGATCCTCAGATTCTCTTCTCCGCGCCCCGTGGAGCCGGCGCCTCCCACGTCCTGATCGAGCCACAGGCCGCCGCCGATGATAGGAGAGTCTCCGACGCGCCCGGCGATCTTCCATGCCAGCCCGCTCGTGGTTGTGGTCGCCGACATTTCTCCCTTTTCGTTAAGAGCGATGCAATTGATCGTGCCGGTGGGCGGCCGCGCGGCCACCTCGTGCGCCCAGGCAATTAACTCGTCGTCCATGTGCGGAAACAGTTTTCTAAGCTCGGCCGTCTTCTTCGGAGCAGGCGGGGCATCGACCCCCGATTCCCAATTGGTGTGGCCGTTGTGATCGCGCATCTCCCGTTTCCAGGTGAGCCAGGCCATGCGCGAGCGTTCAGTCAGCAAATCCTCTTCTTGAAATCCATAATGCTTGGCGAAGCGCAGCGCCCCTTCGCCCACCAGCATCATATGATCCGTCTCTGAAAGGACAAGCTGCGCAACTTTGGAGGGCGTCTTAATGCCCTGCAGCGCGCCCACCGCGCCCCCGCGCCGCGATGGACCGTGAATGCAACTGGCGTCCAATTCCACGACGCCATCTTCGTTAGGAAGACCTCCGTAGCCCACGCTGGTGTCATTCGGGTCCAATTCCTGTATGTTGACGCCGGCGATCACGGCATCCAGCGTATCCCCGCCGGATTTGATCACTTCGATCGCCTTGGCGCAGGCTCGGACGCCATTGGCGCTCGCAACAGCGATGTTCTTGGGGCGGGACTGTCCTTTGACAATCCGGATCAGCGGAAACGCGGCGGCGCCGAAAACAGCGGCGCGCCGGCTAACGTGTGGGAGAAGCGCCATGCTGCCATCGTACTCCACTTGGCAGAAATGGGCATCGGAGAGTCGGAGGGTAAACCCGCTACTTGGTCTTGGCTCTTCCGCCGGCCGATTCCAGGTAGTGCTCCGTATCCTGGTTGCCTTCGATGCAGGCGAATTCCATCTGCTCATAATTCGGCTGCATGTTCCTGGCAAAGGTGAAAGCCACCTTCCAGGGCTGGGTGAAGGCTTTCGGATCTTCCATGGTGGCCTCGTAGTTGATCGTTCGATCGTTCACCATGGTGAAGCGCTCGACGACATGCATTTCGTCGGTATGGACATTCCCCGCCGAATCCAACCAGGTGCGGTCATTCAGGTTCGTGGTGTCCACCACCAGTGTGTCGCCCTCCCAATGTCCGACGGAATCGCCCTGAAACAGCTTCTTCGAAGGGGGAAGGACATGAGCTCGGTTGTCGGTTGGAATAATCCGGTAGGAATGCATGAACTCCCAGTTCATGGCGACGTATGCCGGCGTCTGCAGTATCTGGAAACCGAACTGCCGGTACATCTGGTTGGGTAATCCGGACATGTAGCAATGGAGCTCGGGTTCGTCTGCCAGATGATGTTCGAAGTTGTCTTTTGCCTTCGCAGCGGCCCAAGGCTGGTACGGGATCATGCCGTCCGGAGGATCGACAATCGCGCCGTTGCCGGCCGCGAAACCCGGGCGCGCAACGGGATGCTTCTGCACCTCAAAAACGGCGCCGCCATTGTTTCCGGCATTCCAGTATCCGGACATGTTCGGGCGGCCGTCAGCGGTTTTCGGCACGGGTCCCGGCGGCGGCAGCGCGGGCCCGCGTCCGCCGCGGCCTCCCCGTCCGCCCCGTCCCGCGCCCTGAGCCGGAGCTTGTCCGGCTGGCGGATCTTGCGCAAAAGCAATTTGGGACATCAGGACCAGGATGGCCGCCGCCAACGCGGCATATCGAGACCCCGCCCGCATCTTACTTGCCTTCTTTCTTCGTCGCCGCCACATCTGCCAAATAATGACACTCGTATTCGAGCAGGCGCGCATTGGGTTGGGTGTTCCGGCGTAACTCGGCGCTGATCTTCCAGGGCATCGTGAACGTTTTCGGGTCTTCGATCGTGGCTTCGTAGCGGAGTGTGTCCGGCCCGGTGCGCGTATATCGCTCCGTCACGTGCAAGGCGTCGCTGTGGAAATCGCCAGCCTTGTCGAACCAGGTCTGGTCATTGAAATCGGCGACGTCCACCACCAGCGTGTCGCCCTCCCAATGGCCGATCGAGTCTCCTTGCCAGAAATCGATTTGTTCGAGATGTTTGTTGCGCTTGAGGTAGATGTTGCGCCAGTTATGGATGTACTCGTGGGCGATGGCCACCTGGTCGGCTGTCTGGAAAATTTGAAACGGGTAGTTCAGCAGATTGAGGCGCGGTACACCCGGCATGTAACACTTGTTCAGCGGATCAGCGGTGGCACTGTTTTTCTCGTTCTGCTTCTTTTGAGCCAGTGCCGCTGGCTGGTAAGGGATTTTGCCGTTCTTAGGCTCGACAATCAGGCCTTTCGCCTTTTCCAGATCCTTGTCCGGCGAATTGCGAACCTGCCAAATCCCCTGCAAGTCCGGTTGGCCATCCGGCGTACGCGGCGGAGTATACGCTTGGGCGCTGGCTGAGGGAAGAACTGCCAACACCAAAGCTGTGCCGGAGAGCAGAACACCCAGAGACCGGGTTGTCATTTCCGCATTTCTCCCGCTCATTGCGGCGGCGCCGAAGTTTGGGGAGCCGCTCCGCCAGGTCCTTCCGGCGAACCCGATAACAACCGGCGGCCATCGGCAGTGGTAATCGTCTGGGTCCACATATAGTTCGAGCCGTCTTTCGCCTTAAACCCGGTCACCGTGACTTCTTCGCCGGCTTTGATCGAATCCTTCCGCCACCCCTGCCGGTACAAACCATTGGGAGGAAGGCATTCCGCGGACCAATGCTCGACGGTTCCATCGTCTGCTTTCACGTCGAAGCGGAGATGGGAGTGAGGGTTGACCCAATCCATCTTCGTCACTGTGCCTTTCACCGTGATGGGCTTGCTCGCATCGAACTCGGCTGCGAAGGAATGGTGCGCCAGCACCGGCAGCGCCGACAACGACAAGCCGGCCACCGCAGTCAAAAAAGCCAGTGTAATTCTCACAGGGACACCTCCAAAGCGTGATCCTTCAATCTATTATGCTGGAAATCCAGTATATCTTAGGGCGTCGGCAAGGCGCGGAAGGTTTCCGCTACTGCCTCCGCATTATCCTAGCTGCGCACCAGTTCAAAGACCGTGATTTCCGGAGGGGCGCCGACCCGCATCGGGGCGGCGATGGTACCGATCCCCCGGTTCACGTAAAGCTGCCCGCCCGGCTGCTGGAACAGCCCCGCCACGTAGGGTGTCACGATCCGGCTGGGCGCCAGTTCGGGGCTGATGAACTCCAGCGCAAGCTGGCCTCCATGTGTATGGCCAGCCAGACTCAAATCGACACCAAGCTGCGCGGCCCGGTCAAACGTATCCGGATTGTGACTCAGCAGGATGTTGACGGTTTCCGGGACCATTAGCCTCTCAACGCCTTCCAGGCGGACGCTGGTCAGATGATCCCGGCCGGCGGACATGCCTCGGGAATTGGCGAAATCGATTCCCAACAGATTGATGCTATCGCTCCCGATCCGGAGCGGCTGTCGTTCCTGCCTCAATATGTGCACTCCGGCCTGGGCAAATAACCCGGTAATCGAGTCCTCTACATCGGCCCAGGCATCGTGGTTGCCCAGACAGCCGAAAACGCCGTAGGGCGCCTTTAGACCGGCCAGCACGCGTACCACAGCATCCTCCGGGTCGGCTTCCCAGGTCACAAAATCGCCCGTGACCACCATAAGGTCGGGCTTCAATTCATTGGCGATACGCACATACTTCCGAATCTCGTCCTCGCTCATGAATGGGCCGATATGGATATCACTCAATTGCGCGATACGAAATCCGTGAAAGGCGCGAGGCAGCCTCGCAAGGAGAATCGGCTGGCGGGTTACCTGCAAGTTGAGGCGGCCCCACAATAGGCCATATGCGCCGGCAACGAACGGAGCGGCGCCCACCACGGTGGCGGTTCGTTCCAGAAATTGCCGGCGCGCGGGAGAAATCAGGTTGTCCGAGGAATCGCGCTTTCGGAACAAGCGCGCCACGGCCCCGAATCCATATGCGATCAGCCGCACCGCCCAAATCAGGAGCACCACCAGGAAGGCAATAGTGGAACTGAAGATCCACCAAAGAAACGGCGCCGAAATCAGTGCTGCGCGCCAAGTCATGTGAGCCGAACCAGGAACACGGGAAGGCAGAATGTTGACGGCAAAATACGACAGATACAAGACCGCAGCGGCCACCCCCGCGCCTACACGCAGCGGCCGATTGCGGATCAAGCGCCGCCCCAGCGCTCGAACCTGTAGAATCCAATAGACTTGTGCTCCCAGGAAGAGCAGGAATACAGGGGCGAGGCGGAATACAAACGGCATCCGATCTATACTACCTTTCCTCTATCTTCTCCGAAAAGTGAGGCGAATTGCGTCAGGCGGTCCACGCCTCAGGTTTAGCCCTAGTACCGTCCACTTACGCAGTGTACGCCTTAGCCGGCCGCTGCTATTGATTTGAAGGCTGCGTTCGTGGCAGAATTCCAGTACTTTTCGTAAACTCGGCAATCTGTGTCCGAACTCCGTTCCACAGGGATTGCCCGAAAAGTTAGCGCATAGAACTGGCGCAAGGACTCGAGGACAAGTAAATGGAAAAGCACTACGATAGCGTCGGCGTAGGGAATGATAATCCCGCCCAAACCAGCCGGCGGGCACGCCGCAGGGAGCGCATCCGCCGCCTCGTTATCTGGATCGTCATGCTGTGGGTGGGCCTCACCAAGCCACTGAAGTTTCTGAGGAAGATCTATCCATATAAGATCCGTGAACTGGCGCGAAGCTGGGATTATAAGATGCTCTGGACCTACGTCTTCAGCCGCGGCAAGCGCGTCTTTATGGACCAGAACTGCGTGATGAAGGACCCGCCGACATTCCAGCCTCTGATTAAGACACGGGCGGAGTGGCAGTTCACCGAAGAGGATATTCGCACGTTCTACCGCGATGGTTTCATCGGGCCGATCACGCTGTGGACGCCCGAAGAGATGGTCGAGATCCGCCGCAAAGTGGACAGCGTGATGGAACGGCAGTCGAAGGTTTACCCGACGGCGCAAAACCAGTATCGCGACCGGTACATCGATGCTCCCGAATTCTGGGAAGTCATCTCCATGCCGCAACTGAGTGAGCGACTGGCGCAGCTCCTCGGCCCGGACCTGTTGGTATGGCGTTCTCAAATTTTCAATAAGAAGTCGGGCGATCCGGAAATCACTTGGCACCAGGCGAGCACCTACATGGCCGAACAGAAGGTCAAGGCAACTTTGGAACCGGCCAGGCTGAACCAGCTCTTCCAGCTCACTACCTGGATCGCCATCGACGATGCCTACTTCGAGAACGGTTGTATGCACTTCCTGAAGGGCACGCACCGCAAGATGTGGAGTATGCGTTTGGGCGGCAGCGGCTTTATCGGTAATCCGCCTGAAGTTGCCAAGATTATTGGCGGTCAGGGCCGGTTTGCAAAGTCCTCGGGGCTGACGCTGGAAGTGCCGATCACTGAAGACATGATTGTGCCCATGCCGCTGAAGTCGGGTCAATGCGTGATCTTCACAGAACGCTGCATTCACGGTTCGCCGCCTAACAACTCTCCCAACCGCAGGTTTGGTTTCGTATTCCGGACCATCCGCACCGATGTGCAGGTGTACCGCGGAGAAACCATTCACGAGGTCACTTACCTGAAGGAAAAATACAACCTGGACAATTGGGGTTGTGCGCAGTTGCGGGGAGAAGACAAATATCATCTGAATCGGATGATTCAACCGCCGGCCTATCAGGACTCTGAGCTGGCGGCCGCATCTACTTCCAAGTAATATCCGAACATGCCGCAGCGGAAGCTGGTGTTTGCATACATCCTGCTCGTTGGTCTGCCGATCCTGTGCCTGGTCGCGGTGCTGGATGCGGGAAAGGGCTTGGTGGCGCCCCCGGTCCCGCCGGTGGCTGACAAAATGGGGAGCACCCTCGGACACTCCGTGACGCCCCTGGAGCTCTCTAAGCTGGTCCTCCAGATCGGGGTAATTCTTATCCTGGCGCGGGTGGCGGGCTCGCTGTTCCGGAAGATCAACCAGCCGCAGGTCGTGGGTGAGATGGCGGCAGGGATCCTGCTGGGTCCGTCTCTGCTTGGCTGGGTTGCTCCGGGAGTATCGGCGACACTGTTTCCCCCGGCCAGCCTGGATTACCTGAACGCATTCAGCCAGATTGGGCTCGTATTGTTCATGTTCCTCGTGGGTCTGTCTTTGAACACCAAAGACCTGCACGAATATGGACATGCCGCTGTGCTGACGAGTCACGTCAGTATCGCCGCGCCGTTCTGTCTCGGGAGTGTCGCTGCCCTCTTTCTATATCCGCGGCTCTCTAACCAGGGCGTCACCTTTACAGGCTTCGCACTGTTTATGGGCGCGGCCATGAGCATCACGGCGTTTCCGGTCTTAGCCCGGATTCTCGCCGAGCGGAACCTGCTGCGCACGAAATTGGGCAGCCTCGCAATCGCCTGCGCGGCCGTCGACGATGTGACCGGCTGGTGCGTGCTGGCCTACATCGTGGTGCTGATCCGCGCTTCGCACGGTTCCAGACCGTTGTGGCTCACGCTCGGCGGATCGCTGATCTATGTGATTCTCATGCTGACCGGCGTGAAGCGTCTGGTGCCCTGGTTCGAAAAGTCGTATCAAAAACATGGCAGGCTGACGGATAACGCCATTGCCGGGATCATCCTGTTAGTGCTGGCCTCGGCCCTATGTACGGAAATGCTGGGAGTCCATTTGCTGTTCGGCGCCTTTTTGCTGGGCGCCATCATGCCCAAGAGCGCCGATTTCGTGGATCACCTGAAGCAGAAGTTCGAGTCCGTTACCGTGGCCTTACTGCTGCCTCTCTTCTTCGCTTACACCGGGCTGCGCACCAGCATTGGCACCATCACCGGACACGGCATGTGGATCTACACTGTGGTCGTTTTGGTCGTGGCCGTGGCGGGGAAACTGGGCGGCTGCCTCGGCGCCGGCAAGCTCGCCGGTATGCCTTGGAGAGACGCGACCGCCCTGGGCGTTCTGATGAATACACGCGGGCTGATGCAGCTCATTATCCTGAATATTGGGCTCGATATAGGCGTGATCTCGCCTCCGGTCTTCTCCATGATGGTGGTAATGGCCTTGCTGACCACGTTTATGGCTTCACCGCTGCTGGACGTCGTGTACCGTACGCCGCAACTCCAGGCGGAAGTAGCCGCGGGCCGCGTGGCCTAACGGCACTACATCCCCGAAGTTGTCTGGTGCACTTCCGAAAGCCGCTCCCGATAGCGGTCCTGCAGAAGCTTTCGATAGCCGCGTAAAGACAGGCCGCGGGCAATAGCTTGCTGCTGAAGGCGATCCTCCGCCAGTTTCACACTGAGCGCCAGGCGCGCGCCGGCCGCTTGCAAAAACGCGGCATCAGACTCGAACCCGAACGCCGCCAGCGCAGGTAAGGGCCGCGCATAGTTGTCGGGTAGCCCGATGCTCTCGAATGGAAAACCCGATGCCCAATCGGTGTGGTATCCGACCCGCATGTTAGAGGGGTTCACCGACACTTGGGCATGCGTGACACAATTCTCTGCCTCAATCGCGTACCGGCTGCGCAGCATTTCCGTCAGCATGGTGGTGGCGCGCAACTGGGCCATGCTCATGCGGTCATCCACTTGCCCGGGATCGGTCTGCGCTTCCACGGAAACGCCCAGAAAGCTCTCGTTCAAGTTGAGGTAAAGCCACTTGCCGTCGGACCACACGGAATGCCCGGCATGATTGGCGGCATCACTCTCGGTGACGATGCGGTAGACACGCCCGAAACGATCGACCAGAAAGTTATAGGCCTGCTTCCGCTGCACGTACTCCAGTAACGATTCCCCGATCTTCTTCAGCAGACCGTTCTGTTCCGCTTCAAACGGCGCCTGGCGGCTCTCGGTGGTATGAAACACGATCCCGATCGGCTGCGTACCGTGGACCGGCGGACCTTTTCCGTTCGCCGGAAAGACGCGGTAGGAGCGGAGGTGATTGGAGACTGCCAGGCGATTATCGATGCGAAGACCGTTACTGTAAACTTCCTCATCGCCCTTCTTTTCTACCAGCCAGACTTCCGGTGACGGCTTGAGGGGCGGCATTTGGGGAGCGACACTGTCGCGTACGGTAACTGCAGCGATCTCGATGCGCGACGCCGCCTGCATCAAGGTAAGCGAGAGCAGGAACGCGGCAGACGCCACGGGCAGCAGGAAGCGAAACACACGGCGCCAGCGTTCGGCAGGAGCGCTGACCGGCGGCGGCGCGACCGCCCGCAAAAACCGCAGTCGCACCACGGGATCGGAAATCCGTCCTGCAAAGGAACCCACCCACGGCCGCAATTCTGTTTGCTCGATCCCGCTTTGCATCGCTGCTTTTCCATCGGCGGATTAAAGCGAAGACCTTAGGGCCGCGTACGATATTCCCGGTTCCGTAGGCGGCTCCTCCGGGCGCTGATTTGAAACGCCGCAGTCGCCGGAACCCCCCGCCCGCTGTTTTCTCAACTCTTTGAGAGAAATCGAAATCCCGAGATACTACCAGAGTGATACAAGCCAGTTTAGGAGTTTCATATGCTGAAGAGTTGGTTCCCCTTCTCGTTTCAGGACGAATTGCCGGCTCCCAATGGGGTGTCCCGGAACGGCTCGCCGGACCGCACGGCGGCGGCGGGGGAGGCGGCCAAAGAAGCGGAGTCACCGGCACGGGCCCCCCAGCCTGGTGCCGGGGAATCCGCTAAGTACCTGTCTTTCGATCAGATCTATCAGCATGCCGCAGTCAAACCGCCGCGCATTCCCTACGGCATCTTGAAGGTGGCGGATATGGTCAATAGTACCCACCTTGCGGGAATGTCTCCGGAAGCCAAGCGGTGTTCATTACTAATGGCGCTCGAGGCCGCGGGAGTGGAGATCGAAGATCTGCTGCAGGACGCCGTCGTCCGGCAGCGCGCCTTGAACGATTACGAGGAGATCCAGCAGAACCGCGTCCGCGATTTCGAGGCGACCAAAACGGAAGAGAACAATAGGATTCAAGCGGAATTGGACCGGCTGACCAGCCAATACATGTCCCGGATTCAGGCCAACCTGGATGAGGTGGCTCGAGAGCAGGATAAGCTCCACGCCTGGCAGCGTGGCAAGCACGAAGAATCGCAGCGCATTACCGAGGCCGCCACGTTCTGCGTTCCGCAGGGCAGCGCCGCTGCCGGTGGAAGCCTCGCCTCGGTGCTGGAACGCGCCACGTTGCGCAAATAGGTCGTCTCGCGGTGATTGTTGTCATTAGCTGTGTTATGTGCATGTTGGTGGTTTTGTTGTTGCGAATAGGAGCCAAAGATCCACCCCTGGACGCCGAGGAAATCCGCCGGATCCGGCGGGATGCGGACAGGCGGCACCCGGGCGAGTAAGCGATGTGCAGGAAGGACCGGAATGAATAAAACAGAACAGGACTACACGCAGGCGCTCGGCCTTGACGTAGGTACGAGCCGCATCGTGGTGGCTCGCAATTCGGAACGAAGATACGAGTACCAGGCGGAACTCAACGCGTTCCTGACCTTGCCTTATTCCAAGCTGGCGGAAAGCCTCCTACAGAAGGAAAACGTCTTCCATGAAGTGCAGGGTCCTGAGATCCTGGTGGCGGGTAATGATGCCCAGAAATTTGCCGAGGTTTTTCATGTCGAGACCCGGCGTCCCATGCAAAATGGAGTACTCAACCCACGCGAACCGCACAGCCTCGCCGTGGTGCAGCGGATCATTGCAAAACTGATCGGGAAAGCTGCCGTCGAAGGGCAGAAGATCTTTTTCAGTATTCCCGCACCCACCGACGATGAAGAAGGCAGCATTGCGTATCATGAGGCTTCGATTCGCCAGATCCTTTTGGAATTGGGGTACGAGGCCACACCGATCGAGGAAGGGCTCGCCATCGTTTTCGGGGAATTGGGCGGCTCCAATTACACCGGGATCGGCATTTCCTGTGGCAGCGGATTGTGTAATGTCTGTCTCTCCGTTTTATCGGTGCCCGTGATCAGCTTCAGCGTTCCCAAGGCGGGCGACTTCATCGATTCCCAGGCGGCCCTGGCCACCGGGGACCTGGCGACGCGATTGCGCGTGGTCAAAGAACAAACGTTTCACCTCAACGGGCTGGGCAACGACCGTGTGAAAAACGCGCTCACCGTTTACTACCAGGAAATGATCATGAATCTTGTCGAAGCGCTGCGTAACCGGATCTCCGCGGCGCAACGGCTGCCAAGACTCGATCAGGCCATTCCCCTGGTACTGAGCGGCGGCACGGTGGCCCCCAAGGGGTTCCTCGATCAGTTCGGCAAGGCCTTGCGGGCCCGTGATTTTCCGGTGCGTCTCTCGGAACTGCGTGTTTCGGCGGACCCGCTCAACTCGACGGCGCGGGGAGCGCTCATGGCCGCTTTATGTTGAGGCGCCCTTGCGCCTGTACAGAAAACCGCGGCAGCCGCCGATAGAAGCAACGTGGCTCCGGAAGCGACCAAGGCGGCGGACTTATGAATTCGGCCGCGGTGCCGCTGGCGGTCCTGTCTGCTCTGGTGCTGGCCTCAGTCGGCCTCAGTATCGCGCTGCTATTCCAAACCACATCCGCGGCGCGCACGGCCGCCGGGCGCGAACATGCGCTGCGCGAACAACTCGCAACCGAAGTGGAGGCCTTGCGCAGTGGCCTGGATGCACTCGCTGGTGAAGTGCATGACCTGGAAGTTCCCGCCCCTGTGAACGTCCTTCCCGCTACACCTCGCCCCGGCCTTAATCTGAGCAAACGCTCACAAGTGTTGCGGATGCACCGCCGCGGCGAAGCGCCGGCACAGATTGCCAACGTTTTACAGATCCCACGGCAGGAAGTAGAACTCCTGATCAAAGTACATCGCATCGTCGTCAGCAAAGTCTGATGTGTGCTTCCGCACTCGGGCAATCGCGGCCCTCGCGCAGTTCCGCCTCGCGGTACCCGAATAATAAGCGACGCTTGATTAGTGCGGCGATTTCGGGGGGCACCATCTCTTCCCAGGCAGCATCGCACTCTTTGATGCGCCGCAGGACATCGCGCGAGAAGATATGCAGGACGCTCGCGTCGAAATTGTCAAGCTGCTTGATTCTGCCCCGATCGACAAGGTGCCTGTAGAGACTTTGCACATCGCCCGGCATCGCCACGTTCTCAACGGTCGTCAGACTCCCCGTGCTTTGGTCCAACAAGGGGTACGCGTAGATGCGCAGATCTTTGGTGAAGAGTTTGCCAAAGGCCTCCAGGATGCCGCCTTCCAGACCATCGTAGTATTGCTCCTTAAAGAGGTCCTGGAGGCTGGCAACACCCATAGTGACCGCGATGGGCTCGCTGGTGTACCGGGTCAGGTATGCCGCCAGACGGAAGTATTCGAAGTAGTCGGAGATCAGCACGGTCTTGCCCGCGGTCGCGAGCACGTCCGCGCGGGCCAGGAAGTCACTCAGGTCGATTGCTCCGGTTGCCAGGAGGTTGCGCATGGTGATCTCCATCAATTCGACGATCTGGTCTGCTTGAACCTCGCGCTCCGCGGCGAAGCGCTGGCGCGCGCAGTCGATCATGTCGATGTTGACCTTGGTGACGGGGCGGAAGCTGCCACGCTCCACCAGGATCGGCCGTTTGCGCAAAACCTCGGAGGGTTGCAGCACATCCCCCGACGGGCCGAACATCGCGGCGCCGCTAAGGCCGAGTTGTACCAGCTTGAGGCTCATTACGCGATTATCAACATGGCGAAACTCGATGCCTGAGAACTCGACCATGTCGATCTCCAGGCGCTTCGTGCTGAGGTTGTCCAACAGCGATTCGAGCATTCGTTCGGGCTTGTGATGCAGGAAACAGGCCGCGTAAAGCAAGTTGACGCCGACGATGCCCAGCGCTTCCTGCTGCTGGGCGTTCTCGTCGTCGAGCATGCGGACATGAATGATGATTTGGCTATCCTCATCACGGGGATGTGCCTGGTACTTGACTCCGAGCCACCCGTGGCACTCATTCGTGCCATGGTAGTTGCGGGCTGCCACGGTATCCGCGAAGGTGAAGAAGGCGGTGCTGTCCCCGCGTGATGGTTTGAGGCGTTCCAGGTTGAGACCGTGCTCGTAATCGAGCATGCTTTGCAGGCGTTCCCGCGAAACGTAGCGTTTCGAGCGGCCGTAAATGGCATCACTCACTGCCATGTCATAGGCCGAGATGGATTTGGAGATTGTTCCGGCCGCGCCGCCAACTTTGAAGAACCAGCGCGCAACCTCCTGGCCCGCGCCGATCTCCGCAAAGGTTCCGTAGCGCACCGGGTCGAGATTGACCCGCAGGGCTTTCTGGTCCGTACTTAGTCTCGGGCGCTCGTCACCAGGCACTCCGGCGCGCATGACGGACTTATCGGCCTGCGCGGCCCTGACTTCGAATGGTTTTTTGCGGGAGGAGCCGCGAGGCTTGCTTTAGCGGCGCGGGTATCCCAATCCCGCCAACGCTTCGCCGATCTCTTCGATTGTCAGGGGATCGTCGATCGTCGCCGGAATCCGGTATTCGGCGCCATCGGCCATGCGCTTGATCGTGCCGCGCACGATCTTGCCCGAGCGCGTCTTCGGCAACCGCTTGACCACCGCCGCAATCTTGAACGACGCGACCGGGCCGATTCTCTCGCGGACCAGGCCCACCAACTCGGAGATGATCACTTCCTGGGCGCGATCCACACCCGCCCGGAGCACCACTAACCCAATCGGAATCTCGCCTTTAATCTCGTCGGCCACCCCTACCACCGCGCATTCCGCCACGCAGGGGTGGGACGCCAGAACCTCTTCCATCCCTCCCGTAGAAAGACGATGCCCGGCGACGTTGATGATATCGTCTGTGCGGCTCATCACCCAGAGATAACCGTCTTCATCCCGGTAACCGGCATCGGAGGTCTGATAGTAACCCGGGTAAGCGCTAAGATAAGACGCCTGGAAACCGGCATCGTTGTTCCACAGAGTGGGCAGGCAGCCCGGCGGCAGCGGCAGCCGGATCACGATGTTACCGATCTGCCCTGCCGGTAGTTCGCGCCCATGATCGTCGAGAATGCGAACATCATAGCCCGGCACCGGTTTCGTGCAGGAACCCGGCTTCACCGGAAACTGGCCCAGTCCCACGCAGTTGGCGCCCACCGGCCAGCCGGTTTCGGTCTGCCACCAGTGGTCAATCACAGGAACGCGCAGTCGCTCCTGAGCCCACACGAGTGTATCGGGATCGCAGCGTTCCCCGGCCAGAAAGAGTGTGCGCAGGCAGCTCAAATCGTACTTGCCGACGTAGTCGCCCGCGGGGTCGTCACGCTTGATGGCGCGGAATGCCGTGGGAGCGGTGAACAGTACGCGAGCCTGATTCTGCGAAATCACGCGCCAGAAGGCGCCGGGGTCGGGCGTGCCCACCGGTTTCCCTTCATACAGGATCGTCGTGCAGCCGTGAAGCAGCGGCGCGTACACGATATAGGAATGGCCCACGGCCCAACCCAGATCGGAGGCGGCCCAATAGACTTCGCCCGGATCGACGCCATAAATGTTTTTCATGCTCCAGGCGAGCGCCACGGCGTGCCCTCCGTTATCGCGCACCACGCCCTTCGGCACACCGGTAGTCCCCGAAGTGTAAAGAATGTACAACGGATCGGTTGCTTCCACCGGGACGCAGTCCACGGGCTGGCTGCCCGCCATCACGGCAGCCCATCCCATGTCGCGCCCGTTCACCAGGGGAGCTTCCAGTTCTGGCCGCTGGAGAATGATGCAGTGCTCCGGCTTCGCCGTCGCCAGATCAATCGCGCCATCGAGCAAGGGTTTATAGGGGATGACGCGGCTCGCTTCCAAGCCGCACGATGCCGACACAATGATCTTCGGCTGCGCGTCATTGATGCGCGTCGCGAGCTCATTCGAGGCAAAGCCGCCATAAACAACCGAGTGAATGGCGCCGATGCGGGCGCACGCCAGCATGGCCACAATGGTCTCGGGAACCATGGGCATGTAAATGATCACCCGGTCTCCGCGTCCAACGCCGTAACGCACCAGGACACCCGCGAAACGCGCCACCTCGTCGCGCAGCTCACGGTAGGTAATCTGTTTCCGAACCCTCGTCACGGGACTGTCGTAGATCACCGCGATCTGGTCGGCGCGTCCTCCGAGTACGTGGCGGTCCAGCGTGTTGTAGCACGTGTTGAGCACTCCGCCGCGGAACCACCGGTGGAAGCCGGGACGCGAAGAATCGAGCACTTCATCCCATTGCCGATACCAGTGGATGGCCTGCGCGGCCTCCGCCCAGAAGCCCTCGGGATCGGAGCACCACCGGCCATAGACCTCGCCGTATCGCGATGACATAGCTGCGCGAGCTATTCTAGCGCGGCCCACGCTAAAATTACTACCAGTATGCGCAAGTTCGGCGTGTTCCTACTATTGGCCTCTGCCGCCTCCGCTCAGAAAAAGCCCGTCACCCTCGAATCTCTGGTTGAGGAGCCACCGCGCGAAGCCGGTGCGACGGTGTGGGCGCCGGATGGAAAATCTTTTGCCTTCCGTCAGGGCCAGGACCTGATGGTGTATGCGGCGGAAACGAAAACCGCCCGGCGTGTGGCCGGCTTTCGCGAATTGGAAAACGCGTCCGTCAGCTTGCCGTTAGTGGGTGTGCCTTTTGAATGGACGAACCGCCGCGAGAGCACGGGCGGCATGCAATGGTCCAGGGACAGCAAGTCGCTGCTCGTCGCGGTTCGGGGCGACCTCTTTCTGATCCATGCCGATCGCGGCGATTGGGAACAGCTCACCAAAACGCCAGCCGCGGAGCTCGATCCCAAGCTCTCGCCCGATGGAACCAAAGTTCTGTTTCGCCGCGCGGCGGACCTCTACACACTCGACATCCCCAGCCGGAAAGAAACGCGCCTCACGTCCGGAGGATCCCAGACTCTGCGCAACGGAGGGCTCGATTGGGTCTATCCCGAAGAAATCGGACTCAGCACGGCGTTCTGGTGGTCACCGGATTCGAAGTCGGTGGCGTACCTCCAGTTCGATACGGCGCGCGAGCCCGTGGTCCCACATGAAGACCTGTTGGGCCTGCGGGCCGTGTTCGAGCCGCAGTCCTATCCTCAGGCAGGCGAGGCCAATCCCACTATCCGACTGGCTGTGGTTCCCGCCGAAGGGGGCCGCATCCGCTGGCTCGACATCGGCGATACGCGGGACACCTATCTGATCGCCCGTGTAGACTGGATGCCGAACGGGCGCGGTGTCTACGTGATGCGCACCAACCGTGTGCAGAACCGGTTGGAAGCCTTGGCGATCGATGTCGAATCGGGCGCGGCTGCGACCCTGTTCCGCGAGTCCGACCCCTACTGGATCAACCTGCGCGGCGATTTGCGATTTTTGAAGGACGGCAAGCATTTCCTGTGGACCAGCGAGCGCGATGGCTACCGGCACATCTATCTCTACTCGAACGATGGGCGCGAAGTTCAACAGTTGACCAAGGGGCAGTGGGAAGTGTCGGAAATTGCCGGTGTGGACGAGGCCGCCGGGCGCATTTTCTATACATCCAACGAACCGGACCCGCTCGAGCGGCACCTGTTCGCGATCGGGATCGACGGCCGAAATCCGCGGCGGCTGACGCCGGAACGCGGCACTCACGAGATCTCCATGGCGCCGGGCGGCGTTTATTTCCTGGATCGCTGGTCGAGCTTGATTTCCCCTCCGCGCACCATTCTGCACTCGGGTCAGGGACAAACGCTCGGTACCTTTCGGGATGTCGATCCGCGCGAGGCGGAAGAGTTCGACCTCTTGCCCACCGAAATCCTGCAATTCAAAGGCGCTGACGGCACGCTATTGCACGGCCGGCTGATCCGGCCCGCGGGATTCGAGACCGGCAAGAAATATCCGCTGCTGGTCACGGTGTACGGCGGCCCAACCGTGACGCCTACGATCCGCAATGCGTGGGCCGGCATTACCGTCGAACAGGTGTTGGCCCGGCGTGGCTACCTCATCTGGCAGGCCGAGAATCGCGGGGTCCCGGGACACGGGCACGCCTTCGAAACGGCGATTCACCATCGGCTCGGCGCCGCGGAATTAGCCGACCAGGTCGCCGGGGTTCGATACCTGATTTCGCTCGGGCTGGCCGATCCGGATCGCGTCGGCATTCACGGATGGAGCTACGGCGGATTCATGACCGTGAATGCCCTCTTGAATGCTCCAGAGGTCTTCCGTGCCGGGTTCTCGGGCGCGCCAGTGACCAGTTGGCTCAACTACGACACCATTTATACCGAGCGCTACATGGGCCTGCCCGCTGAGAATCCGGACGGCTATCGCGAAACGGCTCTTCCGCAGCATGCCGCCAACCTTAAGGGTAAGCTGATGCTCGCTCACAATTTCGAGGATGACAACGTCCTTTTCCAGAACACTCTGCAGCTGACCAGCGCGTTACAGGCGGCTGGCAAACAGTTTGAGATGATGCTGTACCCGCAAAAGACCCACGGGGTCACCGGCGCAAGTCTCAAACAGATGAACGAAATGATGATCGGGTTCTTCGATCGCAGCTTGAAGTAGAGCGTCTATGAAATTCTTGATCGCCGTGTTATGTGTTCCGGGCCTTCTGGCACAGACCTGGGAAAAGCCCTTGGCCGAGCGGCGCTGGGATCAGGCTGAGCCTCTGCTGAAGCAAGCCCTGGAGCAAAGTGAGACAGCGCCCGCGCTCCGCGGCCTTGCTACCGTTTACCGGGCCACGGGACGTCTCGCGGAAGCCGATCCGCTGCTCGAAAAATTGCTGGCACTCGATGAGACGGTAGCCGACACGGAAGAGCTTGCCAGCATCAAGGCCGCGCTTGGAGAGCTCAGCCAGGCGGAAACGTTGTATCGTCGCACCCTTGATCTACGCCTTCGGTCCGGCGAAGGCGAGGGCCCGTCGATTGGCACGCATCAGCGGCTGGCGCAGGTCCTGGTCAGCCTCACGAAGTTCCGCGAGGCGGAGCACGAAGCAGAGACGGCCATCGCGATCCGCGCCCGCAGCTTCGCCGCCGATCACCCCGACTCCGCAGCCGATTTCGCGATGCTGGCCAACATCTATCAGACCGAGAAGAAGTTTACGGAAGCCGCGACCGCCTGGGACTGGGTGGTCCGCGTGCAGGAAGCGACATTCGGGATCGACGACTTGAAGCTGGCGGCATCGCTCGAGAGCCTGGCGGCCTGCCGCCGCGAGTTGAACCAGTGGCGGCTGGCCGAAGCGGCCCTACGGCGCGCCTTGGCTATCCGCGAGATCAACGAAGGCGCCATCCATGCCGACGTGGCGCAGGCCATCGATACGCTTGCGCGGCTCTACTTCGGCACCAAGCGCTTCGAAGAAGCCGAGCCTCTTTTCCGCCGCTCTCTGGAGCTTTGGAAGCGCCTTCTCGGCGCGAAGAATTCGGTCCTTGCGATGAGTTACGACAACCTGGCGGTGACGGAAGCGGCCCTGAAAAAATACGACGAAGCCGAGAAGCTATATCTCGCCGCCATGAAGCTGCGCGATGACGATGATGTAGCGAATCTCCGCAATCTCGCGCTGGTGCGCGTGGCCCAGAAAAACTATAAGGATGCGGAGCCGCTGTTCCGGCGCGCGCTGACAGCGCTCGATGCCTCGTACAACCAAGGCTCCGCCCGGCTGGCCGAACTGCTTCCGGACTATGCGGCTGTTCTGCGGCAGCTCGGCCGTCTCGCCGAAGCCGCCAAACTGGAGGCGCGCCTGAAGGCATTGAAACAACCCACGCTGCGCGCGCAGCGGTGATTACGGCAGCGGTTCCGTCCCCTGCCTGTCGGGGTCGCGTTCGGCGATCACCTTGCGCAGGATCGCTTCCAACTCGGCGACCCGATGCGTCAGATCTTCGAGGGCCTGGCCCTGCGGATCGGGTAGTTTGCCGTGCTCCAGCACGCCGTTCTGATCGCGCATGCGAACCACACGCCCCGGAATGCCGACCACCGTCGAATTGTCCGGAACGGGATGGACCACCACAGACCCGGCGCCGATCCGCACGTTGTTCCCGATCTTGATATTCCCCAGAACCTTGGCGCCTGTCCCCACCACTACGCGGTTGCCCAACGTTGGATGGCGCTTTCCGGTTTCGTTCCCCGTGCCCCCCAGAGTCACGCCCTGGTAGAGCAACACATCATCGCCGATTTCTGTGGTCTCGCCGATCACCACGCCCATTCCGTGGTCGATAAAAAAACGCCTCCCGATGCGCGCGCCGGGATGAATCTCGATTCCCGTAAAGAAGCGGCTGATCTGTGAGATGACGCGCGGCAGCAGCGGAACCTTCCACCGGTAGAGCTTGTGTGCCACGCGATGCGCCAGGATAGCGTGAAAACCGGGATAGCAGAAAAAAATCTCGACAACGCTCTTGGCAGCCGGGTCTTCCCGGAAAATGGTATCGAACTGTTCCCGGATGGCCGTAAACATACGCGCGTGAGTATTCGATGAGGCCCCCGGCCGGCGGGATTCACAGGCTAATGAGCGGCAACCTCTTCGGTCTCAATGACCGGCGGTTTGGCCCCCGGCGGCACGGGAGCCAGCATATCCTCCTTGCGCATGATCAGCGTGGAGGTGTTGTATTGAGCAAGCTCAAATCCATGGCCATGGGTGATGGCATCGGTAGGGCATGCTTCGACGCAATACCCGCAGAAAATGCACCGATTGTAATCGATGTTGTAGACCTTGGCGTAACGTTCACCGCCGGAGATGCGGACTGTGTCGGTATTCTCGGCCGCTTCGATGTAGATGCAGTTGGCAGGACAGGCAGCGGCGCACAGAAAACACGCCACGCATTTTTCCATACCGTTCTCGTCGCGCTGCAGCACATGTTTCCCGCGGAAGCGCTCTTCAAATTTCGGCGGCTCCTCGGGGTAGAATTCGGTCACCGTCGGAGACATCATCTCTTTGAACGTGACGCTCATCCCCTTGGCGATCGCCGCGGCGGCACCCAGTATGTTCCGTTTGTCTTCAGCCATTCGGTCTTGTTTCCTATTCTAGCCTGACTCCGGACCGGAGCCTAGTTGCGGCTGTGTCAGCCGGCTTTCCAGTCGGGAACAGATTCGCCCTGGCGGAACGGGTTCACGCCCGCTTGCGCGCCCAACCCCTCGATCTCCAACTTGTTCCAGCCTTCAACCACGCGCGAAACCCTACCGTCGCGTTCCACCAGGAACAACGTCGGGACGCTGGAGATCCCATAATTGTTGCTCACCGGGAAGCCGCTCTCCTCGGTGTCGAGAAGCATGGGAAAGCTGATCCCGAACCGGCGGTTGAATTCACGCGTGTCCTCGGGATCGTCCTGCGAAATGCCATATACCGGCAACCGGCCGGATGTCTGGATCCGTTCGAGATAAGGCAGGGTGAGCTGGCAGACCGGGCAACTCACTTTGAAAAACGCCAGCAGAGCCGGGCCTTCCGCGCTAATCTCGTCCAAAGAAATCTCGCCGCCGTCCAGCCGTTCGAGACGAAAAGCGGTAGCGCGCGAGCCCGCAGCCAGCAGCTTGTGAGCCTTCCCGAAGAGAGCCATAGGTTGATTCTACGATGGCGCGGCGTTGTATGATGAATCCGAATCCCCGAATCGAGGTTTTTATGAGGCGGACAGTGTGCCGGTTGGCGTTGTTGGCAATGGCGGTGAACGGCATGCGCGCCCAGGCCCCGGGGCGCTACTTATTGCGCGACGCCCGCATTGTCCGGGTTTCCGGACCGGTGCTCGAACGCGGCTCGGTGGTCATCCGCAACGGCCTCATTGAAGCGGTTGGCGCGAATCTGACGCCGCCGCCGGGTGCCTGGGTGATCGACTGTAACGGCCTCACGGTTTACCCCGGTCTGATCGATGCATTGAGCACGTGGGGCCTGCCCAGTCAATCCGGCGCAGGCGGGCGAAACGGAGCTTCCCCTGCTGCCGGACCGGAAGACCGGCCCCTGACCGTCTCGTGGGTTAAGGCCGCCGACCAGATCGCTCCCTCCGAACGCGCCATTCAAACGGCCCGCGACGGCGGCTACACCACGGCCGTCGTCTTTCCTCGCGGCAATATCTTCTCGGGACAAGGCGCCGTCATCAACATGGCGGGCGAGCGTGCCGGCCAAATGGTGGTCGCCGATTCCGTCGGCCAATTCCTTACTCTGCGCACCAGCGGCGGCCGTGGGTACCCCGCCTCTCTGCTGGGTTCGATCGCGTATGTCCGCCAGATCTACCTGGATGCGGAGCACTACAAAACAGCCAAAGCGATATATGAGAAGCACCAAGAGGGTTTGCCTCGCCCCGCATATGACCGCGCGCTCGAAGGCGTGCTCGACTCGTCTCTTGTGCTGCTGCCCGCCGAAACCGCCATCGAGATCGAGCGCATGACTGCGCTCGCGAGCGAGCTGAAGCTCAAAGCCGTCCTCTATGGCGGCCACGAAGCCTGGCGGGAAACCGAGCTCCTGCAGCAGAGCCACACGCCTGTGCTGGTCAGCTTGAAGTATCCCGAGAGGGCGCGCGACGCAGACCCCGCCCTGGACGAACCGGTTCGCGTTCTCAGGCTGCGGGAAAACGCGCCTGCCGCCCCAGGCGCGCTCGCCAAAGCCGGCGTGCCGTTTGCCTTTTACTCGGATGGCGTCAATAATCCGCGCGACCTGATGCGCGCGGTGAAGAAGGCTATCGACGCCGGCCTGGCGCCGGCCGATGCGATTCGCGCGTTGACTCTTACACCCGCGGAGATCTACGGCATCGGCAAGCGGATTGGCAGTATCGACCCCGGCAAGATCGCCAACCTCGTGGTCACCGATGGCGATCTGTTTAACCCGGAGACAAAAATCAAATACACATTTGTGGACGGAAACAAGTTCGAGCCGCTCCCGGAAGAGCCGCCCGCGCGTCCCGGAAGAGGCCCATCCCGATGAACAAACTCACTTGGCTGGCGCTGGTTTCCCTGGCGCCCGCGATCGGCGCCGATGCGCCGGTGATCATTCAGAATGCCACCATCCTCACGGTCACGAACGGCACGGTGCGCGGTTCGATCCTTCTGCAAAACGGAAAGATCGCCGCTATCGGAGAACGCGTTACCGCGCCTGAGGGAGCTACAGTAATCGATGGCGCCGGCAAGTACGTGATGCCGGGCATCATCGATTGCCACTCGCACATCATGGCGGATGCGATCAATGAGGGGGCCGTCTCTGTCTCTTCGATGGTGGCTATGACGGACGTGCTGAACCCCGAGGATATTGCCATCTATCGTGCGCTGGCGGGAGGCGTTACCACCGCCAACATTCTTCACGGGAGCGCCAACCCGATCGGCGGGAAAACCCTCGTAATGAAGCTGCGATGGGGCCGGAACGCCGAGGAGATGAAGTTCGCAGGCGCCATGCCCGGCATAAAATTTGCCTTGGGTGAAAATCCCAAGCGCCGCGGCAATGCCCCGGGGGGAGGAGGAGCACCACCCAACCCCGCGAACCTTCGTTACCCGGCAACGCGGATGGGCGTGGAAGACGTGATCCGCGAGGCCTTCACCCAGGCAAAAGCCTATCAGGCAAGCTGGGAGGATTACCGCGCCAAGACCACTCGCGGCGAGCTCGCCATCCCTCCGGCTCGCGATTTGAAACTGGAGCCGCTCGTCGAAGTGCTCGAGGGCAAACGCCTGGTGCATGCCCACTGCTACCGGCAGGATGAGATCCTGATGCTGTTGCACGCCGCCGATGAGTTCGGCTTTAAGATCCGCACCTTGCAACACGCGCTCGAGGCCTACAAGGTCGCCAAAGAGATTGCCGATCGCGGCACGGGCGTTTCCACGTTCGCCGACTGGTGGGATTACAAAATGGAAGCGGAAGACGCGATTCCGTATAACGCCGCCATCCTCACCCGCAAGGGCGTGGTGGTTTCGATCAATTCCGATGATCCCGAACTGATCCGGCATCTGGATAAGGAAGCTGCTAAGGCCGTCAGATACGGCGGGCTTAGCGAAACCGAAGCACTCTCGCTAATCACCATCAACCCCGCGAAGCAGCTTCTCATCGATAAGCAGGTGGGCTCGCTCGAAGTGGGGAAGGATGCCGACGTGCTCCTGTACGATGGCCACCCGCTTTCCAACTTCAGCAAAGTGCTGAAGGTGTGGATCGACGGCCGCGAGTATTTCGATCGCGATCAGGATTTGGCCGGGCGCCCGCAGAAGCAATCGGAGAAAAAGGATCTCGTCGATAAGGCCGCTGCCGAGCAACGCCCCGCGAGGCAGACCCCATGAAATTGTGGCTACTGCTTTCGATCCCCGCGGCCATGTTAGCCGCGGGTGAAGATTCCTTTTTGCTTCGCGGCGGCACTGTCCACACGCTCTCCGGAGCGCAGATCGATAACGGATCGGTGCTCGTCCGCGACGGCAAGATCATCGGCGTGGGCAAAGACATCGCCGCGCCCAAGGGCGTGAAGGTGATCGACGCGCGCGGCCTCCAGGTGTACCCCGGCCTGATCGATGCGGCCACCGAGATCGGACTGGTCGAAGTAAACTCGGTGCGGGAAACCTCGGACACCACGGAAATCGGCCGGTTCAACCCGCAACTCGTCGCGCTCACGGCCGTCAATCCTTCGAGCGAACACATCGCCGTGACGCGCGCGAACGGCATTACCACCGCGGCGACGCTGCCGCAGGGCCAGTTGATTTCCGGCCAGGTGTCACTCATCCATCTCGAAGGCTGGACCACCGAGGAAATGGGTGTCAGCCGGACCGCCGGACTGCACCTCCGCATCCCTTTCATCCGGACCTCGGCGCGGCCCGCCCCATTCGATGAATCCAGCACGTCACCCTCGGGCGCCGCGGCCCCCAACGCCTTTACCGAGGCCAGGCGCACATTCGACCGCGAAATGGCCGAACTGAACGAGTTCTTCGACAGCGCCCGCCGCTACCGCGAGGCTAAAGCGGCTGGGGGCACGGATTTCCGGACCGATTTGAAAATGGAAGCTATGATTCCGGTTCTCGAAGGAAAGGAACCGGTGCTGGTGACGGCCATTCGGGAGCGCGAGATCCGCGACGCCTTAATCTTCGCCGACAGGCAGAAGATCAGGATCGTTCTCTGCGAAGCTCCGGAAGCCTACAAGCTGATCCAGGAAATCAAAACGCGCGATATCCCGGTGATCCTCGGCCCCACGCTGGCGCTGCCGCTCAACGAGGACGATCCCTACGACCGTTCCTACACAACTCCGGCGGACTTGCAGAAGGCCGGCATTCGCTTCGCCATGGGCACATTTGCCGGGACAGCCAATCTCTCTTCCCGAAACCTTCCCTACCAGGCGGCGCAGGCGGTGGCTTTCGGCCTGCCGCACGATGAAGCCTTGAAAGCAATCACGAAGAACGCGGCCGAGATCTGGGGCGTGTCCGATCGCCTGGGTACGATCGAAGAAGGTAAGTGGGCCGATCTGCTGGTGACCGACGGCGACCCGTTGGAGGCCAAGACCCAGGTCCGCCAGTTGTTTATCAAGGGCAAGCCCGTCGATTTGGATAATAAGCAGAAGCGGCTTTACGAAAAGTATTCCGCCCGTCCATGAAAGGAAGTTGCTATGAAACTGATCAAACGATGGAGTCCTGTAGTTTTGGTTCTCGGGTGCGCTTGGGGAATTGCTGTGTTGGCGCAAGCCCCCGCCATTCAACGCACGGTAGTCAAGAAGGGAGATGTTTCCGTTCCCGGCCGCGAAGCCGTCATCACGCGCGTCGAGATCGCTCCCATGGGCTCCGCCGGGCGGCACACGCATCCCGGCGATGAGCTCACTTATGTCACCGAAGGCGAAGGCGAGATCCTGATTGAAGGCCAGCCCCCGCTCAAAGTCAAAGCGGGCGATGGTTTCGTGGTGAAAGGCGGCCTCAAGCACGACGCGCACAACACCGCTGCCCAGCCGATGAAGTTGATCGCCATCTACGTTGTGGACAAAGACAAGCCGCTGGCAACTCCGGCGCCGTAAGCCCGGCGCGGGTTCCTTTAAGATGGAAGCATGGCCGCTCTCCCGGACTTGATTACCGTTGCTCAATTCCGGCAAATGCCGAAGGACGGCACATGCTCGTATGAGTTGCACCACGGGGAGGTGCTCGCAGTGACCCGGCCCAGGGCGCGTCACTGGAAGCTGCAGGTCCGATTGACTCGACTATTGGAATCGAAACTCCAAAAGTTCGGTGAAGTCGGCATGGAACTGCCTTTCCGGCCCGTTGCGGAATTCGAACTATTAGCCGGCGATGTCGCGGCGATCGAGCGGCAGCGCTTCGACCGCATCGATCCGGATGACAATCTGCGAGGCGCTCCGGAATTGCTTATTGAAATCAAATCGCCGTCCAACACGCCGGCTCGGATCCGGGAGCGAGTGAGCCTCTGTCTTGCGAATGGCTCGCTACAATGCTGGATCGTCGATCCGGATAAGAAGTCAGTATCGGTATTTCAACGCGACGGAGCAGCCGTGGTCTATGGAATCGCGGATGCCATTCCGCTGACGCCGTTCGGCTCTGGAGATTTGGCAGTGTCGCAGATTTTTGAGTGATGACTCTGGGACCTGCTTACCGCACTGCTGCCGCGACGGGTTGCGGAATTCGGGCGGCCTTCGCGCTGAGCCACAACCACACCGCTGTCCCAAATACCGGTATCAGGGCTGCGGAGACGAACGTCGCCTCATACCAGCGGTGATCGAACCAGGGCCCGTACACGAGCAGGACCAGCGCCAGCACGGCGCCCCACGCTCCCGATCCTATACCCGCCACCATCCCGGTCTGGTCCCCCGGATACGCCCGCGCAGCCACGTGCAGTGAAATCGTGATGAAGCCGACCGCGGTGAACATTCCCCAGAAAAAGAAGGCCAGCACGGCAGCCTCGGATTGCGTGTGCGTCACCAGGGCGGGGGGCAAACTCAAAACAGCGAGAAGCAGGTAGA